>DBAV01000191.1:0-5506 GCA_002291875.1 Hyphomonadaceae bacterium UBA1001
ACCTGCTGCGCGAGGGCCTCGATATCCCCGAGTGCGGATTCGTGGCGATCCTGGATGCGGACAAGGAGGGCTTCCTGCGATCTGAGACTTCGCTGGTGCAGACCATCGGGCGTGCGGCGCGCAATGTGGACGGCCGGGTGATCCTTTATGCCGACCGCATGACCGGCTCGATGGAGCGCGCGATCGCCGAGACCGACCGCCGACGCGACAAGCAGAAGGCCTACAACGAGGCCAACGGCATCACCCCGCAGTCGGTCCGCTCGAACATCGCCGACATCCTGGACAGCGTCTACGAGAACGACCGCGTGACGGTGGGCGTCGGCGCGATGCACGAGGAACGCCAGGCCTATGTCGGGCACAATCTGCGGGCGGTGCTGGCCGACATGGAAAAGCGCATGCGCGAGGCGGCGGCGAACCTGGAATTCGAGGAAGCCGCGCGCCTGCGCGACGAGATCAAGCGGCTGGAGGCGACCGACCTTGCGATTGCCGACGACCCTCTGGTGCGCCAGTCGGAGGTGCGCGAGGCGGTCGAGCAATCCTTCCAGCGCGCCAGCCGCTGGGGTGGCGGCGGCAAGCCCGGCTCACGCGGCGGCAAGCGCCGACCGCGGCGCTGACCGCACGAGAGCTTCAAACAACCAACCGTCATCCCTGGCCAAGCTCAGCACGAGCCGGATGCATTCCGATAGCGTGGGGGTTGGGTCCCGGGTCCGATGCTGCGCACCGGCCCGGGATGACGGCACGTAAGTTTGCAAACTGAACAACTAAGAGCGCGGGCTGAGCCCCGGGTCCGATGCTGGCGCATCGGCCCAGGATGACGGCTCGTGAGGTTGATGGTGGACGACCCAAGTGTGCGGGGCAGATCCCTAGTTCAGGGCGAGCAGCTTCTTGTCGGCGTCGCTTTCCTGCCATTCGGTGAAGGTCGTGCCGTGATCGGCGCGCAGCTTCTGGAAGGCCTTGGCCAGACGTTCGATCCGCGGTGTCTTGTGCTCGCGCGTGGCGTGGCGCTCGATCAGGCTGACGCAGCGGTGGCGTTCGCCAGCATCGAAGTGGCGGAAATCGACCGCCAGGTCCTCGACGGTCGGGGCCTGGACGTGGGTCAGCAGGCCCGAATTCACCGCTGCCAGCACATAGGGCAGGGCGTCTTCGTGACGACGCTGACGGCGCAGGGTCGCCGCCAGGTGCAGGAAGCGGCCTTGGTCCTCTGCGCTGGTGCACGGCTCGCCCAGGACGCGATAGGCGACACTCAGGAAGACGGGCAGGGTCAGCCCGAACTCGGTTTCGAGCGCGTCGCCATAGGCGGCATGCAGTTCATCGACCTGAACATCCAGACCTGCGGCGTCGAAACTTTGCAGCGTCTGGCGCAGGGCGAGGCGAAAGTCGTGCGAGGCCATCATTCCCGGCTTGGTCCGCAGGTCCAGCGCAAGGGCCTTCAACGCATCGCGTTCGTCATCGTTGTAACCGTCCGCGGCATGAACGCGCGCTGCGAGCGCGGAAAAGCGGCTGAGCTGGACCTGTGTGTCGAGCTGGGCGAGACGTTCCTGGCACGCGGCCGTCAGCTCGGCACGCAGGCGCTCGATCTCGGTCGCAATGCGGCTGTTGGCTTGCTCGAACGCCTCGGCCCGCGCCGCGGCGGTGGCGCGCGCCAGGCGCAGCGCCCGCTGTTCGGCCCCGCGTGCGAACACCGTTGCCAGGGCGGTACCGCCGAGGGCGGCTGCGGCGCCGGCCGCAAAGGCGCCTGCAAGCGACAGGATTTCGTTCGAAACAGACAGGTCCATGGCAGCCTCTCTCGCGCGCGGTCGCGCCGCGTCATGTCCACCGCCTCGGCGGCGGTCGCGTTGATCCAAAGGGGGTTTTCGGGCGGGAGAACATGGCGCGGACCGAAGTCGGCCACATTCACCCCGCCTGTATCCATCACTTAAGTAGCTGTACCTGCGGTCACAAGAGGGGGCGGAAATTTTTTCGCGTGTCAGGTGCATTGCGGGCTGCGCTCTGGTGCGGGCGGCGCTGCTGTGCCAACCCGGCCGGGCAGGCAAGGAGATATGGATGCTGTCGCTGTTCGGCAGGAGGGCGCCGCGGGGCCCGCGTCCGACCACCCTCGCCATCGCCTTTCCCCCCGGCAAGGCGTTTGACGACGTGGCGCGGTGGATTGCGGGCCGCGGGCGCTGGCCGCTGCTGGTCGAGGACCGCTATTGGGTTTCGGCGCGGCCCGGCGACGCCGCCAAGCTGTTCGGCATTGTCGAGCGCGGTGGCCCCGGGCGCACGGACCTGGCGGCCGACGACTCGGGCAAGCTGGCGGACGCGATCGCCGAGGCGGGCCCCGATGCCCAGCCGGGCGGGCGCTTTGCGTCGGATGCGCTGATGCTGTTCGTGCTGGCCGCGCACGTGCAGGGCGCCAATTCGATGGACGCCACGCCGTTCGGCACCGCCCACTATGTCACCGACGCCCCGGCCCTGCCGACCTGGACCCACTGGCCCCCCACCCCTCAGCCAGCAGCAACAGACGCCGAATGACGCCATCCGGGCATACTCCCCGCGCCCCCGAGGCGGACATGGTGCGCGGGGTGGCGCTGCTGGGGATCGCGCTGGTCAACATGCCGGTGTTCGCCGGGCCCTGGCATCTGGTGCCGGTGGTGCGCGACAGCGCCGACCTTGCCGCCGCGCTGTTCACGGCCGCCCTGCTCGAGGGCAAGTTCTATCTGCTATTCGCCTTCATGTTCGGGTGGGGCATGGTGGTCCAGGCGGAGGCGGCGCGGCGGGACGGTGCGGACGCCCAAGCGCGCCTGCTGCGCCGGATGGCGGGCCTGCTGGTGTTCGGCATGGCGAACGCCGCCTTTCTCTTCATCGGCGACATCCTGATTCCCTATGCGCTGGCGGGCGTGGTCATGCTGATGTTCCTGAATGCGCCAACGCGTGCGCTGGTGGCGCTCGCGATCACGATGACCCTGTCGCAGGCGGCGGTTTTCGCGCTCTTCGGGCTGGCCGCCGGCGATGTCCGCGAGGCCCCATCCCCCAACGATCCGGCGATGCTGGGGACTTTTCTCGAGCAGGCGGTCGCGCGCATCGACGAATGGCAGGCGGTCTATGGTGTCTGGATCATTTTCCTGCTGCCGGCCATCCTGGCGGCCTTTGCAATCGGCGCGGCGGCGGCGAGGGAAGACCTCTTTGCCGCCGGGCATCCGGCGATGGCGTGGCTCGAGCGCCGCTGGCCCGTGCTGCTGGTGCTCGGCCTGGGTCCGAATGTCGGGGCCGGCTGGATCCAGGTCCAGCATGACTCGCTGGGGGCGCAGATGCTGGCCGTCGCGCTGACCACCCTGACCGCGCCCCTGCTGTCGGCCGTGTGGATGGTGGCCATCGTGCGGCTGGCGCGGTCGCGCTTTGCCCCGCGCTGGCTGATGCTGGCAGGATCGGCCTCGCTGAGCGCCTATCTGCTGCAGAACCTCATCGCATCGTGGATCTTCAACGGCCACGGACTGGGGCTGTGGGGCCAGTTCGGTTCGGCGGCGATCATCGCGACCGGCGCCGGGGTATTCCTGTTGTCCGCGCTGGCCGTGGCGGCCTGGGTACGCATGTTCGGCGTGGGCCCGTGCGAGCGCGTGCTGCGCTGGGTCACCCGCGGCACCGTGCCGGTGCGCAGCGCGCCTTGACGGGGCCGGGCCCCCGGCCCACTCGCGGATCATGCTGCTGACGCCCCAGGCCCAGGCCCGCAAGCTGGAGGTGCTGCGCGGCACGTTCGGCTTTGATGCCTTCCGACCCGGCCAAGAGGCACCGGTCGACGCCCTGATCGCGGGTCGGCACGTTTTTGCGATCATGCCGACGGGGGGCGGCAAGTCGCTGATCTATCAGGTCGCCGGGCTGGCCCGCGAGGGGCTGCTGGTGGTGGTGTCGCCGCTGCTGGCCCTGATGGAGGACCAGGTGGCCGGACTGCGGCTGGACGGCGTGCCGGCCGAGGCGATCCATTCGGGCCGCAGCTATGAGCAGAATCTCGACAGCTGGAACCGGGTGCGGGCCGGCACCTCGCGCATCCTCTATCTGTCGCCCGAGCGGCTGTTCAACGGCCGCATGGTGCCCGCGCTCCAGCGCCTGCGCCCCGGCCTGATCGCCATCGACGAGGCCCACTGCATGAGCCAGTGGGGCCATGATTTCCGGCCCGAATACCGCCAGCTGGGCGAGCTGCGCGCAGCGTTTCCGGGCACGCCCATCGCAGCCCTGACCGCCACCGCCGACGCGCGCACCCGCGCCGAAATCACCGATCGCCTGTTCGGCGGGGATGTCGAATGCTTCGTGTCGGGCTTTGACCGGCCGAACATCCGCATCCAGGTCCGCCCGCGCCAGCGCGATGTGGTGGCCCAGATCCACGAATTGCTGCGCGCCGTCCCGGGCGCCAGCGCCATCATCTACCGCCTGTCGCGCCGCTCGGTCGACGAGACCGCCATTGCTCTGTGCGAGCGCGGCGTGCGGGCGATGGCGTTTCACGCCGACAAGCCGGCCGAACACAAGACCCGCGCGCTGGAAACCTTTCTGGCCGAACCGGGCGTGGTGATGGTGGCGACCATCGCCTTCGGCATGGGCGTGGACAAGGCGGATGTGCGCCTGGTGATCCATGCCGACCTGCCCGGCTCGCTCGAGGCGTACTATCAGGAGATCGGGCGCGCCGGACGCGATGGCCTGGCGGCCGAGGCGGTGCTGCTGTTTGCGCCCGCAGACATCGCCACGCGCACCAGGATGATCGGCGAGCCGTCCAAGCCAGCCGAACGCCAGCGCGTGGAAAAGGAAAAGCTGGACGCCCTGGTGGCCTTCGCCGAGGCGGGCGCCTGCCGGCGTCAGGTCCTGCTGTCGTATTTCGGCGAGGACAGCCCTGCCTGCGGCAATTGCGACGTCTGCGCCGAGCCGCCCGCGCATACCGACGTCACCGAACTGGCCCGGCTGGCGCTGGAGATGGTGCAGCAGGCACCACGTCCGCTGGGCGCGGTGGCCTATGCCGAGGGGCTGCGCGGGGCGGACACCGAAACCACGCGTGCGCGCGGACTGGTGGGCCTTCCGGCATTCGGCAGCGGCCGCGCGCACGAGGTCAAGACCTGGCAGCTCGTGTTTCGCGCGCTGGTGGCCCAGCGTCTGCTGGCGACCGATGCCGACGGATTCCGGACGCTGGCGCTGACCCCGCGCGGGCGAGCTTGGCTGGCCGATCCCGACCGGACGCCCCTGACGCTGGCCGACACGGCACGCACGCCGTCACAGGGGCGCGCACCGGCGGTCCGCGCCGTGCCAAAGCGGGGTGATGAGGGGCTGGTGTCGGCGCTGCGGGCATGGCGCCTCGACACCGCCCGCACCCGTCGCGCGCCGGCCTACACCGTGCTGGCCGACGAGACACTGGTCGCGATCGCCTCCGCCCGCCCGCACGACGAGGAGGGGCTGCTGGCCGTGCGCGGCATGGGCCCCGCCAAGGTCCGCGCCTTCGGCGCCGACATCCTGGCCCTGGTGGCGCGCGCAGGCCCCTGACCCCGCCCCG
>DBAV01000191.1:5908-6101 GCA_002291875.1 Hyphomonadaceae bacterium UBA1001
CACCGGTTCCGGGATGACGGGGATTGGTGTCAGCGGCGGCGGAGGAAGCGGGTGATGGCGCCCACGGTCACGATGACGGGCACGGTCAGGAACACCAGGGCCGCAAGCCAGGGCGCCCAGTTCCACACATCCATCGCCCCGAAGAAGGCGATCACGCTGCCCACGACCGGGATGAAGGTCAGCACCAGCGCCA
>DBAV01000254.1 GCA_002291875.1 Hyphomonadaceae bacterium UBA1001
TGCTCGGCCAGGATTCGCCGTTCGATCTCTGCGATGCGCTGGCGCGCCTCACGTTCGAATTCGCCACGCGGCCAGCGCCGCCGATATTCGTTGAACGCCGCGATGGTATTCAGCCGCAGCGCCCATTCGAAATCGCGACGGTCCGCCTCGCGCAGCGCCCGATAGCTGCGCCGCGCGTCCCAATGATAGCGACTGTCCGGCCAATCGTTCAAAAAACGGTCATAGACCCGCCAGTCGTGGGTGCGTCGGGCGAACGCCCAATCATCCTCGATCCGGCGTTCGATCTGTCCGATCCGGCGCAGCGCCTCGGTGGTGTAGCGACCATCGGGCCAGCGATCGAGATAGGCGCGAAGGGCGGCAACCGACCCCGCATCACGGGCTTCCTGCCAGAACGTGTCCTCGGCTTCGTCGAGCGCGCGGAGGGCCGCCTCGACATCGGGCTGGAAGACGCTGTCGGGATAGCGGGCGAGGAAGGCGAGATAGACCCGGCGGGTATCCAGTTCGAACGCCCGTGCAAAGGCGTCCTTCTCGGCCTGCGGCGTTGCGGCCAGCCGCAGCTCGCGAATGCGCTCGCGCGCGGTGGCCGTGTGGGCGCCCCAGGGATAATCCTCGAGATAGCGTTCGAACGCCTGGCGCGTGTTCACCCGGCGTGCATCACGCCATGCCGCGGCGTCTGCGGTCACCAGGCCCTGGATCCGCGCCGTGGCGGCCGACAGGTTCATGCCATCGGGATGTTCGGCGATGTACGCCTCGAACGCCTGGGGGGTGTTACGGCTGAGGGCGCGCGCCCAGTCCTGGGGTTCACGGGCGCGACGCTCGATGGCCAGCCTGGCGTCACGCGCCGCGATCTCCTCGGCGGTCAATGGCGGTGGCGGCATGCTTGCCGGAACGCTGGCGCAGGCGCTGCCCAGTCCCGCAATCCCGATCAGCAATCCTGCCCGAAACGTTCGCCTTATGGCCATCATCCTCGACCCTCCCACTCACGCCCACGTCAGCACGCTCTGCCACAACGGCTGATGAACGAGATGTCAGGGCGAGGCGGTCGCGCGGCTTGCTGCTCGCAGGGCCTGGCCCAGCGCGTCGGCAAAGGCGCGGCGCTCGGGGGGTGAGAGGAAGCTGGCCAGCACGAGGCGGCGGCCGCCGGCGGTGAGGCGCAGGCCGCGCGGATCCATGCCTTCGCCGCTGAGTTCGACACGCGCCCAGGTCGGACTGACAACGAAGTGCTGCGTCGGTTTTCCCGGAACCTCGCGCCAGACATGCACGCGCTCGGCGCTGACCTGAACGTGCTCGCGCAGGCGCGCATTGCGATAGGATATCCGGAAGGCGATCCAGACCAGCAGCAGATCGAGCCCCAGAAAGCCCGCCACCGGCCACAGCCCCTGCGCAACGAACACCAGTGACAGGCAGGCAAGAGCGGCCGCCAGGATGCAGAACAGGATCAGGAAGGTGCGCGGGCGCAGGCTCTGGCTGGGTGCGAGCTCCGCATCCATCAGAAGCGGCCCCCTGGCCGGCGGTGGCGGCGTGTCGATGCGTTCGATCCGCGGTCCCATCACCGGCGACCTTTATCCCCCGTGCTGTCTGAATCCAGACCCTGCATCAGCGCCGGATTGACACAGGGTGCGCTGCGCGACAGCGAGCGCGGATGCCTGCTGTCGAACCCCGCTCCAAGAAGTCCCCTCGGCGCGCGACGCAGCCAAGATCGCGCCTGACACGCACCGAAATCCAGACGCTCTATGCGCGCCTTGCCGCCGACCTGCCCGAACCGCGGACCGAGTTGGCCTATCATGATCCCTATACGCTGCTGGTGGCAGTGACCCTCTCGGCGCAGTCGACCGACAAGGGCGTCAATCGCGCCACCGCCGCCCTGTTTCAGGAAGCGTCGACCCCCGCGGCCATGGTTGCGCTGGGCCAGGACCGTGTCGAACATCATATCCGGACGCTCGGACTGTTCCGTAACAAGGCCAAGAACGTGGTCGAACTGTCGCGCCTCCTGATCGAGCGTCATGGCGGCGTGGTTCCGGCGGATCGCGACGCGCTGACAGCATTGCCCGGTGTCGGTCGCAAGACAGCCAATGTGGTTCTGAACGAGGCCTTCGGTCAGCCCACCATGGCCGTCGATACCCACATCTTCCGCGTCAGCAACCGCACGGGTCTGGCGCCGGGTTCAACGCCGGACAAGGTGGAAGCCGTGCTGGAAGCCGTCACCCCTGCGCCCTTTGCGATGGGCGCGCACCACTGGCTCATCCTGCACGGGCGTTATGTGTGTGTTGCCCGCAAGCCAAGGTGCCCGGTCTGCCCCATCGCCGACATCTGCCGCTTTCGCGACAAGACACCGGCTGCCGGGCGCGCGGAGGTCTAGGCGGTGGGCGCAGCGGGCGGCGGCGCGTGGCCGGCGTGCGACTCACGCCAGCGTGCCGCCCACGAGGGCGCTGCACAGCGCTGGACACGATCGACGATGAAACACCGCGCCCGTCCCTCGATTTCCGCCCGGCGCATCAGAGCAAACGACACCAGGCCCGATGCCCGACGCAGCACCGGACCCTCGCTGTTGGGGATACCCATCGCCCGGATGGCGGGCCGCATCGCCGAGCCGATCGACCTGAGCCAGTCACGCCCGATCTGGACAGCCGTGCCGGCCGGTGTCTGCGCAAAGGTATCGCCGATGTCGACGCGGCGCGCGGGCTGAAGCGCTTCGAGCCCGACCGTCTCTGCCTCGGCGTTTCCACCGGTTTCCGCGTAGAGGGTTCGAACGCGATCGAGGATGCCGCGGGTCGGCAAGCTCTCGATCAGGAAAAGCGGGGCATCGGGTGACGCATTCTGGATGCCGGACTCGGCGATGCAGGCTGCGGCGATGCCGTGAAGGGTCGGAAAATCGATCCCCTTGATGGTGCCGCTGATGTCGGTCGGCGTGGTGTTGTCCTCGTGCTGATTTTCGATGTCGACCGTCGGTTGCACAAGCGACATGCGCGTTTCATCGGGAAGCCTTGTCCAGGTGCATTCCACGGCGGCCACGCCCGGGGCCGCGGCCGCAATGGAAGCGCGCGGCGGTTCGTCGGCAAGCGCTGCCGGCGCGCACACGGCCCCAAGCAAGGCAGCAGCGAGCGCGGCGGCGGCCGCAGGGACCGAGCGGTCAAATGTCATTGGGATGTGTCTCCGGAGGGCGTTCAGTCGTCGCGGTGTACGCGCTCACGGCGTTCGTGCCGCTCCTGCGCCTCGACGGTCATGGTGGCAATCGGCCGCGCATCGAGGCGCGCCAGGGAAATCGGCTCGCCGGTTTCTTCGCAATATCCGTACGAGCCATCGTCGATTCGCCGCAGCGCCTCGTCGATCTTGGTGATCAGCTTTCGCTGGCGATCGCGGGTTCGCAACTCAATCGAGCGATCGGTTTCGGACATCGCGCGGTCGGCAATATCGGCCAGCGCGACGGTTTCGGTCTGGAGGCTGCTGATGGTTTCGCGACTCTCGGCGAGTATTTCGGCTTTCCAGTCGAAAAGCTTGCGGCGAAAGTACTCGCGCTGCCTCTCATTCATGAACGGCTCGTCATCGGAGGGATGATAGCCTTCGGGAAGACTCACCACGACACCGTTCATCGGCGCGCCTTTCGTTGCACCCGCACGCTGAGGGCGTGCTTTGGCCGCGCTATAGGGAGGTTCAGAAGGCGTTTCAATCACTATTGTCGGGGAAAGCAGGTATCCGCTGCGTGGCCGTCAGCGGGCTGGCGGCGCCGGGCGGCGCTCCAGCTTGGCAAGCTCGACCGCTGTGCGCAGGTCGAGGTCCGCCAGGATGGCGTCGAGCGCAGGGTCGCCGCTGGCCTCGGCTTCGCCAAGCTGACGTCGCAAGGCATCGAGCCCCTGACGGGAGACCCCCCCCTCGAGCAGTCCCACCCGCAGCCGGTCAAGGCCGGCCAGCATTTCCAGCCCGCGACGGGCCTGGCGACGACGCCTCTCTGCCGGACCCTCCGCCCCTCCCTGCAGGGCGAGCACGGAATCAAGGGATGCAAGCGCTGTCGCAGGTGAAGGTGCGGCCGGTGCACGCGGGGCCGCGACGCCACCGGCTGCCGGAAGCGCAAACCCCTGCGGTGCCGACGCGCGCGATGCGGGTCCGGTGCCTGAGGGCCTCGATGGTCCTTCGATGCGCATGCGGTCACTTGTGCCGGGGTTCGTTAACCCCGAGTTACCTCTGCCATGCCCCTTCAGCCCGCAGACATACCGGATCCCACCCGCCGTTGGCCCGCCGGCGTTGCGGAAACGCTGGCCTGCTCGCCCGCGTTTCTTGCGGCCGGCGCATGGGCGCTGGCAGGCTGGCCCGATGGGGTGGTCGCGGTATGGCATCTTTCCGCGCTCGGGATTGCAGGATGGGCGGGATGGCGGGTCGCGCGCGAGCCTGTCGGCGTTCCCCAGCGCGGGCATGTCCTTGTGGTGTGGTCGGCGGTCGTGGCGCTCATGGTGCTGGCGACCATACTGGCCGCGACCGGCGCGCCTCTCTTGCTGATCGGCGGGGCAGGGCTGATCACCGCGATGGCCGCACTGGGTGCCTTTGCGCGTTTCTGCCGCGTCGACATCGTCGCCGCTTCGCTGATGCTGCCGCCGGCAATCATCCACGCGATACTGTCGCTCGGGGCGCTGGGCGGGTGACCGGGCGGGGCTGCAACCCCGATTTTGCGAGAGGCGTGCGAGTTCGCTAAGGCGTCGCCATGAACGTCCGTGAAATTCGTCCTGCGCCGAGGGTCGGCATTGTCTCGCTTGGCTGTCCAAAGGCCACGGTCGATTCCGAGCGCATCCTGACGCGGTTGCGTCAGGAGGGGTATCGGCTCTCTGGAGACTATGCGGGCGCGGACCTGGTGCTGGTCAACACCTGCGGATTCCTGGACAGTGCCAGGCGCGAGAGCCTCGACGCGATCGGCGAGGCGCTGGCCGAGAACGGCCGTGTCATTGTCACCGGCTGCCTCGGCGCGGAGGCCGAGGTCATTACGGCCGAACATCCCGGCGTTCTGGCAGTGACGGGGCCACAACAATACGACGCGGTGATGGAGGCGGTGCACGCGCATCTGCCGCCAATGCACGATCCACTCGTGGATCTGGTCCCCCCGCACGGGCTGCGGCTCACCCCGGCGCATTATGCATGGCTGAAGATCGCCGAAGGGTGCGACAACCGGTGTTCGTTCTGCATCATCCCCAAGCTGCGCGGTGACCTGGTCTCGAGGCCGGCCGGTGCGGTGATGCGCGAGGCCGAAAAACTGGTGGCGGCCGGCGTGCAGGAATTGCTGGTCGTCTCGCAGGACACGTCGGCCTATGGGCGCGATCTGAAATACGCGCCTTCCGCATGGCGCGGCACAGAAGTGCGCGCACGCTTCTTCGACCTGGCCCGGGCACTTGGCTCACTCGGAGCGTGG
This sequence comes from Hyphomonadaceae bacterium UBA1001, assembly GCA_002291875.1. Lineage (GTDB taxonomy): Bacteria > Pseudomonadota > Alphaproteobacteria > Caulobacterales > Aquidulcibacteraceae > UBA1001. The sequence continues at coordinate 5,393 of DBAV01000254.1, forward strand.
GTCAGGCTGCACTATGTCTACCCCTATCCCCATGTGGACGAGGTGATCGCGCTGATGGGAGAGGGCGGGGTGTTGCCCTATCTTGACATTCCATTCCAGCACGCCGCACCCGGCATCCTCAAGGCGATGCGACGGCCGGCCAATGTCGATCGAACGCTCGATCGCATTCAGGCCTGGCGGCGGGCCTGCCCGGATCTGGCCATCCGGTCCTCGTTCATCGTCGGCTTTCCCGGTGAGACCGAGGACGATTTCCAACTGCTGCTGGACTGGATCGCCGAGGCGGGAATCGATCGCATCGCTGCATTCCGCTATGAAGACGTCGTGCACGCCGCCTCGCGTGAACTGCCCGGTCATGTGCCCCAGGAGATCAAGGACGAACGCTTTCACCGGCTGATGATGCACGCACAGGACGTCTCGGCCGCCAGGCTTTCCGCCAAGGTCGGCCGCACGATCGAAGTGCTGGTGGACGCCCTCGACGCATCGGGAGCCATCGCGCGCTCGCAGTGGGATGCACCCGAAGTGGATGGTGTCGTGCGCGTCACGGGCGAGGGGCTGGGTGTCGGTCAGCGCCGCATGGTCCGGGTCACCGGCTCGGACGCCTATGACCTGTTCGCCGAGTGTGTCTGAAACCCGGCGCGTTGATGGACGTGACGCGGTCGCGGTGCGGTGTTAATCTTTGCCGCTGGCATTGCGGCGGGAGGGTGACATGAGCGTTTTTGGCCGACGCGAACTCGAAAGCGTGCATGTCGAGAGGTATGGCGACGATCAGGACCAGGAGCCTGATACGATCGAAAAAGGCCACGAGCCGCATGGCGAATTCGAGCATATCGAGATTGCCGATCTTGACGACATTCACGGTGGTCGCGACCCGATCGACGGAGAAATCCACGGTCGTGCGGCGCCCGCACCCGTGTTTGCACCGCCTCCCGCCGATCCTGCGCCGATTGCTCCGGCGACTGCGCAGGGCTGGACCCTGACACCCAATCCCAGCCTTGCCGAACTTGCACCCGCGGCGGCGACCCCGGTCCCGCCCCCCCTGGCCGAGCCCGCGCCGGCACAGGCCGAACAGGTCGCTGCTCGGCATGTCGAACCTTCGTTGACCGCGCCTGCGCCAGAGCCGGCACCAACCGCCCGGACCGACGCGCAACAGGAGCCGGACGGGCCGATGTCCGCCCCCGCCGCGGCCGTCGCCGCGGCTGGCCTGGGTGCGGCAGCTCTTGGCGCCCGCGAGGACCCCGCGGCGCCGCACATCGCAGCGTCCACCCAGACGCCGCTGCCGCCGCCCACCACCCAGACTCTGTCCACGGCTCCGCGTGCCGAAGGCGGCATCGAGCCGCGCACGGCCGCCGTCCGCACCGATCCCGCGCCGCTTGCGGTCGAGCGGCGCACCGAACCGCGCCTGATCGAGCTGTCGCGTTCGATGGAGCGCAACGAGCGCCGCGGCGCAGGCATCGCCGCCTGGTTGGTGGCCGGTGCGGCTTTGATCATCGCGCTGCTGGTGCTGCTCGGCCTTCTGTCGCGCAGCCCGGAACCCGCCGGCGCCACGGGCGACGCTCTCGGACCAGACCCCACCGGCGCAGGCGCAGGCGGGGCCGCTGCCGCTGCTGGCCTCTCACCGCGCGGTGGCGAGCTGAGTTCCAGCGGACCGCTTTCCGGAACGCTTGAAGTGGCCCCGACCGCGCCCGCGACGACGGTCGCAGGCAACGCTGCCGAGCCATCCGCGACAGTCGCACCACCGTTGGCCGCTGCCCCCGCAGTATCCGCCCCGCCGATCGCGGCGCCTGCACCGGCGCCCCTGCCGCGCGCTGTGGCAAACGAGCCCGACAGTCCGATTGCCCTGACCCCCCCGGCGGTGACCGACGGCAGTGTCGCAGCGACGGACGCCGCGCCCCGGCCCCGCGTTTCAGCCCGCTTTGCCGAGGGAGCAACCGATGTGCGTCCTGGTGCCGCGCCGCCCGCGCGCCTGTCGATCACGCCAGCAGGCGACTATGTGGTGCAGGGGGGCGACAATCTGTGGCGCCTTGCCGAGCGCCATCTGGGTGACGGGGCGCGGTTCGGAGAAATCGTCCGCCTCAACCCGGGCATTGCGGATCCGGACCTGATCTTCATCGGCCAGACCCTGCGGATGCCGGCAGCCGGGCGGTGACGACGCCGCTCGTGCGCGACCCCTCGCGCACCTCATGAAGGCCGAGCGCGCTCGGGCCCTTTCGGCCTTTCGGGCAGACCCGAGCGAATGGGTGCGGTCGGTCACGCTGGATGCAGGCTTTGATTCGGTGCGGATTGCTCGCGCTGACCAGGCGTGGGACGCTGGCGAGCGCCTTGCCGCCTGGCTGGCCGCCGAACATCACGGCAGCATGGGCTGGATCGCCGAGACCTTTGAGCGGCGCAAGCACCCCACCGCCATGTGGGCCGAGGCCCGCACCGCCATCGTCACCGCGCTGAACTATGGGCCCAGCACCGACCCGCTGAAGGCTTTGGAACACACCGACCGTGCGGCAATCTCGGTCTATGCGCAGGATGAGGATTACCATCGTGTGTTGAAGAAACGCCTGAAGGCTGCGGCAGGCGAAATCGCGCGGGTGAGCGGGGCCGAGGTCAAGGTGTTCGTGGACACCGCGCCGCTCATGGAAAAGCCGCTGGCCCAGCGGGCGGGGTTGGGCTGGCAGGGCAAGCACACCAATCTGGTGTCGCGGGGGCATGGGTCCTGGCTGTTTCTGGGCTCGATCCTGACCGATCTGGACCTTCGGCCCGATGCACCCGAGGTCGATCATTGCGGACGATGCACCGCCTGCCTCGACATCTGTCCGACCAGGGCGTTCCCTGCGCCCTATGTCCTGGATGCCAGGCGCTGCATCTCGTATCTGACGATCGAGCATGAGGGGCCCATCCCGACCGAGTTCCGGGCCGCGATGGGCAACCGAATCTATGGCTGTGACGACTGCCTGGCGGTGTGCCCGTGGAACAAGTTCGCGCAGGTCGCGAGCGAGACGGCCCTTGCGTCCCGCGAAGAAGCGCCGTCCCTGGCCGCCCTGCTCGAGCTGGACGAGGAGACCTTCCGGCAGCGATTTCGCGCAACGGCGATCCGGCGCATCGGGCGGGCGCGCCTGGTTCGCAATGTGCTGATTGCGGCCGGCAATTCCCGTGATGCGTCGCTTCTCTCCCGCGTCGAGGCCCTGTTGTGCGACCCGGATGCAAGCGTGCGGGGGGCGGCAGTGTGGGCACTGCGCAGGCTTGCGCCCCAGGCCCGCATCGCGGCATTGCGCGAGCGTCATCTGGGCACTGAGGCGGAGGCGGTCGTGCGCGAGGAGTGGACATGTCCGTGACCCCGGACGATCCCCATCCCGCCAGCGCGCCCCGGCCCGAGCATGCAGGGCCGGACAATTCGGGGCCTGACGCCGCTGCAGCAACCGATCCCCCCGTCGAGGGACAGGCCGATCGGCAGTCCTTCGACGCTTCGGCCCAAGGCGCGCCGCGTCTTGCTGAGAAAGAGCACGCTTCCAGGGCACCTGGCGCGCCTGCTCGGCCCAAGCGACGGTGGTGGTGGCGGATTGCACTTGGCCTGGCATTCGTCGGGGTGGGAATCCCGGCGCTGCTGACCCTGGCGTTCCGCTGGTTCGAGCCACCCTTCACCTGGCTGATGGTCGAGCGTGCATTGGCCGGCGAACAGATCCGGCGTACCCCCATTCCGCTCGAGCGCATGTCGCCGCATCTGGTGCGCGCCGTCATCGCCGCCGAGGACGCGTGCTTCTGCAGCCATTTCGGTTTCGACGTCGAGGCCATCCAGGACGCGATCGAGCACAATGAACGCCAGGCGGCGCGCCCGCCCGAGCGCAGGCGGCTTCGCGGCGCATCCACCATTTCCCAGCAGACCGCCAAGAACGTCTTCCTGTGGGAGGACAGAACTTGGCTGCGAAAGGGGATCGAGACCTATTTCACCGTCTGGATCGAGGCATTCTGGCCCAAGGAACGCATCATGGAAGCCTATCTGAACAATGCCGAATGGGGCGACGGCGTGTTCGGTGCCGAACAGGCGGCTCGGGTCAATTTTTCCAAACCGGCGGCCGATCTGACCGCGCGCGAAGCGGCGCGGCTTGCGGCCGTCCTGCCCAGTCCCAACCGCTGGAGCGCGGACAATCCGGGCCCGTTCGTCCGGCGCAGGGCCGCGACCATTGTCGGACGCATGGGCGTGGTGCGGCGCGAGGGCCTTGCGGATTGCGTCCTGGCGCGCCCGTCCGCCCCGGCGCAATGAGGGCGGATCAGCGCACCAGGGCGAGCGAGAGGGGGGGATAGAAGGCAACCGCCATCACGCCCACCAGCAGGACCGCGATGAAGGGCAGCACGGCCTTGCACACCTCGACAAAGGGCACGCGGAAGGCGGCGGACGCGATCATCAGATTCAACCCGACCGGGGGCGCCAGATACCCGATCTGAAGGTTCGATATCATCATCACGCCGAAATGGACGGGGTCCATGCCCTGCGCCTCGGCAATCGGCAGCAGCAGGGGGCCGAAGATGAGCACGGCCGAGCCCTCGTCCAGAAACGCCCCGATCACCAGCAGCAGCGCATTCGTCGCCAGCACGAACTGGACCTGGTTGTCGATCACGCCGTCCAGCGCCGCGGCCATCTGCTGGGGGATGCCTTCCCACGTCATGAAGATGTTCACCGAAACGGCCAGCGCCAGCAGCGGGAACAGCGAGCCCAGCAGGCGTGACGTGTCGGTGGCCACACTGCCAAGTTGGGGGAAGGTCAGCTCGCGGTGCACGAACACCTCGATCAGCACCGCCAGCAGCACCGCCACCGCTGCGGCCTCGGTCGCGGTAAAGCTGCCGGAATAGATGCCGCCCAGCACCGCCACCGGTATCAGGAAGGCAAACACTGCCCGACGCGCTGAGGAAACGATTTCCGAAAGCCGCCACCAGCCCGACCGGATCTTCCAGTTGCGGGTGATGGCATAGGCCGACAGCAGGGTGGCCAGCAGCAGCGCCGGAAGCAGGCCTCCGAGGAACAGGTCCGCGATCGAGGTCTCGGTCATGATGCCGAACAGGATCATCAGGATCGACGGGGGCACGATCACACCCAGCGTCGCCGCCGCGCAGATCAGCCCGACCGAAAATGCCTTGGGATACCCAGCCTTCAAAAGCGCGGGATACATGATCGACCCGACCGCCATCAGCGTCGCAGCCGATGAACCGGACACCGATCCAAAACCGATGCAGGCGAACACTACGGCCACTGCCAGCCCGCCGGGAATGGGCCGCGTGAGGGCGGTGATGAAGTCGATCAGGCGCTGGGCGATCGAGCCGCGCGACATGATGGCGCCGGCCAGCATGAACAACGGAATGGCCAGCAGCACGTCCTGGTTGACAGCGCGCCAGATGTCGTAGGCGACATAGATCGGCTGGCCGTCCTGCCATACCAGATAGGCAAACAGCACCGCCGCGGCCAGCACCACGACGATGGGCTGGCGCAGGGCAACCAGGCCCAGCACGACCGCCAGAAGGACAAGGCCCGCCGTCACCGCACCACCTCTTCCTGCTCGGCCGTTTCCGGCGCCGGGTCTTCGGGGGGGCGCAACTCGGGAAACAGGGCAAAGAGCAGATAGCGCACGGCGTTCAGCGTGAACGCCGCGACGATGATCGCCTGCATGGGCCAGATCGGCCAGCGCGTGACACTGACCACATCGCCCAGACGCGCGGACCCAAGTGTCATCTGGAGGGCGAGCGCCGCCAGCACTGCCAGCATCGCTGCAGTCAGAAGATCGGCAAAGCGCGTCAGCGCGGGGACCATCGGGGATGGGCACAGCCCATCGAAGAACCGCGCGCGCAACTGTCCGCCCGAGGCGGCCGCCAGGCCGAACCCGACCATGGCCACCGTGATCATGCCGATTACGCTGACCTGGGGTGCGCCCAGGATTCCCGCCCCAAGGCCCAGCGTATCCTGAAGCCAGATCGCCCCCGGACCGACACCGGGGACCTCAGACAGCGCCTCGGTCACGCGACCGCCGACCCGGCGTGCCACATCGGCGATCAGCGCAATGGCCATGACGGCAAACGCGATGATGCATGCCGCCCGCTCGACCGCACCCAGCCGCTCCAGGAAGGCGCGGGCCGCGGTCACCGGATTGCCTGCCGGGCAAAGTCGGCCTTGCCAGCCGTGATCGCGTCCAGCACCTGGCGCGACGCCCCGCCGATCTCTGCGACCAGTCGCTCGGTGACGTCCGCGGTTGCATCGGCCCAGGCGGCACGTTGCTGTGGTGTCAGCTCGTGGATGCGGATTCCCATCCCGCGCATCTGCTGCAGCGCAAAGTCGGTGAGCTTGCGAACGCTTGCCCGTGCCTGGGTCGGAGACATCCAGGAGGTGTCCAGAACCGCGCGCTGGCTGGGGCTGGCCGAGCGATACCAGTCGAGGTTCATCACGATCGCCCCGGTATCATAGCTGTGCTTGGTCAGGGTAAAGTCGGTCGCATAGCGCGCGGCCGAAAAGAAATGGAACACCGTGGCTCCAAGCCCGCCGGTGATCAGGCCGGTCTGCAGCGCGGGAATGATTTCGGTCGAGGACAGCGGGACCGAATCCGCGCCGATCGCGCGCAGGAATTCCTGCGCCGCGCGGTTGGGCGAACCGCGCAGCTTCTGCCCGCGGGCATCGCCCGGCAGCACGATCGCGCCGTTGGAATACAGATTGGTCCAGCCGACCTCGACCCATTGCAGCAGATGAAGGCCCCGCGCCGCAAAGAGGGGGGTGAACACCTCGCGCAGGTGGTTGTCATAGACGAAATCGACCTCGGCCTCGCTGGCAAAGATGTAGGGGGCCATCGCGATCGTCAGCTCGGGGATCAGCGAGGACAGGCCCTGCAGCGATGGTCCGCCAACCGTGGCGCGTCCGCGCCGCAGGTCGAACATCTGCTGCTCTTCACCGCCGGTCTCGCCGCGGTTGAAATAATCGATTTGGATGGTCGGGTCGGTGGCGATGCGGGCGCGGAAATACTGCCACTGCTCGTCCCAGGGCGATTTGGGAGGGGTGAACGAGACCGCCCGACCCTGAAGGATGCCCGGTTCACGTCGCGCGCCCGGGCCGCCAGCGCCGCAGGCGGCCACGCCAAGGGTCGCAGCCCCGGCCGCCGCGCCAGCCAGCAGGCGTCGCCGGTCAATGGTGGTGCACGTGGACCCGGACCGGCGCTGCATTCTGTGGCGACCTGCCCCCCGCAGGATTGGATATACCCTTTGGCGCACTATGGCGCGCCGCCCGGCATTGGCAATCCGAAGCTGCACCGAAGGCGACGTCTCGGCGCTGGTGGGCAGGGCGGCGGGTCGTTGTGCTGTAGCGGGTCAGGCCGGCGGCTTGGCCCGTGCACGACGTCGCCTAATTCGGTGTCCATGCAGTCTGCCTCTCCAACACGGCTCGAGAGTTTTCCGCCCCCGTTTCGTGCCGCGGTGATCGGGGCCACCGGCGGGCTGGGCGCCGCCTTCGTGAGCGCCCTCCACGGCGCGCCCGGCGTTTCTTCGGTGTTGCGGTTCGCGCGAAGGGCGGGCGATGCGCCCGATATCATCGCGCTCGACGTGACGGACGAGGCGTCGATTGCGCGCGCCGCGGCCTCGATTACACACGAGGGCCGGCCCCTGCGGCTTGTCGTGATTGCCACCGGCATGTTGACCGACGATGGCGGGACGGGGCCTGAAAAATCGATCCGCGAACTCGGCGCCGCACGCCTGGCGCACAGCTTTGCGGTCAATGCGATCGGCCCCGCGCTGGTGATGCGCCACTTCGCACCGCTGCTGGCGCGCGAGGGCAAGGTGGTTATGGCGGCGCTCTCGGCGCGTGTGGGGTCGATCTCCGACAACCGCCTTGGCGGCTGGTATGGCTACCGCGCATCCAAGGCCGCGCTGAACCAGTTGATACGCACCGCCGCCATCGAGATCGGCGCGCGCCGTCGGGACGCGTGTGTCCTGGCCCTGCACCCCGGGACCGTGGCAACCGGCCTCTCGCGCCCCTTCGTGCAGGCCAGTGACGCCAAGGTCCGTCCGCCGGCCGAGGCTGCCAACGCGCTGCTTCGGGTCATCGACGAGGCCACCCCGCAGATGAGCGGAACCCTGCTTGGATGGGATGGCGCCCCGATTCCTTTTTGAGCGGAGCGGTTGCGCGGCAGAGTCTGCCGGGGCATGTTGCCAGGGGGACACCTTCGGAGCGGGGCATGCGCGCCTACATCGTATCCGCCGACGCATTGAACCTGCGCGAGCAACCCTCGACCGAGGCAGCGGTGCTGGTCAGACTGGTGCGCGGGCAGGCCGTCGCCCGTCTCGATGAGGTCGAGTGGGGGGCAGGCTGGTGGCGGGTCTTCGCCGATACGGGAGGTGACATGGCCTTCGAGGGATATTGTGTCGCAAGGCACCTCTCGTCCGCAACGGCAGGGTCGGCCCCCGCACCCCCGGCTGTGTCCTCTGCTGGGCCCGATCCGGCCACCATCATGTTGTCGCGCCACTTCTCGCTGGCGGACCTGACCATTTCCGAAACGGCCGCGCGTCGCGGGATCGACAACACCCCAACCGGCGAGGTGCTGGAGAACCTCAAGCGCACCGCCGGGCATCTCGAGGACATCCAGACCCGCCTCGGTGCAATCATCGCGGTATCCAGTGCCTATCGTTCGCCGGCGCTGAACCGGGTGATCGGCGGATCGAATTCCAGCGATCACACGCGCGGGCTGGCCGCAGACTTCACCTGTCGCGCGATCGGCACGCCGCACGAGGTCTGCACCCGCATTGAAGCCAGCGGGATCGGCTTTGACCAGCTGATCCACGAGTTCGGCCGGTGGGTGCACATCGGGTTCGGGCCGCGCATGCGCCGGCAGTCGCTGACCGTGTTCCAGGGAACCGGCTACAAGCTCGGGATCCTGACCGAAGCCGAGGCGCGCGCCCTCTCCTAAGGACGGATCGTAACCCCCGCGAGGCCCAGGGCTGCGCCCACCGCGCAGGCTGCCAGCACCACGGTCAGGGCCCCGGCGCGCAGACCGAACACCGCCGCGATCGCCGCAAGCGTCAACCCAACCGCAACGGGCTGCATGCGGGCCGGATCAACCACAGGCAGGCTGATCGGACCAAGCAGGGTAACGCGTCCGCTGTCGCCGAACATCAGGGCGAATGCGAATATCAGGGCCTGCGCGGCCATCAGGCCGAGGACCGTTGCCAGGACCCCGGCCAGCACCCCGCGCACCCGGCCATGCCCGCGCAGCCAGTCCGCGTGCCGTGCGCCCGCGAAGATCCAAAGGAATGATGGGGCGAAGGTGCACCAGGTCGCAAGCAGGGCGGCAGCGACTGCCAGCCCTGGACCGCCGGCGCCATGACCTGCGAGGAACGCCACGAACTGGTTCACCAGCACCAGCGGACCGGGCGTGGTTTCGGCAAGGCCCAAGCCGTCGACCATCTCTGCGGCCTCGAGCCAGCCGCGGACCTCGACCGCCTGTTCCTGCAGGAAGGCCAGCGTGGCATAGGCGCCACCGAAGGTGACAGTCGAAAGGATCGAAAACAGCACGCCCACCTGCGCCAGAAGGCTGTCAATGCCGAACACCCCGGCGACCAGCCCAACGGGTGCCAGCCAGATCACCGACCACAGGCCGATCGTGCGCCACGGCAGGGCAGGGGCGGGTGACACCGGCCTATCGCGGTCCGAAAGCCAGATCGCCCCCGCCGCTGCGCCCAGCCCGATGAGCGCCAGCACCGGCATGGCCGAGGTGACAAGCGCCAGCGCCGCAAGCAGCGCCAGGCAAAGGCGCAACGCTCCGCCAAGCGCGCGCCGGCCCAGCTTGATCATCGCCTGGATCACCAGGGCCAGCACGCAACAGCCGATTGCTGCGAACATGGTTGAAACCAGCGCACTGTCGCGACCAGCCACATAGGCTGCCGAGAGCGCCAGCATCACCAGCGCACCGGGCAGGACGAACAGACCCCCAGCGACCAGCCCCCCTCGCGTGCCGTGCAGGCGCCAGCCGATCGACGTTGCCAGCTGCTGCGCCTCCGGACCCGGAAGCAGCGTGCAGAACCCCAGCGAGTCCTCAAAGTCGCGTGCGGTCACCCATTTGCGGGCGACTACAAACCGCTCATGCATCATGGCGATCTGCGCAGCGGGCCCGCCAAAGCCCAGGCAGCCGATCCTCGCGCTCTCGAACACCAGCTCGCGCAGGGACGACGCGGAAGGCGCGTCAGACGAACCAGCGGGCACGCTGAAAGCCTTCGGAACAGAAAAGCGCCTGCCAGCGACTGGCCTTGGCAGTGGTCTCGAACACCTTGCCTGCGCGTGCCTGCAATGCCGAACGCAAGGCCTTGACGGTTTGGCGTTCGCGAGGGCGCTCGGCATCGTCCAGGATCAAAAACCAGTCTTCGGCCAGCCAGTCCACCAGGGTGACGGCCCCGCGGCGTCCTGCGCTGGACCGACCGCGCGGCCCGTCGATGATGATGAGGTCAAAGCGGCGGCCGCGCAGGGCTTCGGCGCCGGTGTCGTAGAAGGCTGCCCCTGCGCCGTGTTGGCCATTGCTGACCAGCGGCCCGGCCACGATCTCGTGCAGCACCCGATCCTGGATCCATCCCGCCCAGGCCGGGTCGTCCTCCAGGGTCACGATCTCAAGCGGGCGAACCTTGCGCGACCAGGCGTCGAGCAGCAGCGTGGTCTGCCCCGCGCCGCACTCGAGCACGCGCCGCACCGGGAGGTCCTCGAGTGCCCGCAATACCAGATACAGGAGCGCAGGGCTGGCCGCGCCGCCGAACGGTGCCAGTGGCAGGTCGATGCCGTGGCGTGCCATGCTGCGCTGGGCGACGTCCCAGAACAGCAGCTCGCGCCACGCCCGTCGATCGGGCCGTGCAATCAGGTTGCCCAGCCGCGTTCCGAACTCCGAAATCATCGCGGCTCCCCTGTCGCCTGCTGGCGCCTATGCCCCGCCGAGGTGGCGTTGCGCAATCGCGCGTGCAGTCGGTTCCACGTCCCTCCGCCAGTCCTCGCCATCGGTTTCGACCGCCAGCACGCTGCACAGGGGCCGGGGCGCGAGGGCCGGAAAATCGGCAAGGCACCCGCGCGCAGGCTCGCCAAGATCAAGGCCCATGGCGCGCCAGACCTCGATGAACGCCTTCGCATAGTCAAAACGCGTTGCCGGCGGGCCACCGCCCAGATGCATGATGTCGGCCTGTCTGGGCCTTGCCAGCCGCACGAGCACCTGTCGCGCAGTCTGGTACACCGAAGTGGGTCGGCTGATCTGGTCGGCCGCGAGGCGCAGATTGCCGCCGCGCGCCCATGTGAACAGGCGGTCGGGAAAGCTGCCTGCGGCATCATCGAACAGCCACGAGACGCGCGCCACCTCGCCGCCTGCGGCCAGAACCTCTTCCTCGCCAGCGGCCTTGCTTGCGCCATAGGTCTGGATCGGTGCGCGGGCCGCCTCAGTTCTGATCGGCTCGGGGGTTTGTGCGCTGAACACATAATCGGTCGAGATGTGGATCAGACGCACGTCGCGCTCGGCACAGGCGCGTGCCAGCGTGCCAGCGCCCGTGCCATTGACGCGGTGGGCATGTTCGGGGTCGCGTTCACACGCATCCACGTCAGTCATGGCCGCGCAATTGATCAGCGCCGCCGGCCTGAAACGCTCGAGCGCTGCAATCACCGATGCGCTGGCGGTGATGTCGAGCGTGTCGCGGCCCAGGGCCATGACGTCCGCGCTGGCCAGCGCGATCGCGCGACCGAGGCGACCCTGGCCACCAGCCACAAGGATGGTCACGCGAACACCTGGCCCAACTGATGCAGACGGGGCCACTGGCGGTCGCGCGCATTTATTTCCAGCGCTTCGGCCGGCCCCAGGTCCATCAGCGCCAAGGCAGGGTCATCCCACGCCAGCCCCCCCTCGCTTTCGGGTGCATAGGGATGATTGACCCGGTACCGGACCCGGGTGTCCGGCTCGAGCGTCACAAAGCCGTGCGCAAACCCTTTCGGCACGAAGATGCTGCCAGCGACGGGGTCCAGATGCAGCCGGGTGACCTGCCCGAAGCCGGGCCCTGGACGCAGATCCACCATCAGGTCCTCGATCCGTCCCGCATCAACGCTGAGCAGCTTGGCCTGGGCGTGGGGCGGGCGCTGGAAGTGCAGGCCACGCAAGGTCCGAACCGCTATGGAATGGCTCACATTCTCCTGGACCGGCACGAAGGCGGGCAGGCCCTGCGCGCGCCATGTCTCTTCGAACCAGCCGCGCGCATCCGCGTGGCGCCGCGGGCGAAGCAGCAAAGGCCCGTCCGGCCCGGCAAGCGGCACAATCTCCATGGGCGGGCCATGCCGCGCCCGCATCACCGAGGCAAGTCGCATGCTTACCCAAGTTTAACCGTGATCGGCGAAGAGGGGGACATGAAGACACCGGTTTGCGTCCTCCTTGCCATGGCGGCAATGCCGCTGGTTTCGGGTTGTGCCACAGCCGTCGTCGCCGCGGCGGCGGGCACTGGCCTCATGGTCGCGCAGGATCGTTCCGTGGGCGCGGGCCTCGATGACCATGCCGCGTTCGTCGAACTGAAGGCACGCCTTCTGGCGGCGGACAATGCCGCGTTCCGCCATGTCGACCTCCAGGTCAATGAAGGTCTGGTGGTGATGTCCGGCGTCGTGCCGACCGCCGAGCATCGCGCCCAGGCCGAACAGATCGCATGGGGGCTCGAGCAGGTCACCGATGTCGGCAACGAAATCGATATCGGTGTGCCGGGCGGGGTGTTGCGGACGGCGGCCGACGAGCTGATCGAAAGCCAGATCGTGTCGCGGCTGATCGCCGACAACACGGTCAAGGGCATCAATTTCGTGGTCACCGCGCACAATGGCGAAGTGTATCTCACCGGCTATGCGCGGACCCAGGCCGAGCTGGATCGGGTGGCACTGATCGCCAGCCATGTCCGCGGCGTGACGCGGGTGGTGTCCTACATGAATGTGCGTCCCGACCGCACCCATGCCACCATGGCCCGGCCTGCAGGTCCGGCACCGGGTTCTGCGCCGGTCACGACGGCGGGCGAGTCTGCATCGCCGTCGCTCCTTGTGCCCGCAAGCTGAGCGCTGCGACGGCCGCGAAGACCCATCCCGCCAGCATCAGCAATCCGCCCAAAGGCGCAGTGGCGCCCAGCCAGGACGGCCCGCCGATCGCCAGCCCATAAAGCGCGGCCGAGAACACCCACGCGCCTGCACCCAGCAATAGGGCCGATACCCGACCGGCCCTCATGGCACCAAGGCCGGCAAGTACGGCCAGCGCAGCGGCCGCATGGATCAGAGCATAGAGCGTTGCGGTGTTCCACAGCGCCTGGCCGCGGGCATCGAGCTGCCCCTCAAGCAGGTGCGCGCCAAAGGCGCCGCAAGCCACACCGGAAAAACCCAGCGTGGCCGCCAGCAGCGCTGCAACCCACCGTGTCATCGCACCACCACAGGCAGTGCACGCATCAGCGCAAGCCCGACATAGGCGGCCGTATCCGCCCGCAGGATGGCCCGGCCCAACGACACCGCCTGGATGGCGGGATGGGCGGCCAGTTGCTGACGTTCTTCGGGTGCAAATCCGCCTTCCGGACCGATCAGAATGCCATGGGCACGCCGGTTTGCTGAAAGCAGGTGCGCCGCCAGCGCCGGTGCGCCGGCATCGCCTTCATCCGCCCACAGCACGGGGCCATCCGGCGTTTCGGCCGAGAGGCGCGTCAACAGGTCTTCGAGGGACAGCAGCGGCCCGAGCGCGGGTATGTCCATCCGCCCGCACTGCTCGGCGGCCTCGGTCGCGCGCGCCAGAAGCCGCTCGGCATTGATCCGGCGAACCACGGTGCGCCGGGTCAGCACGGGCTGGATCGCCGCCACCCCCAATTCGGTCGCCTTTTCGATCACCGTGTCCCACCGGTCTCCGCGGATCGGGGCGGCGTAGAGAGTGAATTCGCCCGGCGGGCCTGGAGTTGCGGTCTGGTCCTGGGCTTTCAGCGTCACCGTGCGACGCGAGGTCTGAACAACGATCGCCCGCCACTCGCCGTCGCGGGCATTGAACACCTTGATGGCATCGCCGGGGCGCAGCCGAAGCACATTGGCAACATAATGCGAGCGCGCCGCATCCAGCGCCAGTTCGGCCCCTGCGGACAGCGGCGTGCTCAGGTGCAGACGCTGCATCAGGGCGCCAACTCGTCCATCACGATCACCGCCTTGCCCACGACCGCGCGATCACGGAGCGCGACCAGCGCGTCGCGGGCATGCTCGAGCGAAAAGGTCTTCCACACCAGCGGTCGCAGATGACCAGCCTGGGCAAGCTCCTCGATCGCCTTGATGTTTTCGCGTCCACGGCCGGGGAATTGACGGCCATATTCGCCCGCGCGCACGCCGATGACCGCAAAACCCTTGATCAGCGGCATGTTGGCCGCGATCGTGGGAATGACGCCAGAGGCAAACCCGACCACCATCAACCGGCCGTCGAAGGCGATGCAGCGCACGCTTTCGTCAAACACCGCCCCCCCGACAGGATCGACCACCACGTCTGCACCCCTGCCCTGGGTGAGATCTTTCACGGCATCGCGAAAGCCCGAGGACGCCAGGACATGGTCAAAGCCGCGCTGGTGCAGGACGTCGCGTTTTGCCGCAGATGAGGCGGTGGCGATCACGCGGGCGCCCAGATGCCTTGCCAGGTCTGCTGTCGCAAGGCCGACACCGCCGGTCGCGCCGTGCACCAGCACCGTCTCGCCCGGTTGCAGGTGCGCACGCCGGACAAGCGTCACCCATGCTGTCAGGGTCGCAGCGGGAAGGCATGCTGCCTCAAACGCCGACAGGTGGTCGGGCCTGCGCATCAGTCCCGACGCCGGACAGACGCACCAGTCCGCGAATGCGCCCAGCCTGGCCCCGCCGAACACCGCATCATCGACAGACCACGCCGTCACGCCCGGCCCGAGTGCGGCGATGCGGCCTGCCACGTCCATGCCCGGCACGAAGGGAAGAGGCGGGCGAAACTGATACTTGCCCTGACACATCAGCAGGTCGGGGAAGTTTGCCGAGGCCGCCTCGACCCTGACGAGCACCTCGCCCGGACCGGGCGTGGGCACGTCCAGCCCATGCTGGACGACAACTTCGGACAGGTCATCGCCCAGGGCGCGGCAGACCAGGGCGCGCAAGCCTAGAGGCTCCGAAGCATGATCGCGGTTTCCGTCGCGATCTGGCGACACGCCCGGTCCGCTGCGGGCACGGCGCCTGTGAAAGCCGTGAAGCCGTGGCAAAGGCTGTAATAGACGCGCACCACCGTGCGGACCCCGGCCGCCTGCAGCCTGTCCGCATAAGCCGTGCCCTGGTCGACCAGCGGATCGAAGCCGGCCATGTAGACAAGGGCAGGGGCCAGCCCGGAATGGTCCGTCGCGCGCAGAGGCGAGAGCCCCGCATCAGCCGGATCACGCCCCTGGGGCAGATAATTTGCCATGAAGAACGCCATGGTCTGCGAGGTGAGGGGAAAACTCTCGCCGTAATCGGTCATCGAAGGTGCGGTGCTGGCCAGGTCCGTCGCCGGATAGATCAGCAGCTGGGCGACCGGCTGTGCACCCGCGCGCGCCTTCTGGTCCAGGCACAGGCGCGCAGCGAAGTTGCCACCCATCGAGTCGCCGCCAACCGCGGCAACCCCCGGCCGCGCACCCATCATTGCCGCATTGGCGCAGGTCCAGCGCCACGCCGCCACGCAGTCTTCATAGCCCGCCGGGTCGGGGTGCTCGGGTGCCAGGCGGTAATCGACCGAGATGACGGGCCCTCGCGTGGCCGCGGCCAGCATCGTGCAGAACGCGTGGCACGTCCCCAGCCCGCCGACCACCCCGCC
>DBAV01000211.1:0-212 GCA_002291875.1 Hyphomonadaceae bacterium UBA1001
CCGGCGCCGACGCAGGTTGTCGCGCAGGGCACGCGCCAGCCGCTCGGCCCGGCCTGCGTCGGCCGCCGCGCGTGCCCCCACGCCCCTTGTCCCTCTGTCCCCTGGCTGCTGCGTCATGACACTTTCATTCCCGACCAAGCTCACCTATAGCGCCGCCTCCAAAGCCGTCGTAGCTCAGTGGTAGAGCGCGTCATTGGTAATGACGAGGTCGG
>DBAV01000211.1:505-5638 GCA_002291875.1 Hyphomonadaceae bacterium UBA1001
CGCTGCTGTAGCTCAGTGGTAGAGCGCACCCTTGGTAAGGGTGAGGTCGGGAGTTCAATCCTCCCCGACGGCACCAGCCGGACCGCATCGCTCCAGCGCCAGCAAGCCTACCCCAACGCAATCGCCCGCGCACGCGGGACGCGCGCTGCCAATGACGTCGGCCGCCACGGGGCGCTTTGCGCGCAGCCGCACCGGCAGTGCGCCTCCCTCAGTCCTCCTCCCACTCCTCGGGGACGGCGCGCGGTCCCTCGGCAGTGTCGGCGATTCGCAGGCGCGCGCCCGTGCCCAGTGCCTTCCACCCCGGTTCATTCGCCGGGATCACTTCCAACGCCTCGGGGCCGCTGAAGAAGAAGTGCAGGCCCGCCTCGGTGCGCTCCCACCCCTGGTCCCAGGTGTGGGCCTTCAGGCGCGCGACCGCGTCGGCACAGGCCTCTTCGGCGGTCGCGCCCTGACCCCAGACGTCCTCTTCCTCGTCGAACACGACCCATCCCGGTGTGCCTGCCATGCGCCGAATCTCCTTCGTCCCGGCCCGCTGCCCGTCACCGACCTGCCGCAAGCGCCCTGCCCCTTGCAAGCGCGGCCGTCCGGAGGCATTGCGGCGGGGCGGCGCGCCGGGCCCGGCCGGGGCCGCCATCGCGGAAGGCCCCATGTACGCGCGCATCTACAAGCCCTCGAAGACGGCCATGCAGTCCGGCACCGCCAAGGTGGACCACTGGGTGCTCGAGTTCGAGCCCACCTCGGCCGTGCGCCCCGACGCGCTGACAGGCTGGGCCTCGACCACCGAGACGGCCAGCCAGGTGACGCTCACCTTCGAGACCCGCGAGGCCGCCGTCGACTTCGCGCGCGAGCGGGGCATTCCCCATCGCGTCATCACGCCCGCCGAACCCCGCCGGATCATCAAGTCCTATGCGGACAATTTCGCCACGCGACGCCGCGAGCCCTGGTCACACTGACGGCCCGCAAGCCTCGCCGTCAGCGGCCACCACACCCCCGCGGCCCCGTAGCTCAACTGGATAGAGCATCCGCCTTCTAAGCGGACGGTTGCAGGTTCGAGCCCTGCCGGGGTCGCCAATGCAGCGGACGCGCGGGGTCTGCGGCGTGGGGGGTTTGCGGCGTGAGGGGCCAAGGCTGCAACATTGCAACCCAACGAAAGGGCGGCTGGCTTGCTTGCCATGGCGAACCCTTGATGCGGCTGGTCGGAGCGGCGGGATTCGAACCCACGACCCCTAGTCCCCCAGACTAGTGCGCTAACCGGGCTGCGCCACGCTCCGAGCCGTGCCGCCCGTTACCGCAAGGCGCCGGTGTCCGCAACACCGGGCGCTGCGGGGGCGCTGTGTGCCGCCTCCCGGGCGATCCGTTCGCGCAGCGCACGCGAGGGCCGGAAGGTGACCACGGTGCGCCCGTCGATCGCCAGCGCCGCGCCGGTGCGAAAATCGCGGCCCGTGCGCCGGGCCTTGGGGCGCGCGCCCAGCGTGCCAAAGCCGGTGACCTTGCACGCACCATCGCGCGCCAGCCCCTCGGTCATCAGCGCCAGGGTGTGTTCAAGCACGCGCGCCGCCTGTTCGCGCGTCAGCAGGCCCCGCGCCGCCAGCCGATCGGCAATCCCGGTTCGGGTCAGCGCACCGCGCCCGGCGTCCGTTGGTGTCAGGTCCGGATCAACGCCGCGCCCCATGTCAGGCCTCCGCCCATCGCCTCGACCAGCACCAGCTGGTCGGGTCCGAGACGTTTCTGGTCGCGTGCCGCGGCCAAGGCAAGGGGGATCGACGCCGCCGAGGTGTTTCCGTGCAGGTCCAGCGTGGTCACGATTCGGTCAGGTGCCACCCCGACCCGCCGCGCCACCGCATCCAGGATGCGCCGGTTGGCCTGGTGCGGCACCACAAGATCGACATCACCCATGGCCACGCCCGCCTGCGCGACGCAGCGCTCCATCGCTTCGGCGATCCGCTCGACCGCCTGCTTGAACACCTGGTTGCCCAGCATCCTGAGCGCGCCCGCCTGGCCGGTGGTCGAGGGGCCGCCATCGACATAGAGCAGGTCGTGCTGGCGCCCGTCCGAGCGCAGATAGGTCGAGAGCACGCCCGGGCCGGTTGCAGGCGTGACCTCACCGACCTCGACTGCCTCGAGGACGACCGCGCCGGCCCCGTCGCCGAACAGCACCGCCGTTCCGCGATCGCCCCAGTCCAGGATGCGCGAAAAGGTCTCGGCCCCGATCACCAGGGCCGCACGGGCGCGCCCGCGCACCAGCGCGTCGTCGGCGGTGGCCAGTGCATAGACAAAGCCCGAACACACCGCCTGGATGTCAAAGGCCGCCCCGCCCGCCCCCAGCGCCGCCTGGACCTTGGTGGCGGTGGCGGGAAAGGTGTGGTCGGGGGTGGCGGTGGCCAGCACGATCAGGTCGATGTCGGAACCGGCCATGCCCGCATGGTCCAGCGCATCACGCGCAGCCAGCGTCGCCAGGGTCGCGGTGGTCTGGCGCGGATCGGCGATCCGGCGCTCGGCAATGCCCGTGCGTTCGCGGATCCACTGGTCGTCGGTGTCGAGAAAGGTCGACAGCGCGTGGTTGGCGACCCGGCGCTCGGGCAGATAGCCGCCAACGCCGCGAAGGACCCCGCGCCTGCTCACAGCACCTGCGCCGCCCGGGCGCGCTCGTCGGCGCGGCGCTCGCCGAACCATTTCATCTTGTCGGACACCGCGGTGCGGAAGTCGGACGCTGCCAGCCGGGCGGCAAGCTCGACGGCGGTGGCGAAGCCGACCGCATCGGTGCCGCCATGGCTCTTCACCACCAGCCCGTTCAGGCCCAGGAACACCCCCCCATTGACCGAGCGCGGGTCCATCCGGGCCTTGAGCTGGCGCAGCCCGCCCGACGCCAGCAGGGCGCCCAGCCGGCTTGCGGGGCCCGAGGTCAGCGCCTCGCGTACGAACGAGCCGACCAGCCGCGCGGTGCCCTCGGCGGTCTTGAGCGCGACATTGCCGGTGAACCCGTCGCACACCACCACGTCCGCCTCGCCGGCCGAAATGCCGTCGCCCTCGACATAGCCGCGGAAATCCAGCCCCAGCGCCGGGTCGCGCAGGATCTGGGCGGCCCGGCGGATCGAGTCGTGGCCCTTGAGTTCCTCCGAGCCGATGTTCAGCAGAGCGACCCCGGGGCGAGCAATGCCATGCATGGCGCGGTGAAAGGCCTCGCCCATGATGGCGAACTCGACCAGCTGGTCGGCATCGGCTTCGACATTGGCGCCGACATCCAGCACCGTGGCCGGGCGTTTCATGGTTGGCCATGTCGCCGCGATGGCCGGCCGCGAAACCCCCGTCATCGGGCGCAGGCGCAACAGGGCCATGCCCATCAGTGCGCCGGTGTTGCCGGCCGAGACCACGGCCGCCGCCTCACCGCGTTCGACCGCCTCGATCGCCGCCCACATGCTGCTGCGCCGCCCGTTCCGCACCGCCTGGCTGGGCTTGGTGTCGCCGGCGATCCGGTCGGGTGCCTCGACCAGGCGGACCCGCTCCGCCAGGGCGGCATGGGGTGCCAGCAGCGCCTTCAGCGCCTCCGACCCGCCGCAGAGCACGAAATCGGCAGCCGGCACGGCGGCCGCGGCGCGGGCCAGCCCGGCCACGACACTGTCGGGCGCATGGTCGCCGCCATAGCCGTCGATCGCCAGCGTGATCCTGGAATTCGTCATGTCCCTGCCGAGATCGACCCCCACACACGCATTCGTGTAGCCGTCCCGCGGCGTCCCGCCAACCGGGCTTGTCACGCTGTGGGAGGGGGCGGAACCCCCAGTTCGGCGACGGGCAGCCTCCAGGCCGGCCCGTCGATCACCTCGCGCACGCTGGAGGCGGTCAGGCGGGCATCGAGCGCGCGGACCCGGTCGGCCATGGCGCGCATGGTGGCGGGATCGACCTCGCGGGTCGAATAGACATTGCGCTCGACATGCGCCAGCAGCGCCGCGTCGTCAGGGTCCGCCAGTGCGGCCAGCAGCGAGACCGCGCGGCCATGGAAGGCCTCGGACAGCTTGCGCACCCGCTTGGGCACGGTCAGGTCGCCCACGCCGATCTCGCGCAGGGCATGGTCCAGGCTGCGGAACATCCGGTCGGCATAGAGCTGTGCCAGGCGCCGCGCGGCCCCGCCCTCGGCCACCAGCCGCCGGTGCAGCAGGGTGGCGTGCAGCGTCAGGCTGTCGAACCGCCCGTCAAAGCTGTCTTCCATCCCAAGGTCAGTGAACAGCACGGGGTCGCGGGCGGCCCGCATCACCGTCCCCTCCAGCGTGTCCAGATCGCCAGCCATGCGCGGCGACACCAGCCAGCGGCGCAGTCCCGGTATCATGGTGTTTCCTTACTCCTGCCGGAAAGCCGCGTCATGCGGCCCAACGGACATAGCAGCGGGCGGCGGCGGGACCACGGTTGCCGGCGCTTTACGCAGTCGGGCACGCGGCGCTAATGGTCGCACGCGGTGCCGCGACGGACGGCCGGAGGCGATCGATGCGCAAGGTGATTCTGGCAGGGTTCGGCGGCGTGGCGGCGGCTTTGTCCGTGACAGCCTGCGCGCCCACGACGATCGACCATGGCTTCGTGTCGGAACTGGTCCAGCCCCGCGATGTCCAGGTCGGCGTGGACACCAAGGCCACGGTGATGGCGCGGCTGGGCACGCCCTCGACCACCGGCGTGTTCGACGCCACGTCCTGGTATTACATCTCCTACCGCCAGGAACGGCTGGCCTTCTTCCGCCCCGAGACGTCCCAGCGCACCATCACCGCGATCCGGTTCGGCGAGAATGACGTGGTCGCGGCGGTCGAGACATTTGGCGTCGAGCGGGGGCGCGTGGTGTCCTATGCAGACGCCGAGACGCCGACGCGCGGGCGCGAACTGGGCTTTCTCGAGCAGATCTTCGGCTCGATCGGGCGCGTGCCCGTCCAGACCGACCCCGAGGACGAGGCCCCCCGCCGCAACTAGCCCCCCGGACCGCGGGCCTCCGGGCCCGCTTTGTTCGGCAGGCGAGGCTGGTTCGCGCCGCATCGGAGCGCGGGCCTCCGGGCCCGCCTTGCTCGGCCGGTAATCAAGATTGCGGGCCTGGAAGCCCGCGGTCCGCGCGCGCCTCTTTCCGATTCGGTGGAAATGGCTGGTTCGCGCCGCATCGGA
>DBAV01000250.1:0-6525 GCA_002291875.1 Hyphomonadaceae bacterium UBA1001
GGCTCCCTCCGGCGGCGCCGCGCCGGCTCCGGCCGCCCCCGGCATCCCGGCCGAGTGACCCCGACATGCGCGCGCTGATCGCTTTGGTCCTGCTGCTGGTTTGGGCCCTGGCGGCGCCCGCCGTGCGGGCCGAGGAAACCCTCGCCGACCCTGCGCTCGAGGCGCGCGCCGAGGACATCTTCCTCGAACTGCGCTGTCCGGTGTGCGAGTCCGAACCGATCTCGCAGTCGCGCGCCACCATGTCGGCGGACATGCGCGTCGCCGTGCGCCAGCTGGTCGCGCAAGGGCGCACGGACGAGGAAATCCGCGAATTCTTCCGCCTGCGCTATGGCGATTACGTCCTGCTGCGTCCCTCGCTCGATCCGGTGAACTGGCTTCTGTGGGGCATGCCGCTGCTGATGCTGGCGGGTGGGGTGGTGCTGATCCTCACCATGCGGCGCACTCCGGGGAACGCGCCCGACGATGACGATGCGGACGACCCCGTGGTGGACGGCGGCCCTCCGAAATCGGCCTGATGCGCACATTTGATTGACGCTTTTGCGGGCCCTGTGCCACAGTCCCCCGCAGAGAGGTGTCCCATGTCCTGTGGCCATCGTGCGCGCGCGCGCATGGGATCAGCCGGAATTGCCGGGCTGATGGCGACGCTTGCATTGCTGATCCTGGGCTGGGGGCTGGCGCCTGCGCCCGCGGCCCGCGCCGACGCCCCGTTCTGTCACGTCTCGAACACCGGCATCGAGAGCTGCTGGTTCCATTCGCTGCGCAGCTGCGAACAGCGCGTCGCGTGGTCGGGGGGTGCCTGTATCCTCAACCGTGAGGGAACGGCGACCCCGCTCGGGCAAAACGGGGCGCGCGATCGCGGCACCACCCGCAGCGCGCCGCTCGCGCCGGTGCGCCCGGCACCAGAGCGCCCGGCCTTCTCGGCGCCCTTCTGTCATGTCAGCAACAGCGGGTTCGAATCGTGCTGGTATCATTCACTCGATGCGTGTCAGCGCCGCATCGAGCACAGCGGCGGGCTCTGCGTCTTCAACCGGCAATGACGCGCACGTGCCGCATTGCGTGACTTGCACCGGGCTCGTGCGCGCGCGATATGGGGGACGGAGGCCGGCGTCGGACGTACGCCCCGCCAACCCGGTCAGGTCCGAAAGGAAGCAGCCGTAACGGTCCGCATGCGGGTCGCTGTCCGGTCTCCACCACCCTTCCCGGATTTCACTTGACGGCCGGACAGCGTTCCGGCTTTGTTCATTTTGCGGCGCCAGCTGCGCCTGCAGACGGTGGGAGGACACACATGGACACCAAGGCTGTCGCCGAACATTTCGCGGCGTTGTGCAAGGCCGGGCGCCTTGATGAGGCGGGCCAGAAATACTGGTCGCCCGACATTGTCTCGATCGAGGCGATGGAAGGCCCGATGGCGCGGGTCGAGGGGCGCGCCGGGGTCGATGCCAAGGGCGAGTGGTGGTATGCAATCACGAGGTGCACACGGTCACCACCGAGGGGCCCTGGGTAAATGGCGACCAGTTCTCGCTGCGCTTTGCGATGGACGTCACCGCCAGGGAAAACGGCCAGCGCATGCAGATGGACGAGATCGGCGTCTATACCGTCCGGGACGGCAAGGTGGTCGAAGAACGGTTCTTCTACTGACCAGCGCAAGTTGCTGTTCTAAAAAGTGCACCGTCACCCCGGAACGGCTGAGCGCAGCGAAGACGTATCCGGGGCCCATCCCCAGCGCTTGGGCGGTCAAGAACAGGGCCGAGCGGCTGGGTGTCCCGGTTCGCAGATCACTTGCAGGGCATGGGGGATGGGCCCCGGTTCCCGCTGCGCAG
This sequence comes from Hyphomonadaceae bacterium UBA1001, assembly GCA_002291875.1. Classification (GTDB taxonomy): domain Bacteria; phylum Pseudomonadota; class Alphaproteobacteria; order Caulobacterales; family Aquidulcibacteraceae; genus UBA1001. Next base: position 1,821 of record DBAV01000250.1, read on the forward strand.
GCGCGGGGTGACGGCCGTATTACCCTTAAAAAAGGGGCCCATCCACCGCGCGTGACGACGGCCCCTCAGCGGATGATGCCGTCGCGGGTCATTCGCTCGATCACCGCGCGTTGGCGGGCCAGCACTTCGGGGCGCTCGATCATGCGCCCGTCGGGCGTCTTGTTGGGCGGCGCCAGGGTCGTGTCGGCATACGGGCCGGCGAAGGCCGCCAGCGGCAGGCGCGACAGCAGGTTCGTCATGCCGATGTGGCGGCGCTTCTCGCGCAGTTCGCCCACATCCAGCACCGCGTTGGCATTGAACGTCTCGCCATGGCCTGCCTCGGCCAGCACCCGCCCGCCCGAATCGATCACCACCGACATTGCGTCGGTCGCCTGCGCCGTGACCGGCGTGCCGAAAATGCCTGCCGAATTGGCGGACACCACATAGGCCATGTTCTCGATCGCACGGGCCATCTTGCCGATGTGCTTGGGCGTCAGGCCGGGGGCCGCGACCTCGCTGGTGGGATGCAGCAGGATTTCCGCGCCGCGCAGCGCGTGCATGCGCGCGATCTCGGGATAGAGGATCTCCTCGGATGCGATCGTGCCCAGCACGCCGATCTCGGTGTGCGCGACCGGGAACACCGCGTCCGCACCATGCACCTGCAGATAGCGGTCCCAGACATCATAGGGCGTCGGCGTGTAGAGCGAGATCATCCGCCGATACCGCAGCACCACGTCCCCGCTGGGCGCATAGACGACATTGGCCTGGAAATAGAGGTCGGGGAAGGCCGCATCGTTCTCGTAGTGGTTCGAGCACAGGAACACGCGGTGACGCTGGGCCAGGGCGGCGATGGCGTCGCTCTCGCGTCCGCCGACATCGATCGCGGCCTTGGCCTGCCACTGCTCGCGCGTTTCGCCCAGCGGGAACGAGGTCATCCAGTATTCGGGCAGCACCACCAGGCGCACGTCATAGCCGTTGAAGCCCTGCAGGAAGCCGCGGGCGGCCCCGATCTGGGCGCCCACACGCTGGACCGCCGCGGCCATGCGCGCGCGCGCCGCCTCGGGCGTGGCGTCCTGGTTGACCGCGTCACAGCGCACCTGCAGCGCGATGGCGGTGAACCGCGGCGGCGCGGCGGCCTGTTGGGCCCCGGCCCCCGAGGGCTGGGCGTCGGCATGGGTCATCGGCAACAGCGCTCCTGCCGAGAGGCCGGCCAGCAATTGGCGTCGGTTCATGCGTCTGGCCTCCACGCGGCGACTTCACCCCATAGCCGCGATCACCGCGCGCGCAATCCCGACCGCAGGAGCGCGGGCCTCCGCGCCCGCTTTCCCCAGGTCGTGGCTCACCGCCCCGCCGGCAGGTCCTTGAAGGCGACGTCCTTGTCCACACGGACGTCGGCGGGCAGGCCGAGGACGCGTTCGGCGATGATGTTCTTGAGGATCTCGTCGGTGCCCCCTGCGATGCGCAGGCCCGGCGCCCACATGTAGCTCTGCTGGAAGAGCCCGTCGGCGGCCGCCACGTCGGGTTCGGTGACGATGCCGAAATGGTCCTGCGCCTCGATGCCGGCATTGGTGATGTCGGCCAGCTGATTGGCGGTGATGATCTTGCCGATCGAGCTCTCGGGACCGGGCGTCTCGCCCTTGGAGAGGGCGGTCATGGTGCGGAACTTGCCCAGCTTGTAGCCCTCGGCGCGCACATACCAGTCGGCAAGGCGCTGGCGGAAATGCCCGTCGGCCAGCAGGGCGCCACCCTGGGGTCCGCTGGCCTCGCGCGCGAATTCCATGATCTCGCGATAGTCCGGGCCCGGGCTGCCGCCCACGGCCAGGCGCTCGTTCATCAGTGTCACCAGCGCCACCGTCCAGCCATTGCCCTCCCCGCCCAGGGTCTGGGAGACCGGCACGCGCACGTCGGTGAAGTACACCTCGTTGAAGTTCGAGCCGCCCGACATCTGATGGATGGGCCGCACCTCGACGCCCGGCGAGCGCATGTCGAGGAACACCATGGTCAGGCCCTTGTGCTTGGGCACGTCCGGATTGGTGCGCACCAGCAGGATGCCCCAGTCCGAATAGTGCGCGCCCGAGGTCCAGACCTTCTGGCCATTGATGACCCAGTCATCCCCGTCGCGCACCGCCCGCGTCTTCAGCGCCGCCACGTCCGACCCTGCCGAGGGTTCGGAGAACAGCTGGCACCAGATCTCCTCACCGCGCAAAGCAGGCGCCACGAAGCGGGCCTTCTGCTCGTCGCTGGCAAAGGCGATCAGGGTGGGGATGCACATGCCCAGCCCGATGGCGAAAGGGGCGGAGGGGGCGTCGAAACGCGCCTCCTCCTGGTTGAAGATCACCGAAAAGATCGGCGGCAGGCCCTGCCCGCCCTGCTCTTTCGCCCAGGTGATGCCGGCGAACCCGGCCTGTGCCTTCTTCGCCTGATAGGCCTTGGCGGCGGCAAGGTATTCGCGTTCGGTCAGCCGCTTCTGGAGCGATTCCCGCTCCTTGCCCTTGGGCGTCAGGTTCGCCTCGAGGAAGGCACGGGCGCGGGCGCGGAACTCGGCCTCGGCGGGGGTGTCGTTGAAGTCCATCGCAGGGCTCCCTGATCGGCTGCGGCGAAACTAGCGCAGCCGGCGCGCACCGCAACCTGCCGCGAGGTGAACCCGGAGCGCCGGTCTCCAGACCGGCAGCGCCGGAATGCCGGTCTGGGGACCGGCGCTCCAAACGGCGCACTGCAAAAAAATGGGGGGCGGCGAATGGAGACGCAGCAAGGGTTTGCGACAGATCGCCCGCGCGACGCGCGCCCGCGTGAGCGAAAAGGTCGCGGCGTTGACAGCAGCAGGGCCCGCACCCCATCTGCCCGCCGTCCACCCCCCGGGAGAGCGCCCTCCATGCCCCTCGTCGTCGTCGAATCTCCCGCCAAGGCCAAGAAGATCGAGGAATATCTGGGCAAGGGCTATCGGGTGCTGGCCAGCTATGGCCATGTCCGCGACCTGCCGGAAAAGGACGGCTCGGTCCTGCCCGACCAGGACTTTGCCATGGCGTGGGCACTCGACGAGCGCGGTGGGCGCCAGATGCGTGCCATCGCCGACGAGCTGAAGTCCCAGGACGGCCTGATCCTGGCCACCGACCCCGACCGCGAGGGTGAGGCCATCAGCTGGCACGTGCTGGAGGTGCTGCGCCAGAAGCACAAGGGCGCGCTGGGACAAAAGCCGGTGCAGCGGGTCACATTCAACGCCATCACCAAGGACGCGGTGAAGACCGCGATGGCCAATCCGCGCGACATCGACCGGCCCCTGGTCGATGCCTATCTGGCGCGTCGCGCGCTGGACTATCTGTTCGGCTTTACCCTGTCGCCGGTGCTGTGGCGCAAGTTGCCCGGTGCACGGTCGGCGGGCCGGGTGCAGTCGGTTGCCCTGCGCCTGGTGGTCGACCGCGAGATCGAGATCGAGCGGTTTCGCCCGCGCGAGTACTGGTCGGTCGAGGCGGCCTGCAAGACCCATCTGGGCGAGGAATTCACCGCGCGCCTGGTAACACTCGAGGGCCGGCGGATCGAGACGATGACCATCGCCACCCAGGCCGAGGCGCACCGTGCGCGCAATCTGGTGGGCCTGGGCGTCTATCGGGTGGAAGCGGTCGAGGCCCGCCCCGAGAACCGCAATCCCCCACCGCCCTTCCGGACCTCGACCCTGCAGATGGAGGCATCGCGCAAGCTGGGCTTCAATGCCAAGCGCACCATGCAGGTCGCCCAGCGCCTCTATGAGGCGGGCCTGATCACCTACATGCGCACCGACGGCATCGACATGGCGCCCGAGGCCGTGATGGCGATCCGCGACGCCGTGCGCGCTCGCTTTGGCGACGAATACCTGCCGTCCTCGCCGCGCATGTACAAGTCCGGCGCCGCCAACGCCCAGGAGGCGCACGAGGCGATCCGCCCCACCGACCCCACGCGCCGCCCCGACAGCGTGCAGATGGAAGCCGACGAGCGGCGCCTCTATGAGCTGGTCTGGAGCCGCACCCTGGCGTGCCAGATGGCGGCCGCGCGGGTCGAGAAGACCCAGGTTCGCCTGCGCGACGCCGAAACCGCCACCGAACTGGCCGCCAGCGGTCAGGTGATCCTGTTCGCGGGCTGGCTCAAGCTCTACACCGAGGGCCGCGACGACGACGACGCCGAGGATTCGCGCCGCCTGCCCAGGATCGAGCGCGGTGAGCCCGCAGGCGTCGGCAAGGTCGAGGCCAACCAGCACTTCACCAAGCCGCCGCCACGCTATACCGAGGCAAGCCTGGTCAAAAAGATGGAAGAGCTGGGCATTGGCCGCCCCTCGACCTATGCCTCGATCCTGTCACGCCTGACCGAGCGCGAATATGTGCGCATCGAGGGCAAGGCGTTCCGTCCGTCCGAACAGGGACGGATGCTGACGGCCTTTCTGGCGCACTTCTTCGCCGACTACATCCGCGACGACTATACGTCTGACCTCGAAAAGGGTCTGGACGAGGTTTCGGACGACCGCATGGAGTGGAAGGCGCTGCTGGCGCGCTTCTGGGAGGCGTTCCACGCGGCCGCCGAGCAGGCCAAGGGCCTGCGCACCGCCGAGGTGATCGACAAGGTCGACGAGGCGATGGCCGACCAGCTCTTCCCCCCGCGCGAGGACGGCACCGACCCGCGCGCCTGCCCCACCTGTGGCACCGGGCGGCTGGGGCTGCGGTTCGCACGCTCGAACGGCTTCATCGGCTGCTCGAACTAT
>DBAV01000250.1:6702-25230 GCA_002291875.1 Hyphomonadaceae bacterium UBA1001
CCCCCCCCCGCGCCGCGCGCCCCCCCCCTTCGGGGGGAGGAGGGGCTGAGGCCCCGGGGGCCCGGGGGCGATGCCCCCCCCCCCCCCCCCCCCGCGCGAGCCCGCCCCCCCCCCGCCCCCCTGCCCCACCTGTGGCACCGGGCGGCTGGGGCTGCGGTTCGCACGCTCGAACGGCTTCATCGGCTGCTCGAACTATCCCGAGTGCCGCTATACCCGCAGTCTGGGGGCCCAGATCGGCGGCGAGACGGCCGGCCCGCGCGAACTGGGCCCCGACCCGGCCAACGGGCTGATGGTGTCGATCAAGGTCGGCCAGTACGGGCCCTATGTCGAACGCGCCGCCGCACCCGGCGAGGACAAGCCCAAGCGCGGCAATCTGCCCAAGGGATGGCGCGCCGAGACGCTGACGCTCGAGGACGCCCTGCGCCTGTTGCAGTTGCCGCGCATTGTCGGCCTGCATCCCGAGGACCAGGAACCGATCCTGGCCAATCTCGGCCGCTTTGGCCCCTATGTGCAGCACGGCGTCACCTATGCGAACCTGACCAACATCGAGGACGTGTGGGAAATCGGCATGAACGCCGCGGTGGACCGCATCGCCCAAAAGCGCGCCGGCGGGGGCGGCTTCAAGCGCGGCGGCACGGCGGCCGAACCCACGCGCGTGGTGGGCGAACACGATGGCAAGCCGGTCAATCTGATGCCCGGCCGTTATGGCCCCTATGTCGCCTTCGACGGCGTCAATGCCAGCCTGCCCAAGGACGCCGATCCGGCCAGCCTGACCCTCGAAGCCGCCCTCGCCTTGATCGAGGACCGCCGCGCCAAGGGCGGCGGCAAGCCCGCGCGCAAAGGCAAGGCAACGGCGAAAGCCAAAGGGGCACCAGCGAAAACAACCAAGGCCAAGGCCCCCGCCAAACCCCCAGCAAAGCCCCGAAAACCCGCAAAGAAGGCCTGAGCCCGCATCAAGCGCCTTGCCGCGCCCGCCGCTTCGACAGATTTGGCCGTACGACGTAAGAACCGTGGCCAGATCGAGCGGGATCCGACCAATGCCCTTGTTGAAGACTGGAAAAGCAATACTTTTTTGGGTGCCTGGCCCATGCACGTCTTGACGCCCTCCCGCAGCGCCGCATTCTGGGCAGGGGGGCGTTCATGTGGCCATTCAACAGCAAGCCTGAGGGCGGCAAGCAGCCAAAGGACACCGATCGACTGCGGGTAGCGCGATGGGTTTTTCAGTTCAGTGCCATTCCGCTCTTCGCGTTACTGCTGGCATGGATCGGAGCGCCGTTCGCCGATGCGTTCCTGATGGCTCAGATTGGCGAGGGGGCGGCGGCCTCGGCACCCGCGATACGGCCTGACGTATCCGAAATTGGGGCCATCCAGCTTTCGGTGGAGAATACCGCCACCGCCTTGCTTCCGCTGTTCGCGGGATGGATAGGGTCTGTGATCGCCTACTACTTCGTGACCAGTGCGCAGAGAGATGCAGCCGATCAGGCGGCGAGGCTGGTCCGGCCCATACCCTTCACCGAACAGCTGCAGGCCAAATCCTTGCGCTCGGTGATGGCAATGGAACTTTACGGCGTCGAGCTGGGCAACCAGCCCACGCCGCTCGAGTCCATCGAAGCCGTGCTCCGCGGCGAACTGCAGACCCCCGCCCGCACGCGGTGCATCATCTTCGAGCGAAAGGGCAGAAAGCGCATCGTACGCACGGTGATCCACGCGAGCACCTTCTATGCGTTCCTCGCTGCGCGCGGCGGTGTCGCCAGCATGGGAACACTCTCGGTCGAGGATTTGCTGGAAGACGCCGACACGCGCGAGCGAATTGCGGGAGGGACCCGTTGGATGTCGCCCGAGGACAGCCTGGCCGACGTGCATGCGCTGATGAAACGAGTGCCTCATGTCCAGGACATCATCATCACTCAGCGTGGCCGCGAAGATGGTGAGGTGTTCGGCTACCTGACGAATGGTGACGTGCTGCGCCATTGTTTGGGCAGCGCCGAGACGGGGAACGAGGCATGAGCGGTGGCCCGTCGCGTCCGGGCAGCGACGATGATGATCTCGACTACCGCGTGCACCACGTCCTGAAGGCCATCTTTCCCAATGGGACACCACAGGTCTGGCGCTTGGTCACTGGCACGGCGCGCAAGGTCTCTGGACAGTGGAAACTTGACAACGCCAAACTCAGCGAATTGCCGACCCAGTACGTAAGCACAGGTCAAGGTCAATGGGCTCAGTGGCAGGCGCCACCAAGTGATCCGGTGGATGCGTTTGCAATCGGCGCCATTCTGATGACCCGCAGTGGCGCATACCATCATGTACAGACTGTCGATCAATTAAGCAGGACTGCTGAAATTTGCCGAATTCTACGGATTGGCGATCGACGGCGGGATTTGGTGACAAAGGCAGGCGAAACCTGGCGTCAATCATATGAAGTTCGGGTGGCAGAGGGGATGCAGCCAAAGCCCAGGCAGAACGTGGAATGGGGACTTGAGTTCAGGATGTCACCTCCGCCCATGGTCCAAAGGGCATGGAGACACCTGTTGAAATCAGCCAAGGTGCTTGGGGAGGAGGCCGAAGTCGCACAGGGACACGGGTTGAAGGTCTTCGAGCCGCTCGCTCGCTCGGACAAGCCCCCCTCGTGGTGGTGGTCTGCCTATGTGCTGCTTTCCGTCGCTGACGAGGCATCACGCAATCTGGGCATGGGCAGCGACCGGACGAGCAATGACATCGATGCGCGGATTCCGCTGCTCTTTCAGATGTCGATGAACGAGCGCCTGGACACCAATGTGCGGGTTGGGGGCGTACGGCCATCCACTGGCGGCCATGGTGGGCGCAAGAAGATTTCGACCATATCCAAGGCCAATCCAGACATTCTGTGCATATTGCCGAAATCCCGCACGCCCGGCGTCGGGTGCACCATGCGATCGATGTCACACAATCTGGCCTCGTTACCCGCGCGCGGACTGGCGCGCGCACATTGGCTTTCGCTTCCCAGCGAGAGCTTGATCGCCGGTCCCGACGAGCCCTTGAACCTGCTGCTGGTGCCATATCCTTATCGATTGGGCGCACATCATTTCCGACGCGCCTCGTCATCTTCCCAGAGTCCACAGTTCGCCGCATTCACGGCCTCCCCCGGCTCCCGCGGGAGCGAAGACGATGTCCAGCGCCTGCTACACTTCGTCAATGAACTCATCGATGCTGGCGAAGCGGATATGGGCGTCATCCATGGCGTGATCTTTCCGGAACTGGCGTTGAGCCATCGGGTGTATGCAGCCCTTTCCGAACGATTACGGCGTTACCGCCCGCGCATGGAATTGCTGGTCAGCGGCCTCCACAGTTACGACCCCTATCACTGGGAGTGGCCCGATGGCCCGAATGATGCTGACCGGCACGGCAATTGGAGCGCGATGACAATCTTCGCGGGCGAAGCGGGCGAACGCGAGGCGCTGCCGGACGAGCGCGAGAAACATCATCGCTGGATCCTGGACCCAACGCAGATCGCCACATACTCACTTGGTTCAGCGCTCAACCCATCCAACAGGTGGTATGAAGCGCTCGATATCACGTCGCGAAGCCTGACCGTCGCGACATTGAGACGAAAACTGACGGTGACTTCGCTGATCTGTGAGGATCTGGCGCGGGTAGATCCGGCACAAGAACTGATACGGGCAATCGGTCCCAATCTGATCATCGCGCTTCTGATGGACGGACCACAGCTCGAGAAACGCTGGGCGGGGCGCTATGCCGGGGTGCTGAGCGAAGACCCTGGATCGTCGGTGCTGACATTCACATCGCTTGGGCTGATCGAGCGAACCAACGCAACGATGATGCACGATTCTTCGCGGTGCATTGCATTATGGCGCGATGATACAGGCGCAAAGCCGCTTAAGCTGCCGCCCGACCAACATGCCCTGGTCATCACCCTGACGTCACGCACGACAGAGGAGTTCACGCTGGACGGCCGACGCGACCAATTCAATGCCGAAACCATTCAACTGACCGGGGTGTTGCCGGTTTCCGCCACGGGCTTCGATCGGCGCGCTCTTCTGGAATGGTTCAGCTAGGCTGAAGCCGCAGCCGATCCGTCATGTCGATGGCGTAATCAGGAAGCGTCGACTTTTGTATCGGCAGGGTCGGGGAGGGATTGTGCTGATGGGGCTTTTGTCGCGCCTGACTGCCGTTGCGCAGCCGCGCGTTTCACATCCTCATTCTTGAAATAAAGATGTAGGACGATCGCGGCCACCTGTTCAGCGCGCCAACGCGCTTCCTGATCGACAAGACGATCGAAGCCTTTCGTTTCCGATACCATGAATGGAACAGTCTCCGCTTCGCCAGGCGGTTTACGCTCGACGTACTCTTTATCGGTTAATACCGTCGTATCGAGAACTCCTCGAAGTGCAAGTTGATCCCGCCTTTCAACCCAAAAAATCGCCTCTGCCCATGCCGCCCCTGCCACCAGATTGAACACACGTGCAAATGGCGAGTGCAGGAGCCCGGGCCCCAGGCCCGGTATCGCGGAAACAGCCGCGCTCGGAGGCGCGGGCTCTGGCGCAAGCTCCGGCCGGGGCCCCGCGCGCGGGTGCCACCCCTACACCTTTGCGCCATCCACGCGGCGCACGGCGACCACGCCGGGGCGGGGCCAGCCGCCGTCGGGCCAGCTGGAGGGGGGCGTGGTGATGCCGCGGCGGGCCATCGCCTCGAAGCGCTCGCCCTCGACCGAGGTTTCGCCCGGATGCTGGACGGCCGCGAAAAGGGCGCGCTGGTCGGGCGTGTGCAGCGGGCCACAGAACTCGCAGCCCACCGGCCCGGTCATGAAGCGCTTGACCGCCCGCGGCGCCATCGTGTCCACCAGATCGGTGACATAGATGCCGTCATTGCAGTCGGTGAAGACGTCGGTCATGCCATCGGTGGTGAACCATACCCGGCCGACATCGTCGAAGGCGACATTGTCCGGACAGGCGAAGCGGTCGCCGGCAAAGGTCTGGGCGCCGTCCTCCCACACCGACACATTGGTGGTCACCCCGCGCCGCGAGGTCACCTTGGTGTCCGGCGCGGCAGGATCGCCGGCGAGGGCGAAGATGTCCCAGCGGAAGGTCTCGGCACCGCAATCACCGTCCGCTTCCTCGATGCGCAGGATCTGGCCGGTCAGATTGGGCTGGGCCGCGCCGTCGGGGCCATTGCGGCGCGGATTGCCGGGGCGCTCTTCTGCGGTGGTGCGGTTGTTGGTCAGGGCCGCCAGAATCACGCCCGTGCCGCGCCAGTCGACATCGGTCACCGGCTCGACATCCTCGGGACGGTCCATCGGCGTTGCGCCCAGCAGGCGCGCGGCCTCGCGTGCACGAACCGCCACATCGCCCTGGTCGGTAAAGGGGATGGGGTAGCCGGCGGCGGTAGCGGCGGCATTGGCCGTCTGCGGCGTCAGCAGCAGCCAGCGGCCCGTGCCGTCAGCCTCCAGACGCGCAGCGTAGAGCGCCCCCTGGTCCAGCAGGTCACGGTTGGCCAGCCGGTTCGCAGGGTCAAAGCGGCCCGTGGTGACGAACTTGTAGATGAACTCGTCGGGCTGGTCGTCGCCGGCATAGACCGCCACCCGCCCGTCGCGCGTCAGGGCGGTGTTGGCGCATTCGCCCTTGCGCCGGCCCATCGAGGTGCGCTTGCGCGGGGTCCAGGTCGGGTCGTAGGGGTCGATTTCCAGCGTCCAGCCATACAGCAGCGGCCCGTCGGGATTGCGCGCCAGATCAAAGCGGGCGGGGATGTGTGGGCGCGACTGCACCCGGTCCAGCCGATACCCATAGGACGCGGCATCCGCGGCGGTGCGCGGGGCGGCCCGCGCGGCGACCAGTTCGGGGCTTTCGGACTGGGCGGCGAAATAGAAGTCGAAGTTTTCCTCGGCCGACAGATAGGTGCCCCAGGGCGTCATGCCGCCCGCGCAGTTCGCCAGCGTGCCCGCGCACACCCCGCCATCGCGCACCGCCTCGCCCTCGAGGGTGCGCGTCCGCTCGATCGCACGCCCCAGGGCGGGATGGGCGGCGGCGCTGCCGGCATAGATCACCTCGGTATAGGCCGACACGCGGCGGTTCAGCCCGCGTCCGGGCGCAGGGTCACGCACCGCCTTCCACGCGCCGTCGCGTCCGCGCTGGACCACCACCACCGCACACCCCATGCCGGCGTGCAGAACCCCCATCTGCCGGGCGTCCGGCGCGCCGGCACCGAGGCCCGGGAACATGGTCGCCGGGGTCACATATTCATGGTTCGCAGCCATGATGAGGGTGTCCCCGCCCGCATCGCGCCGCGGCGACCAGCGCGCCGGATACAGCGCCAGCATGTCGTTGTTGAAACCGAAGCGCCGTTCCTGGGCGGTGCGGTCGAAGGTGGGATCGTTCACGTCGAAAGCCGCGTCGCCCTCGTACAGCGGGTCGCCCCACGCGATCACCAGGTCGGTCACATACCCGTCCGGAACCACCACCGCGTCGGTGTTGCTGGCGGCCACCGCCTCGAAGGTGCGCGCGGCGGCCGCCTCGCCCCCCGGACGCGCCGTCACACAGCCCGCCGCCCCCAGAAGCCCCAGCCCTGCGGTGCCGCCCAGCATCGCCCGGCGGCTGAGACGCGCTGCCACCAGCGCCGAAAAGTGCGGGGTTTCGACCGCCGGCACGCAGCCGGGGACCACATCACCATCGGTGTGCGGGGCGTAGGAAAAGGACTGGTCGTCGGGGCTCATCGGCAGGGGGCTCCGTCGCTGGACACGCGCGAGGCACACCATGTCTCGATGACAGGTTCAAGACGCGCGGCGCGGCACGGCCTCGATGTCCATCGCCTCGCCGGCGCGGCGGATCGCCGCGACCTTGGCGTTGAAGGGCCCCCAGTCGTCCTGTGTGTCGATGGCCGCCCACAGGGCCTCGACCTCTTCGATCAAGAGGTCGCACGGGCCAGGATCAGCGAAATACGGGTGTGCCAGGCGCTCTGGCCGAACCGGCTGGCGCTGCAGGATGCGGGTGCGCAGGGGCGCAAAGGCGGGCGCTCGATAGAGCGGCGCCTGCGGCGAGGACTCGGCCCGCCCGATCGAGGCGGCGCCTGCGAACCAGTCGAAGAAGAACCGCTCCCAGCCCGCTCCGGACGCGCCCAGCCACTCGAACAGCGCGTTGACGAATTCGAGGTCGTCCGCCTCGGACGCCGTGCAGCCAAGCCCCAGCCGCTGGTGCACCGCGGTGCGCAGCGCCGCCCGATAGAGGGCACCAAACCGGCCATGGGCCGCCGACAGCGCCTCGGGCGGGGCCAACTCGAGCAGGCATTCGGCCAGCCGCGCCAGGTTCCAGGACACGGCCGAGGGCTGGCGCGCAAACGCATAGAGCCCCTGATGGTCGAAATAGGCTGCCGTGAAGCCCGGCTCGAAGCGCGGCAGGAACCGCCAGGGGCCATAGTCGAAGCTGTCGCCGGTCATCACCAGGTTGTCGGTGTTCAGCACCCCATGCACGAAGCCCGCCGCCATCCACGACGCCACCAGCCGCGCGCTGGCCTCCATCGCATCGCCGAACATGGCCAGCGCCGCTGCGGCCCCGTCCAGACCGCGATGGGCCGGCATGTAGTGCTCGATGACGTGGTCCACCAGGCGCGCCACATTGTCGGTGCGTCCCTCGGCGGCGTGGCGCTGGAAGGTGCCAAAGCGGATATGCGCGTGCTGCAGGCGGGTCAGCACCGCCGAGCGCGTGGGCGAGGGCTCGTCGCCGCGCATCAGCGCCTCGCCGGTCTCGAACAGGGCGAAGGCGTGCGAGGTCGCCACCCCGCGCGCACGGTTCATTTCGGCGGCCAGCACCTCGCGAACCCCGCCCTTCAAGGTCAGCCGGCCATCCCCGCGCCGCGACCACGGCGTCTGGCCCGAACCCTTGGTGCCGAGGTCCAAGATCCGACCGTGACAATCTTGTAACTGGGCGAACAAAAACCCACGTCCATCGCCCAGCTCGGGATTGTAAACCTGGAACTGGTGCCCATGGTATCGCATGGCACGGGGCGGCGAGACGTTCGCGGGGAGCGGTTCGAACCGCGCAAATCCCGCGATCCGTTCATCCGCGGTCAATGTGCCGAGGCCCACGCCGCTGGCCTGGCCGGCGTTCCAGAACCGCTCGATGGTGGCGGGGAACGCGGCCGGGACGACCGGGTCGGAAAAGTCGGGCCCCAGATCCGGAAACACCGGACGGGCCACATAGGTGCTGGTGACAGGCATCGGACGGGAGGTTGACGAGGTGACGGGCGAGATCAAGTCCGCAGGGCGCATTGTCCTGCTGGGCGCAGGTCATTCCCATGCCGAACTCTTGTCGCGCTGGCGCGCGCGCCATCCGCGCGCTGATGTCGTCCTGGTGAATGACGGCAACGAATTCGTCTATTCCGCCCGTATCCCGCGCGTGGTCGCCGGCGAGGCGGCGCTGTCCTCGGGCGTGATCGACATCGCACGCACCGCACGCGCTGCCGACGTCACCTTCGAGAATGCGCGGGTCACCGCGATCGACCGTGCAGGCAAGGTCCTCATGACTTCGGCGGGGCGCTCGATCCCCTATGACATCCTGTCGGTGAATGCCGGCGCCGCCCCGATGCCGACCGTGGGCGGGCGCGACCGGGCGATCACCGTCAAGCCGTGGCGTCCCTTCCTGGCCTGGTGGGCGCGCTTTCTGATCGACGCGCGGCGCGATCTGGTGCCGCGTTCGCTGGCGGTGGTCGGTGGCAGTGCCGGCGGCGTCGAGATCGCGCTGGCGCTGGCACGCCGGGTCGCCAGTGCCGACGTGCCGGTGCGCATTGCCCTGGTCGAGAGCCGCGGCCGCGTCGCCCCCGAACTCAGCCTCCAGGCCTCCTCGCACCTGCGCGGGCGACTGCGCGCGGCCGGGGTCGAGGTGCACCGCCGTGCCCGCGGGGCGGCCATGCTGGACGAGGGTGGTGGACTTCTGCTGCACAATGGTTCGGTGCTGGCCGTGGATGCGGCGATCTGGGTGGCGGGTTCGCGCGCGCCGGCGCTGCTGGCCGAAGCGGGCCTGGACGTCGACGAGCGCGGCGCCGTGCGTTGCCACGCCACCCTGCAGAGCCTGACCGATCCGTCCATTTTCGTGGCTGGCGACTGTGCGGGTCGCGGGATCGAGGGGCGCACGCCCGCGGGCGTGCAGGCGGTCCATGACGGGCGCCTTCTGGCCTACAACCTGCCGCGGGCGCTGAAGGGCAATTCGCTGAAGGCGCGGCCGGCGCGGCGCAGCTGGATGTCGATCGTTGATGTCGGGCATGGCGAGGCGGTCGCCGACTACGGCGTGCTGGCCATTGCCGGTGCCCGCGCACGGATCTGGAAGGATCGCCTCGACGAAGCCTTCCTGGCCCGCGTCAGCGTCCCGCGCGAGGCGTGACTTCCCCGCTTGCGCGTGCGGGGATGCAATCAGGATGCATGTGACGCTAGGGTCGATGGGCGGCCCGATTCCGTGCACAGGAGCCCTCGATGAACGCCCCTCGCCCGCGCCCGCCTCTCGGGGCCCTTGTGTCCGGTATCGCAGCCCTCGCGCTGACCGCCTGCCAGCCCGCGCCATCGTCGGGTGGTGCTGCTGGCGAGGCTGGGACCGCCGCCCCCCAGGCGCTGGTACCGGCGAGCGTGCAGCCACCGGTTCTGGCCGCCGACTGCGCCCTCCCTCAGGCGGGGCTGATCGCCGAGCTGTGCGCGGTGCCGGCCACGCGCGCGGCCGCCGAGGCCCTCGACCGCACCATGAGCAGCGCGATCGCGAACCTCGGCAACGCCACGCGCGGCGAAATCTTCGACACCGAAGTGTCGTGGCGCGCGGCGGTGCAGCTGATGTGCCCGGCCGGCACCGCCGATCCCGACCCGCGCATTCCCGGCTATGACCGTGCCGATTGCCTCAACGACGCGCTCGAGGAACGCCGCCGCGCATTCGTGGACATGGTTGACACCGCCGGGCCGTGGCGTCTGGTGCGGATCTCGTTCGTCGAGGCACGCGCCGTGGTGCCCGAGGGACCGGACGGCTTTCCGAACTTTGCCGTCCGATCGGTCCAGTATCCGCGCATCGACAATGCCGACAGCGCCGCCGCCGAGGCGTTCAATGCGGCCATGCGCCGCGGGGCCGACGCCGACTGGCGCGCGTTCGCCTCCGACCGCGACCGGACCTACACCATCACCTATGCGGGCCCGGCGGTGATTTCGGTCGCTTTCCGCGATTTCCTGATGGGGCATGGCGCGGCACGGCCCTCGACCGGGGGAGAGTCGGTTCACTTCATGATGCAGGGGGCCGGCCGCGCGCTGGCCGCGGGCGACCTATTTGCCGACCGCACGGCAGCCCTGCCCGTGCTGGCCCGCCGCGCCGCCGAGGGCCTGAACGCCGAGGCGCGCGATATCGGCGTGGACAACCTGCGCTTCACCCCCGAACGCCTTGCGCCCACCGTGGCCGATCCGGCCAACTGGGTGCTGCGCCGCGAGGGCCTGGGCGTGTTCGTCGGTGCCGACACCGTTGCCCCCAACGCCTTCGGCCAGCACGAGATCCTGATCCCCTGGGCCGACCTGCGCCCCCTCCTGCGCCCCGACGCCCCCATGTCCACCGGCTGACCCCGGTCGGCCCCAAGTTCGGGCCGGTCGCTTTCGAAAAAATGGAACGTCACCCCGGAACGGCTGAGCGCAGCGAGGACGGGTCCGGGGCCCATCCACTGCGCGTGACGGGGATGGACCGGGGACAACAGCAGCGTTCAGGGGATGGGCCACGGTTCCCGCGGTGCGGGACCGGGGTGACGTCCGTTCTCTTTTGTTGACGGGAAAAAAGGAAGGAATGTCCGGGGTCATCCCCCGCGCTTGGCCTTGCCGCGCGGCGGGGCGGGGCGTGAGGGGACGCGGCGATACCCGCCCGAGGGCCTGCGCCGCAGCGCGTTCGGATCGGCGGCCAGAGGCGGGGGCAGGATCTCGAAGAGCAGGCCCCCCGACACCGGGGTGGCCTCGAGCAGGCGCACCTCGACCTCCATGCCCAGCGTGTAGCGCCGCCCCGACCGCTCGCCGACCAGCGCGTGGGTGGTCTCGTCGTGCTGGAAGAACTCCTGGCCCAGGCGCGAGATCGGCACCAGGCCGTCCGCCCCGGTTTCCCTGAGCCGCACGAAGGCGCCAAAGCGCGTCACACCCGAAATCCGCCCCTCGAAGGTGGCGCCCTCATGGTCGGCCAGATAGGCCGCCAGATAGCGTGCCGTGGCGTCGCGCTCGGCCGCCATCGAGCGCCGCTCGGCCTCGGTGATGGCGTCGGCCGTGGCGTCCAGCAGCAGCGCCTCCTCGTCCGTCAGGCCATCCTCGCCAAGGCCCAGCGCGCGGATCAGGGCGCGATGCACGATCAGGTCGGCATAGCGCCGGATCGGCGAGGTGAAGTGCGCGTAGCGGCCAAGGTTCAGGCCGAAATGCCCGATGTTTTCGGGGCTGTAGATGGCCTGCGCCTGGCTACGCAGCACCACCTCGTTGACCACTTCGGCATGCCCGCCCAGGCGCGCGCGCTCCAGCAGGTCATTGAAGCGCGACGGCCGCGGCGCCTCGCCCATCGACCATTTCAGTCCCAGCGTCTGCAGGAACTCGGTCAGGGCGGCGATCTTCTCGCGCGAGGGGGTGTCGTGGACCCGATAGATCAGCGGCGTGCGCCTGGCCTCCAGCGTCTCGGCCGCGGCCACATTGGCCTGGATCATGAACTCCTCGATCAGGCGGTGCGCGTCAAAACGCTCGCGCCGCGAGACCCCCGCGATCCGTCCGTCCGCCCCGAAGCGGATGCGCAGTTCCGGGCTGTCGAGGTCCAGCGGGCTGCGCGCGTCACGCGCCCGGGCGGCCGCCGCATAGGCCGCCCACAGCGGCTTCAGCACCGGTTCCAGCAGCGGGCCGGTCTTTTCGTCGGGGCGTCCGTCGATCGCCGCCTGTGCCTGGCCATAGGACAGCTTGGCCGCCGAGCGCATCAGCCCGCGCACGAAGCGATGGCCGCGCTTCACGCCGTCCGGTCCAAGGCGCAGCTCGACCGCCAGGCACGGACGGTCCTGCCCCTCGCGCAGCGAGCACAGGTCCGCCGACAGCGCCTCGGGCAGCATCGGGGCCACCCGGTCGGGGAAATAGGTCGAATTGCCCCGCCGGCGCGCGCCGCGGTCCAGCACCGAGCCTGGCCGGACATGATGGGCGACGTCGGCGATCGCCACGATCACCCGCCAGCCACCGGGATTGGCCGGATCGTCGTCGGGTTCGGCAAAGACGGCATCGTCATGGTCGCGTGCATCATCGGGATCGATGGTGACAAGGGGCACCGCGCGCAGGTCGGTGCGCCGTCCCAGTGTCGCCACCGGCCGCTCGGCCAGTGCCGCGGCCTCCTCCTCGGGGGTGAAGCCGTCGATGATGCCGTGGGTGTGGATGGCCAGCAGGCTGGCCGCACGCGGATCGTCGGCGCATCCCACGACTTCGGTCACCCGGGCGCGGCGCGGGCCCATCGCGCGCGCACCGGGCACGGGCTCGCACACCACGAGGTCGCCATCGGCCGCCCCGCCCCGGTCTTCCTCGTACACGGACAGGTCGCCCTTGGCCTTGCGGTCGGCCGGCTCGACGCGCCCCCCCACACCCCCGCGCGCCAGGTGAAAGACACCCAGCACGCGGTGCGCGCTGGCCCCGAGGCGCTTCATGATCCGCGCCAGCGGCCCCTCGGGCGTCACCTCGATGCGGCACAGCATGCGCTCGCCCACCCCGATGGCGGGGCCGCCGCGCCGCCCGTCGCCTTCGCCCGGCGCCATGCGCACCAGCGGGCCATAAAGGCCATCCTGACCGCGCGCCCGGCCCAGCGGCTCGCCGTCCGGATCGCGGTCCACGATTTCGATGACGCACACCGGCGGCAGGGAATCGGCCGACGCGTAGGCCTTGCGGCCCGACCGCGCCAGCACACCCTCGGCCTCGAGTTCGGACAGGATGCGCCGCAGCACCGCCCGCTCCTCGTTGCGCACCCCCAGTTCGCGCGCGAGGTCACGCCTGGCGCCGTGCCCCCCCTGCTTCGCCAGCGCCTCCAGCACCGCCTCACGCGTCAGCGCAGAGGGGCGCGCGGCGGCGCGGGCGGAACGCGAGGGACGCTTGGGCTTGGTCGGCTTGGGCATGGGCGCTGTGTGGGCGCATGACAGGCCAAGCGCAAGGCCCTGCCCCCGGCGCGCCGGTGTCCACACCGGCAATCGCCCGCACATCGCCGCACGGATGTGCGGCGCTCCGGACGGCGCGGTTGCGAAGGGTCTAACCTGAGGCGGCTTCCTTGGCGGCCACCAGGTCCGCCAGGTCGCAGATCACCTTGGCCTGTTTCCAGGTCGCGTCGTCCTGCATCTTGCCGTCGATCATCGCGACGCCCGACCCATCGGGCATGGCCTCAAGGATGCGCCGCGCCATCGCCACCTCGTCCGGGTCGGGGCTGAAGACGCGCCTGGCCACGGCGATCTGGTCGGGGTGCAGCGTCCACGCCCCCGCACAGCCCATCAGAAAGGCGTTGCGGAACTGCTGCTCGCAGGCGTCGAGATCGCGGATGTCGCCGAACGGACCATAGAAAGGCTTGATGCCGGCCGTCACACAGGCGTCGACCATGCGTGCAAAGGTATAGTGCCAGAGGTCCTGCTGGGCCGATGCGCGCGGGCCGCCCTCGGGGTGCGGATCCTCGAGGACGCGATAGAAGGGATGGCCCCCGCCCACGCGCGTCGTCTTCATCCCGCGCGAGGCGGCCAGGTCCGCGGGCCCGAGGCTGATGCCCTGCATCCGGGGGCTGGCGCGCGCGATCGCGGCGACGTTCTGCACGCCTTCGGCGGTTTCGAGGATGGCGTGCAGCAGGATCGGCCGGCCCACGCCGTGTTTCGCCTCGAGGCTGGCAAGCAGCTGGTCCATGAAGTGGATGTCCCACGGCCCCTCGACCTTGGGCACCATCACCACATCGACCCGGTGGCCGGCGCGGGCGACAATCTGCGTCATATCGTCCGGCATCCAGGGCGAGTTCAGCGCATTGATGCGGGTCCACAGCGGGGTGGCGCCCAGGTCCATGTCGGCCATCGCGATCAGGCCGGCGCGCGCGGCCTCCTTGGCGTCGGCGGGAATGGCATCTTCCAGATTGCCCAGCACCACATCGGCCGTGCGTGCGATTTCGGGCACCTTGGCGCGCACCTTTTCAAGGTGCGGCGGCACGAAGTGGATGCTGCGCTCGAGCTGGACGGGCAGTTCGCGCAGGGGCGCGGGCGCGCCGGTCGCCAGCGGACGGAAAAAGGCGCGCGGCGTGCGCTCGGTCATGATGGTGCATCCCCCTGCGGCGGCTGGTGCGCCCGAGTGGCGCGCAGACCGCGCGGGGTCAAGCCGACCGTGACCGACCGCCACGGACGAAAAAGGGCGCCGGACGGTTGATATAACATAACACCGCGGCTAGGGGCGCACGCCAGCCTTTTCCCCGGAGACCCCACCATCATGCGCCTCGCCGCCCTGCTCTGTTCCGCTGCCGTCATCGTTGGCCTGCCCCTGGTGGTCTCGGCGCCCGCCTTTGCCGACGCCGAGCGCGCCGAGGTTTCGGCCGAAATCATCGTCACCGGCGAGCGCCGCGGGGTGTCCACGCTGGGGCTCGACGAGAACGCGGAAACCGCCTCGCGCCTGGGGATTGCGGTGCGCGACCTTCCCGCATCGGTGTCGGTGATCGACGCGGAGACCATCCGCGCGCGTGGCGATGTGACCGCACTGGATGCGGTGACGCGCTCGACCGGCTTCACGGGCGGGGTGACGCTGGGGGCCACGCCGCGCTTTTCGGCCCGCGGTTTCACCAACAACAACATCACGGTGATGCGCGACGGCATCCGCCAGAACACCTCGGCGCAGAGTGCGCGGACCCTCGACGCCTTCATGCTGGACCGCATCGAGGTGTTGCGCGGGCCCGCTTCGGTGCTGTTCGGCGAGGGCGCCATCGCGGGCGCGGTCAATTATGTGTCGAAGGCCCCGCCCGAAGACACCAAGTTCGACCTGGTACTTGCGGCCGCTGACCATGGCGAGCGCCGGGTCGGCCTTGGCGGCGGGGGTCTGCTCGCCGACGGACTGGCAGCCCGCGCCGATGCCAGCCATGCCCGCTCGGACGGTTTTGTGGACCGGTCGGGCTTCGAGCGTACCGCGCTGGCGGCCGCCTTGCGATGGTCGCCGCGCGCGGACCTGTCGGTATCTTTGAACGCCGACTGGACCGAAGACGCGGTCGAGAGCTATTTCGGCACTCCGCTGGTGTATGACGGCGTGCAGCTGCCTTCGGGCGCGATCGTGGTGCGCACGCCCAATCTGGCCGCCGGTGAGCGGCTGGTGAATCCGCGCATCGACCCGCGCACGCGCCGCATCAACTACAACATCGCCGACGGTTTCTCGGAATCCCAGTATTCGTGGATCCGGGGTCTGGTCACCTGGACCCCCGCCGCCAATGTCGAGGTCCGCATCGAGCCCTATCGCGCCACCCAGGTCCAGGATTACGTCAACAGCGAGGGCTTTACCTTCAACCCCGTCACCGGACTGGTCCAGCGCGACGCGCTGGGGTTCATCGGGCGTGACGACGTGCTGGTGGGCGTGCGGACCCAGGCCCGCTTCGACACCGCGCTGTTCACCCTGCCGCTGCGCACCGTGGTCGGCCTGGACCTGGCGCGCAACGACCAGGAACGCGGCACCCGCCCGCTGGCGCTCAGCGCCGCAGCCGTCACCCCGGCCGCCCTGCCGCTGGTGCCCGACGCGGTGCCGCGGTTTGCCTCCGCCACCCTGCAGACCCTGCCGCGCCCCGAGCCCTTTGCCCGCGCTCTGGTGGAAACCCGTGCGGTCTATGCCGAGTCGATGCTGACCCTGCCGGGCGAATTGCGGGTGATCGGCGGCATCAGGTTCGACGACATCACGCTGGAACGCACGGCCATCGCCCCCTCCACCGGCGCGCCTTTTGCCACCGGCTTCGACCCCGTCACCGGACGCCTGGGGGTGGTGTGGCAGCCGCTGCCCGGCACCAGCCTCTATGCCGCGTGGACCGACGCCGCCGAGCCGGTTGTCCAGCTGGTCAGCCTGACCGCGACCAGCCGTGATTTCGGGCTGCAGCGCGGCCGCCAGTACGAAGTCGGCGCGAAATGGACGTTCTGGGACGGCCGCGCCGACGCCACCCTGGCCTGGTACGACATCCGCAAGGAGGACATCCTGACCTCCAGCGTGGTCAACGGCGTGCGCATCCAGCAGCAGATCGGCGCGCAGGTGTCCCAGGGCATCGAGGCGGCGCTTGTGGTGCTGCCGGCCGAAGGCTGGTCACTGGAGGCCAACCTCGCCTGGACCGACGCCCGCTTCGAGGACTTCTTCGAGAATCTGGGAACCGGCGTTATCGCCCGCGAAGGCAACAGGCCCGACAATTTGCCCGAATGGTCATCGAACCTGGTCGCCACGCGCGAACTCGAAGGACTGGGCGGGGTGCAGCTGGGCGTGCGCCATGTCGGCGACCGCTTTGCCAACAACGCCAATACCCTGACGCTGGACGCCTATACGCTGGTCGATGCGGCCGGCTGGATCGACTTTGGCAATGCCCGCCTGACGCTGCGGGCACGCAACCTGACCGACGAGACCTATGCCGACTGGGCGGTGTTCACCAACACGCCTTTCCTCAAGCTGGGGGATCCGCGCAGCTTCGAGGTGTCGCTGGCGTGGAGGCTTTGAGGATGAGGCCGAGGCTGCCCTGCGCCCTTGCCGCCGCATGGCTGGGCATGATGTTCGCAGGCGGCTGTGCCGTCGCTGCCCCCCTGTCCGCGGTCCAGGTGCCCACCGGGCAGGAGCGCCCTGCCGAGCCGCCGCCTGCCGCGCCGGCCCAGGCCGCGGCGGCACACCGTGCCACCTTTGTGGCGGTCGAGACGCTGGACCTGGCGCGGGTTCTGCCCCGTTGGCCCGAGGACGACAGCCTGGCCGGCCGGGCCGACCTCGAGGCGGTGCACGACCTGCAGCGCCTGCGCACGCCCGAACACGAGGCCGAGGCCCTGGCCGATGCCTCGCGCGGGCCGATGGCGTGGGCCCGCGAGGTCCTTGGCCCGGGCTTTGACGCCGGGCGCCTGCCGCGCACCACCGCCTTGCTGGTGGCCGTCCACGACGACATGCGCGCGGTCAACCGTGCCGCCAATGCCGTTCACGGCTGGCACGAGCGGCCGGTCGTGCGCGATCCGACCCTGCGCCCCTCGCTGCCGGCGGGCGCGCCGCCGACCCCCGCCTGGCCCAGCGCGCGCACCGCCGGCACGCGGGTGTGGGCGGGCGTGCTGTGCGATCTGATGCCGGCGCAATGCCCGCGCCTGCAGGATGCGGCCGCCCGCTCGGGCTGGCTGCGTGCAGTGGGCGGGGTGCATTATCCCACCGACATCACCGCCGGGCGGATCGTCGCCGACGCCTTTCTGGGCCATCTGCGCGCCGTGCCCGCCTATGCCGCCGCCCTGGGCCCGGCCCGCGAGGAACTGGCGGCAGCGGGCCTGATTGCCGCGCGCAACGGGGGCGGCTAGTCGGCCCGCGCACCCCCCAGCGCGTCCGGAGCCCCGCCATGAAGATCTTCATCGACACCGCCGATACCGCCGAGCTCGAGGCGCTGGCTCCCACGGGTCTGGTCGACGGGGTGACCACCAACCCCTCGTTGATCGCCAGATCGGGCAAGCCGATCCTCGACACCATCGCGCGCATCTGTGCCATCGTGCCTGGGCCGGTCAGCGCAGAGGCCGTCGCCACCGACGCCGCGACCCTGATCGCCGAGGGCCGCCACCTGCGCGCCCTGGCCCCCAATGTGGTGGTCAAGCTGCCCTTGACCCAGGAGGGGCTGATGGCCTGTCGCACGCTCTCGGACGAGGGGACGGCGGTGAATGTCACGCTGTGCTTTTCGGCGGTGCAGGCGCTTCTGGCGGCCAAGGCGGGCGCGGCGTACATCTCGCCCTTCATCGGCCGGCTGGACGACAATGGCCAGGACGGCATGGCGCTGATCCGCGAGATCCGCACCATCTATGACAATTACGGCTATGCGACCGAGATCCTGGCCGCCTCGGTGCGCACGGTCGGCCATGCGCGCGACGCGGCGATTGCGGGCGCGGACTGCATGACCATTCCGCCGGCCGTCTTCCGCGCGATGTACCGCCACATCCTGACCGACGCCGGCCTCGAGGCGTTCCTGTCGGACTGGAAGAAAACCGGCCAGAGCATCCTCTAGCAACAGTGCTCCGGCCGGGATGACGGCCGTTGAATGAAAAGAGGGACCGTCATTCCGGAACCGGTGAGCGCAGCGAACCGGTATCCGGACTCCATCCCCGTAAGCGCGGTGGATAGGTCCCGGGTCCGATGCTGACGCACCGGCCCGGGATGACGGGGCGTGGGGTTGAAGGGGGACAACCGAGCGCGGTGGATAGGTCCCGGGTCCGATGCTGGCGCACCGGCCCGGGATGACGGGGCGTGGGGTTGAAGGGGAACAACCGAGCGTGGTGGACAGGTCCCGGGTCCGATGCTGGCGCACCGGCCCGGGATGACGGGGCGTGGGGTTGAAGGGGAACAAC
>DBAV01000265.1 GCA_002291875.1 Hyphomonadaceae bacterium UBA1001
AAGCGGATGCTCTACCCGTGACCGCAGGCGTGGCGGCCGAAAGCGCGCCGATACGCCCGATGATCATCGCGCCGCCTCCAGCGCCGCGGCCACGCCCGGCACGCCGTCCTGGCCCACCGGCACGGTGAGGCTGCTGCCCTCGAAGTCATCGCCGATCGCCTCGACCCGGCCGCCGAGGCACTCGCCGAGGAAGGTCTCGGTCACCGCGTTGAACGCCAAGCGGTTCTGCGGTCGCACGAAGCCGTGGCCCTCGTCGGGGAACAGCGCGTAGGTCACCGGGATGCCCTTGGCCTGCATGGCCTGCACGATCTGGTCGCTTTCGGCCTGCACCACGCGCGGGTCGTTGGCGCCCTGGCCGATCAGCAGCGGGCGCTCGATGGCATCGACGCGGGTCAGCGGCGACCGCGCCTTCAGCAGCGCGCGGCCTTCATCGGTGGTGTCGTCACCGACGCGGGTGGTGAACTGGCGGCGGATCGGGCCCCAATACGGCGGGATCGTGTTGAGCAGCGTGATCAGGTTCGACGGCCCGACGATCGACACCCCGCAGGCGAACTCGCGCGGGGTGAAGGTCAGGCCGACCAGTGCCGCGTAGCCACCATAGCTGCCGCCCATGATTGCGGTCCTGCCCGTCGCCGCGATGCCCCGCGCCTCGGCCCAGCGCACGCCGTCGATGAGGTCATCGTGCATCGCCTTGGCCCACTGCAGGTCGCCAGCATTGATGAAGGCCTTGCCAAAGCCGGTCGAGCCGCGGAAATTGACCTGCAGCACCGCATAGCCGCGATTGGCCATCCACTGCGCTTCGGGGTCGAAGCCATAGCTGTCGCGCGCCCACGGGCCGCCGTGCACGTTCAGCACCAGCGGCACGGGGGTATTCGCGCGCCCGTCGGCGTCGGGGTCGGCGATCTGGGGCAGGGTCAGATAGGACACCAGCGTCTTGCCGTCGCGGCTGGTGATCTCGACCGGCCACATCCGTGCCAGCGCGGTTGTGTCCAGCGTCGGGCGGACGTCGAAGACGCGGGTCAGCGCCGGATCGCCGCCGCGCCGATAGAGCCAGAACGAGCCCGGCTGGGTGGACGACACTTCGGACAGCACCCACACCGCATTGTCGCGGGTCTGGGACACCACGGCGAAATCGCCCTTCACCTCGCGGCGGATGCGCTCGATGTCGGCACGGGTGGCGTCGTCGAGCGGTGTGATCTCCTCGCGCAGGAACTCGGCTGTCCAGGCCAGCGGACGGTTGGTGACGGGGTGCGTCCACACGCCGGTGACGTCGGCGCGCGGGTTTTCGCCGATCACGGTCTTTTCGGCGCTGGCCAGGTCCACCCGGACCAGGGCGCCGGTGTCGCGCCCGACCGAGGACAGCATCAGGAAGGTGCGGTCGCCCTCCTCGAAGGTGATCGGCATGGTGGTGGCGCTGTCGGCCAGCGGCACCTCCATGATCTTTTCCCACCGCCCGGTGCCGCGGAAGGCGTGCAGGTCAAAGCCGCCATCCTCGCGTGCCTTGGTCGCCAGCCGGGCAATGTTGGCGGTGTCGGTGACAAAGCTGCCGAACTGCTCGTCATTGCGGTCGACCAGGGTGCGCTGGCCGGTGCGGACATTCAGCTTGACCAGGTCGCCAAAGCGCGGATCGCGCTGGACCAGCGAGGCCATCACGATGTCGGGCTCGGCGGGCGAGCTGCCGACATAGTCGGCGCGCGCGCCGGTGGTGGGCGTCAGCGGGCGCGCCTGGCCCGACTCGACCGCCACCGAGATCATGTGGAACTGCTCGTCGCCGCCGCTGTCCTGAAGATAGACCACATGGGTCGAATTCTCGGCCCAGAAGAACTGGCGGATGCCGCGCGTGCGTTCCTGCGAGATGGCGCGTGCGCGGGCCAGGTCCTCGGTGGGGGCGACCCAGACATTCATCACCCCGTCCGTGGGGGCCAGCCAGGCCAGCCAACGGCCATCGGGGGAAATCCGCAGCCGCGCCCGCTCGGGATTGCCGAACAGCTGGGCGCGTTCGACCAGCGAGGGTGCCTCGACCGCCCGAACCGGCGCATTGGGCCCGTCGGTGGCGGCCCCGACCCCCAGCGCGTCGCATGCCGCGAGCGCCAGACACCCGACCAGTCCCGCGACACACCGACGCACCCAGGTGCCCCGAGCCATCCCTGTCATGATGCGTCCCTCCCGCGATCACGGGAACGTTATGACCCTGCGGTCGGGGAAGGCAAGGGGGGTCGTGACTGCGCAAGGGCGGGCGGCGTCATGGACTCTTGGGCGCGTTGGGCCGAAGCTGAACGCGTGAAGGACCATCGGGATGCGGAGGCGCTGTTTGCAGCGGCCGCGGCGATCGACGCCGACGGTGCCGACCCCGCGACCCTTCAGACCGCGGCCATCCTCTATGAGCGCGCGGTGATGGCCGGGTCGGCCGAGGCCGCCAACAATCTCGGCACCATGTACCAGCGCGGGCGCGGCGTGAACCCCGATCCGGTGCGCGCCGTGTCACTGTACCGCCAGGCGGCCGAGCAGGGGCTGGCGTCGGGCTGCTTCAATCTGGGTTTCATGTTCGCCCATGGACAGGGCGTCACCCATGACGACGGCGCGGCGGCCGAATGGTTCGAGCGTGCCGCCGCCCGCAACGACCTCGATTCCCTGGTGTGGCTGGGGGTGTTCCGCGCGCTGGGCCGGGGCGGGCCCGCCGATGCCGCCGCCGCGCGGTCCCTGTGGGAGCGGGCAACCGCCATGGGCTGCGAGCGTGCGCCCCACAATCTGGGGCTGATGCTGTCGGGGGGGCACGGCGTCGAGATGGACGCGCGTGAGGCGTGGGCGCTGTTTGCGCTGGCCGAACTGCGCGGCAACCCCCAGTCGCACGGCCGGCGGATCGCGCTGGAGGCAGCCATGACCACCACCGACCTGGAGCACGCGCGCCAACGCCTGCGCGCCTTGCTGCCCGCGCCCGGCACCGGTGGCTTTACCGACGACCACTAGCCGTCGCTGGCGTCCTGACGGTCCCTGGAAATCTCGTGCCCCGGCAGCGCCTCGCTTGAAAGCCACAGATATACATAGCGTCGGTGCACAAATCGCCATCCCCCCGGGGTCAGGCGATAGCGATCCTCATAGATCGACCGGTTGTCATATCCTTCGCCAGTGAGAAACGTGCCGGTCTCGACGCACGGCCACCGGCCCGTTGCAGTGTCGCCCGCCAGGTCCACAACACCGGCAAAGCTGCCTCGAAACAGCCAGCGTGTGGCGCCCAACATTTCCGACCATTTCGACACGATCGCGGTCAGGCCCTCGACGCGAAGCGGCCGAGGCTCGTCGATTTCCCAAACCGAGTCCTCAACCCAAAGTCCCGCGAACTCGGCCAGGTCACGCCGGTTCACCGCGTCGTCGAAGCGGGCAACCAGATCGAAAATGGCCCATCTGGTGTCAATGGGTGGCATTCGTGCCATTCCTGTCGCGCGCAGATCGCGGCGGCACACACATTTCATGGCGGCAGGGCCTGTCGCAAGCCCGCCTGGCGGGCGTGTTCGCGTGGCGGATCAGTCGTCCAGCGCGGCCCTCAGCCTGCGGCCCAGGGCCTGGATGGCGGCGTTCGCCTCGGGCACGAACCGGTCGAAGGCGGCCCAGGAATGGGTCATGCCCTCCCACACCTCGACGTCACAGCGTCCGCCGGCCGCGCTGACCCGCCGCTCGAGCTCCAGCGCATCGTCCAGCAGGATTTCGTCGCCGCCGACCTGTACAAAGATCGGTGCCAGCCCGCTCAGGTCCGCGTTCAGCGGCGACACCAGCGCGTCCTCGACCGGCCGCGCGCCCCGGTACAGGGCCGCGTCGGCCTGAAGGCCGCGCACGTCCAGCATCACGTCGGCGGCGGCATTGCGGGCCGTGCTGGGCCGTGTCACCGACAGGTCCACCCAGGGGCCCATCATCGCGACCAGGCTGGGCTGTGGCAGGCCCGCCGCCCGCGCCGCCACCACCGCGGCCAGCGCAATCCCGCCACCGGCCGAATTGCCCAGCATGGCCGCCCGCGGCGCCTCTTCCGACAGGGCGCGCCATGCGGCCAGCGTGTCCTCGATGCCGGCCGGGCAGGGATGTTCGGGTGCCAGCGACCAGGCCAGCGCGTGCATCCGCGCACCCGACGCCAGCGCGCAGCGCGCGACCAGCGGCAGATGGCTTTCGGGCGAGCCCAGCACATACGCCCCGCCGTGCAGCACCAGCACATCGCCGCGCGCCTCGGGCGGGGTGACCACCAGCGTGCGCACGCCGCCCAGGCTGCCGGCCGACACCGACACGCCTTCGACCGCGGGCGCAGCGGCGGCGAAGGCCTCGTGACGGGCGCGCCGCTCGGAAAGGGGGGTACCGGGGCCGGGCGCGTTCGCGGCCAGCCAGTCGCGCACCAGGGCAATGCCCGCCCGCCCCGCGTCCGAGGCCGCGATGTGGGTCAGGCTCATGCCGCGACCTCGGCCGACCGGCGCACGGGCAGCCAGCGGGTGACACGTTCCTGGATCTTGCGGATTTCGGCGGGCGCGCGGTTCACCGTGCCGGCCCGCCCGTAATGGTACACCCTGGCCGCGCGCCGGCCGGTGCCGCGATTGTCGACCGAGCGGTGCAGCAGATAGCTGTGGAACACCAGCAGGTCGCCGGGCTGCATGATGATCGGCACCGCCGCGTCCTCATCGACGCCCAGGATCTCGGTATAGCCCTGGTTGGCACCGGGCCTGCGGTCCGGCACGTGCGGCTGGATCGGCAAGGCGTGCGAGCCGGGCAGCACCGACAGGCAGCCATTTTCCGGCGTTGCCTCCGAGATCGCCAGCCACAGCCCCACCTGGGGCTGGTGGTCGAAATCGAAATAATGGCTGTCCTGGTGCCAGGGCTGGCCCCAGGCCCCCGGGTTCTTCAGAATGAACATCGACTGGAACACGTCGATGTCGTCGCCCAGGATCGAGGCCACCACGTCCGCGCACCCCTGCGAGACCGCAAACGCGTTCGCGGTGCCCGAAAGGTGGGTGTTGAAGACCTTGGACACGAAGTCCTCGGGATGACGCGCGCCGTCGGGAACCTTGCCTTCGGGCTGGATCAGCATGCCGTTCGCCAGGCCATAGGCCGGAACGCCCGGATGGGCGGCGGGCGGGTCGGCCCGGATCGCCGCGATCGCCTCGTCCGCCATTGCCTCGCCCACCCCGGGCGGCACGAAGCCACGCAGCATGACAAAACCGTCGCGGTGCCATTGGGCATGGTGTTCGGGGGTCAGCATCATCGTGTTTGCATCCGGTAGCGGTGACGGCAGGCTAAGGGTGTCACCACGCCGGTTGCAAGCGGCCGCCCCAGCCCATCCCGACCGCAGCAGCGGGGCCTGTACCGGGTCCGGCACTGAACTGCGACCGCCGGCAGTGCTGGACCTTGCGGCCGCGCGGTGGCATTTCGCCCCGTCTCGGTCCCCGAGCCCCCCGGCGGGCGCGGGGCCACCAGGCGCGGGCGTGGTGAAACTGGTAGACGCGCCGGACTCAAAAAGGGGCTTGTCTACCAAGCGACAGTATGTCACGCTGAGTTGAATAAGTGAGGTCTGACAAGGGAGTAGGAGGTAGCGCTTAAAGGCTCGTGACTGGGCCGAAAATGCGCTAGGTGCAGTATAGGTGCAGCCCGAGCGGAAGCAAACGGCGGCAATCGGCGCGGGCGTGGCGAAACGGTAGACGCAGCGGATTCAAAATCCGCCGTAGCAATACATGTCGGTTCGAGTCCGACCGCCCGCACCACCGCATATTTTGTCGGCTGCTGATGCCCGGAATGGGCTGGTGATGATCGCGAGCACAGCCGCGCGGCCCATAACGGGTCTGAATCGATCGAAGTGCTCTGGCTTCGGTAGCCGATACCGGTGCGAATTTGCCGCAGGCTCTACCCGTCCGTTAAGCGCAATCGTTAACGGCACAGAAACAGCCTCAAGACCATCCTGACCCGCTCTTTCTCTGGAGTTGGAGCTCGCTTGGTATCGATCGAGTTCAAGCAATTGCGCTATGCCTTGGCTGTGCTCGACCACGGCAGCTTCGCGCGCGCTGCCCCGCAACTTGGGCTGGAGACCTCGGCGTTGTGCCGTCGCATCACTGATCTCGAAGTGCGGCTCGGCGTGCAACTGTTTGAGCGATCTGCGCGCGGTGCGGCCCCGACGCCTGCGGGTTTGGCGTATCTCAAGGAAGCGCGGGAGGTTCTGATGCGGCTCGACCGCGCGGGCGATCATGCGCGCCGGTCCTCGCGCAACGCCCCGCCGGAGCTGACCGTCGGGTTCATCTGGTCTTTTGCACGCGGCCAGGCGGCACGCGTGATTGCGGCTTTCGGAAAAGAAGCGCCAGACGTCGTGATTTATCTGGTCGAAGATGGCCCGATGGGGCTTGCTCAGAGGCTGACGCGCGGCGAGATCGACATCTGCATCACGGCGACACCCGATCCTTCGGACATCGTGGCGGAACGGATCGGGACGCTCCAACAGCGGCGGCTATGGACCGAGGATCTCTACGCCGTAGCGCCGCGAGGAACGCCGCTTGAGAGCTGCTCGTGGGACGATCTGGTGGATCGCACGCTGCTGACCTGCCACTGAGTTTTT
>DBAV01000052.1 GCA_002291875.1 Hyphomonadaceae bacterium UBA1001
CTGCCGGCCCCGGCCCGGCCCCCTCGCCCGGCGCGCGTCCGCCCGAGAGTTCGCGCAGGGCGACATAGCCGCCCATGGCCACAAGAGCGATGCCGATGACGGCCAGAAAGGTCCAGCGCTTCAAGAATTGCATGTCGAGGCCCGGTGCACGTTCCATTCCGCCGCGGCCCAACATAGCCGGATCGCGCCGCAGACACAGCCCGTCGCGGCGATTTCCGCTGGCAGGGTGTGGCCACGACACGCAAGCCCGGCACGCAGGTGCCCCTGGCCGTGGGGTCTCACCGTGTGCCGGCGGCCTGCCGAACCGACCAGCCGACCATGACCGCGCTGCCGCGCAGGTCCGGCGGACCCAGGTCCTCGCGCCAGCCCAGAACCACATGCCGGTTCGCGGCCACAGGGATGAACAGGCTTGCCTGATAGTGGTCGACCGTCCGCCCGTCGGTCAGCCCGTCGCGCAGTGCCTGCACCCGCAGCCCCCAGCGCCGGGTCGACTGCGCGGGTCCGCGCCATGCCCCCAGCGTGACCTCGCCGCGCGGAACCGCCGCACCCGTGTCCTGCATCCGGCGCCCGACCGCGACCTCGCTCCACCAGTCGAGCGCGCCGGCCCGTCCCGACCATCCCGCGGCGAGGCGCAGTTCGGCCGCCGCGCCCCAGATCGGCACACCCTGGGCATCATTTCCATTGCGCCACGACACAT
This sequence comes from Hyphomonadaceae bacterium UBA1001, assembly GCA_002291875.1. Classification (GTDB taxonomy): domain Bacteria; phylum Pseudomonadota; class Alphaproteobacteria; order Caulobacterales; family Aquidulcibacteraceae; genus UBA1001. The sequence continues at coordinate 698 of DBAV01000052.1, forward strand.
CCCCCTGCAGCGACAGCGCGCCCACCAGCGGCGGACGCGGAAGGCGGGCGCGCAGCCCCAAGGTGCTTTCGGCGGCATGTTGCAGCGCGTCCGCCCCGTCGAACCCGCGCAGTTCCTGGCGCGGCCTGACCACCATTGTCAGAGTGTCGGTCAGCCCGCGTTCGGAATAGCGCTCGAGGTCAGCGCCCCGGCCCCAGCCTGCCTCGCCCATGGTGGCGGTGGTCAGGGTCTCGGAATGGCCCTCCGGCTGGACCCAGGCGCCCGCGGATGCAGGTGCGCCCGATGCCAACGCGCCAAGGGCCAGCCAGGTGCCTAGGCGTCGTAACCCGGCATGTGTCGATCCAGCTTGCGCCGCAGCCCCGGCCATACCAGCCCCTCCCCGAACTGGGCCGAAAACCCCATCGAGGCTTGTGTGCCGACCCGTTCCTGCATGTCGTCGTCGGCCGTGAGCAGGCGCCCGCCCCCCGACTGTGCCAGAACCTGCATCCTGCAGGCACGCTCGAGAAAGAACATCCGCACGAAGGCCGAGGCCGGCGAATTGCCCACGGTCAGCGTGCCGTGATTGCGCAGCAGCATCAGGTTTCTTGTGCCGAGGTCGGCCACCAGACGCTCGCGCTCGTCGAGGTCGAGTGCGATCCCCTCATAGTCGTGATAGGCAAGATCCTTGATGACGGCCATCGCGGTCTGCGAGATCGGAAGCAGGCCGTCCGCCTGGGCCGATACCGCCACGCCCTGGTCGGTGTGCAGGTGGATGACGCAAATGGCATCCTCGCGGGCGGCGTGGATGGCCGAGTGGATGGTAAAGCCGGCCGGATTGATGAAATGCGTGGTCGGGGCGACGATATTGCCATCGAGGTCGACCTTCACCAGCGAGGACGCGGCGATCTCCTCGAAGAACATGCCATAGGGATTGATGAGGAAATGATGCTCCGGCCCGGGCACCCGCATCGAGATGTGGGTGAAGATCATGTCGTCCCACCCATGCAGCGCCACCAGCCGATAGAGCGCGGCACAGTCGACACGGGCACGCCATTCCTCGGCACCGATGCCATCGGGGCGCGCGATTGCGGTCGTTCCGTCCATGATGGTCCTCCGGTTGGACTGGGGGTCCGGCTTCGCCTTTTTTCGGGGCGTCGTGTCTTGACGGAACAGTGACGAAACCGGCCCAAGGTGTCAATCGAGCAACGCCCCGCAGGGAGTGGAAATGCCGGAGCCTTCGACCTCCATCACCGCGATCGCGGTGACGGCCAGTGCCAGACCCGACGCCCAGGCCGCCGCACGCGAGCTGCGCAGCCGGTATGGCGCGGTTCCCGAGGCCGACGCCGACGTCGTGGTCGCCGTGGGCGGGGACGGGCACATGCTGGACGTGCTGCGATCGCGGCTGGGGGACCGCAAGCCGGTCTATGGGCTGAACCGCGGCACGGTCGGCTTTCTGATGAATGACTGGGCGCCCGATGGGCTGATCGAGCGGCTCGATCGCTCCGAGCCGGTGTTCATCAAGCCGCTGCGCATGCGCGCGCACCGCGCGGGCGGGGGTGTCGAGGACCTGCTGGCCATCAACGAGGTGTCCCTGCTGCGCCAGTCTGCCCAGACCGCGCGGCTTCGCATCCTGGTGGATGGGCGCGAACGCCTGGCCGAGCTGCATTGTGACGGCGCCATCGTCGCCACGCCCGCGGGTTCGACCGCCTACAATTTCTCGGCCCATGGTCCGATCCTGCCGCTGGGGGCGAACCTGCTCGCCTTGACCCCGCTCAGCCCGTTCCGCCCGCGCCGGTGGCGCGGCGCGCTGCTGCCCAACCGGGCCCATGTGCGCATCGAGATCCTCGACCATGAACGCCGCCCGGTGGCGGCCTCGGCCGACGCACAGGAGGTGCGTGACGTGGTGGCGGTGGATGTCGAGGAGGACCAGTCGCGCAAGCTGACCATGCTGTTCGATGAGGGGCGGGCCCTGGACGAGCGCATCCTGGTCGAACAGTTCGCGGTCTGACGTGCGCCGGGCAGGCCATGACTTTGCCATGCTGCCGTGCTGGTGTGGGGACTGTGCGGTGAAGGTCGGCCGACAGCGGGAGTGGACGCCTTGAACGCATCGGGATCGCTGGCCACCCTCGTTTTGCTGTCCGGGGCACTGGTTCTGGCCATTGCGGCGCAGACCACGCCGTCCACCGCGGACGATCTGCGCCCCGGCGCGCCGGCGGAACAGGCGCGCCTGACCGGTTACGCGCCCACGCCGACCGCCCTTTCGCGCCAGGCCGTAAGCCTTGGTGCCAGCCCGGCCGCAATGACATCGGCCCTGCGCGCCCTGGCGGGACGGGCGGACCGGATCGAGCGCCGCGATGTGATGGCCATCGTCGATTTTTCGATGCGATCGGATCGCGCGCGGCTGTTCATTCTCGATTTCCGCACCGGCACCGTGCGCAGTTTCCTCGTCGCCCACGGACGCGGCTCGGATGCGGACCATGATGGATGGCTTGACGGCGTCTCGGATGTTCCGGGCTCACTCGCCTCGACGGTCGGGGCGTTTCGCGTGGCCGAGGCCTATCACGGCCAGCACGGCCTCTCGATCCGCCTGGACGGGCTGGACCCGGGCAATGCCAATGCGCGCGAACGCGCCATCGTGCTGCACTCGGCCCCCTATGTCTCGGCCGACATGGCCCGCAGCGAAGGCCGGATCGGGCGCAGCTTTGGCTGTTTCGTGGTCGAGCCGGCCCACATCGAGGAGGTGGTGGGGCTGCTGGCGGGTGGCACGCTGCTTTATGCCCATCTGGGCCCGCCACGGGTGGGCGGCGCTAACGGAAATTGAACGCACCTGCGTTAACGTCCGATCATGAAGACCGATTCACACCGGTGCGGCGACCCACAGGAGAGGCGACACCATGGCGCACAGCGGCAAGGCCGAGACCATCAATCCGCCCAACATGCTGCGGGCGCGCATCGGTGGGCCACTGCCCGCGCTGGACCAGGACGCGATTGCCCGCGCCGAGGCGGCCCTCGCCTCGATGAGCGTGCAGTTCGAGGAATGGATCAATGACGAGGTGTCCAAGCTGGATGGCGCCCGCACGGCCGCGCGCGACGCGGCGTTCTCGCTCGCCTCGCTCGAGTCGCTCTATACCCGCGCGCACGACCTGAAGGGCCTGGGCGCGACCTATGGCTATCCGCTGGTCACGCGCATGGCCGGTTCGCTGTGCAAGCTGATCGACAATGCCGAGGTTCGCGCGGTGGCCACCGGCCAGGGCAATCTGGTCGAAGCCCATGTCGACGCGATCAAGGCCGTGGTCCGCCAGAAGATCAAGACCGACGAGCATCCGGTCGGCAAGGTGCTGGCTGACGAACTCGAGGCCCGGGTGCTGGCGGGCGCCTGACGCCCACCCTCACCGTCCGGGAAAGGCGATGACATCCTCGGTCGAGGCATAGCCCAGGCCGCTGTCGATCCTGACCCGCATTTGACCGCCCTCGACCGTGATCTGTGGCAGGATCGGCACCACAGTGCGCGCCCGCGCGCCTTCCAGCGCCTGCGCCACCGATGTCCATCCGGCCAGCACCTCGAGGTTCAGGCGCGTGGGAAACATCACCTGCCTGCGCCCGTCGCGCGCCTGGTCGAGCGCGTCCGAGGGCCGGATCCAGATCGCCTCGGTGGCCTCGCCTGCGTCGTGGACCAGCGTCTGTCCCAAAGGCGCCGGCGCAAGGAAGAAATGGGTATCATAGCGGCGCGGCTCGACCTCCGGGGTGATCCAGTGCGCGAACGGCAGCATGGGGCCCAGCCCGCCGCCGAGGCGCGCCACCAGACCATGGAACAGGTCGGGCTGGCGGGTGACCGCCTCACGCACCCGCCGCGCTTCGGCCAGCGCCTCGGTATCCAGCGGACGTGCCGACAGGATCAGCCCGGTTTCCTCGAAGGCCTCGCGTGCCGCCGCCACCCCCACCGCGGGGGCCGTGGCCGCCTCGATGCCGACCAGTTCGTTCCAGTGCGGGTCGCTGTCGGCCGCATCCACCTTGCCGCCCGGAAAGACCAGCGCGCCGCCCGCAAAGCGCGCGGCAAGCGTGCGCACGATCATGGCCACCTCCAGCCCGCCGCCAGTGTCCGCGTCGCGAACCAGCATGACGGTTGCCGCGGGTACTGGCGCCGCGGGCTCTGCGGCGGTGGGGCTCGAGGACACGGACATGACCGGCGGTTTGAGGCCGCCGCGCGCCGGGGGCAAGCCGCTTTCGCGACGGCACATGCGCCCCGAGGGGCCCACCGGCCGCAGCCGCGTTCACCTTCGCCTAACCGTGTGCGTGAACCGCGCCTTGAGGACAATCGGGTATGACGGACGCTGCGGGCCAATCCTGCCCGCGCCGCCGAAAGCCAGCGATGACCGCCAGCCTCCAAGATCACGTCCAGCCTGTCCTGCGCGCACGCATGGACCTCGCCTCGGGCCTTGTCGCCGCAGGCGTGCTGGTGGTGGAACCGGCGACGGGCTGGGCCGCGACGACGGCGCTGGCCGCAAGGGCCCTGCGCGCGTGGGCAGCCGGTGGGCAGAACAGCCCGCTGGTCCTGCCGCTGGCGCCCGAGGCGCTGGACGGGCCGAACGCCGCGGCGCGCATCCTTGGCGCGCTCGAACACCACGCGCTCCCGATGGGACGGGTGCTGATCGAGGTCCGGGAAGACGGCCTGTGCGAGCGGTTTGGCCTGCGCATGGCGACCCTCGGCCAGATCGCGGCAACCGGTCTGGGCCTGTCGCTCGGCGCAGCCGAGACCCCGTCTTTGCCGATCGGCGGTCCGGTGCGCGAGCTGTTCAGGGAGGTTGTCGTCCCCCTGCCCGGCACCCGCGATCCCTATGCCGGCCTCCAGGGGTGGCGCGACGACCCGTTCGCGCGTCGCATGGCAGCCGCGATGGAGGCTGCGATCACGCTGACCGCGCGCGGCGTCGAGGGGCCGACCCAGGCCGCCTGGGCTGCCCGCATCGGCTTTATCCGCGCCGAGGGCGGCAGCGCCTGGACCGACGGCCGTCTGGTCACGCGCTATTCCGAGGCACGCCGGCAGGCCATGCCGGAACTGGCGGTCCAGCCCTCGGGACAGCGCATCCGCGCCTGACCCCGGCGGGCCCGATCAAGCCAGGGCGCCCCCTCCCCCGCCCGCGCCCCAGTCCCCCCGCAAATATGCGCCGGGGCGCGGCACGTTTTTTTGCACCGGTGGTGACGCATCGGGTTGACCACACGCACAAGTGGTGCGAAACGACACCAGCAATCGTCAAAGCATGTGAACAGGCCTGATCCGTCAGTTGCGGTCGGACCCGGGTCACGGACTTGCTTCAGGGCCGACGGCCCATCCGCTGGCGTCGACGCCGTTCATGCCGTTGTGGGAGCCGATGTCCGACACTGAAAACTGGGAAGCTGCCGCGCTCTCGACCCGCGCCGACCTTGCCCCCGGCGCGCACAAGGATGCGTCTGTCACGGCACCGCCAGCCCAGCGTCCGGCCAGGACGCCTGCACTGTCGTCCGTGGCGGCAGAAGCAGAGCGTGTCGCGGAACGCGAGCGATCCCGCCGCAGCCGGCTGGCGCTGCTGGCCGGCGGCATGGCGACCTGGGACATCGTGGCCGACACCGGACAGATCGTCGCCGACGACGGCCTTGCGACCCTGTTCGGGCTGGATGGGCACACGCTTTCAGGCAACATGGCGGACTTCGTCGCCCGCATCCATCCCGACGACAGGGCCGGTGTTCTGGACCAGTTCCAGACCGCGCTGCGCGAAATGCAGGTCTATCGCTGCGAGTATCGCGTGGTGCGCCCGGACGGCACCATTCGCTGGCTGTCCGCCGCCGGTGAACCCTATGTCGACGAGACCGGGACGCGGCGGATCGCGGGCTTCAATGCCGACATCACCGAGCGTGTCGACAGCGCCAGGGCGGCCGCCGAGGCCGACCACCGCGCGCGCGAGGTTCTGGATGCGGCAGGCGACGGCTTTTTGCTGCTCGACGCGGACTGGACCATCCGGTTCGCCAACCGCGCCGCATGCACCATCCTGCCCGAAGGTGCGCGGCTGCTTTCCCCGGCACCCTTCCGCGAGGTGTTTCCCGGTGTCGTCGGCACCGAACTCGAGGCCTTCTATGCGCGTGTGATGGCGACCGGAACCGCCGAGCGGATCGTGACCGAATACGCCCCGCATGGCCGCTCCTACGAGGTTCGGTGTTTTCCCTCGGGGCCCGGAATTGCGATCAGCTTTCGCGACGTGACCGCCGAACGCGCCCGTCAGGACGCCAACATCACCCTGTTCCGCGAGATGAACCACCGGGTGAAGAACCTGTTTGCCATCGCGATCAGCATGATCCGGCTGACGGCGCGCGGCGCAGCCTCGACCGAGGTCATGGTTCGCGACCTGACGGACCGGATGACGGCGCTGGCCATGGCCCATGACCTGGTCCAGCCGGTCGGCACCGAGGACGACCCGTCGGGCATCGAACCCATCGCGCTGTCCCGGCTGGTGTCGGTGCTTCTGCGCCCCCATGTCGGCGAGGCCTCGGGGCGCCTCAAGGTCCACGGCCCGGAGGTGATCGTGGGGTCCACCGCGCTGACGCACCTGGCGCTGGCGATCCATGAACTGGCGACCAATGCGGCCAAGCACGGCGCCCTGTCGAACACGGTCGGCTCGCTGGATGTCGCTTGGACGATCCAGGGCGACCGGCTCGCCTTGCAATGGACCGAACGCGGCGGACCGCCCGTGCTTGCGCCGTCCAGCAGCGGTTTCGGCAGCCAGCTGACCAAGGTCACCATCACCGGCCAGTTCGGCGGCACGCTGCAGCACGACTGGAACCGCGAAGGCCTCGGCGTGACCATGGTCATCCCGCTGGGCCGACTGACGGCCTGACCGCAGCGCCTAGCCCGGCAATTCGTTGAGCAGGCGCACCAACCCCCGGGTCCGGTCCGAAAACAGCAGCGGCGCGAAATGCGCGCTGGCCAGACGTTTCATGATCTCCGATCGCGTCGGATAGGGCGAGATCATCTTCGAGAACGCCCCGATCCGCAGGCCGTTCGCCATGGCCAGACCGGCAAGGTGAATGATCTCGCCCGCGTTCTCACCGGCCACCGCACACCCCAGGATGCGCCCCCCCGGTCCCAGGATCATCCGGGCAAAGCCCTCGGTCTCGCGCTCGGCGATCGCGCGGTCGATCTCGTGAAAATCAAAGCGCACGACACGGATGCGCTCGCCATGGCGCGCGCGCGCCTCGGCCTCGCGCAGGCCGATGTGGGCGATTTCGGGCTCGGTATAGGTCACTTCCGGGATGGGCGTGCGGTCGACCCGGGTGGGCAGGCGGAACAGCGCACGACGGATCACGCTCTGCCCGTGCAGGCCAGCCAGGTGGGTCAGCTGTCCCCGACCGGCAATGTCACCGACCGCCCACACCCTGGGATTCGACACCGACCGCAGGCCCGGGTCGGTGACGATGCCCCGGTCGTTCACCCGCACCTTTCCCCTGGACAGGTCCAGCCCCTCCAGATTGGGCGTGCGTCCCAGGGCCAGCAGCAGGTGCGTGCCTTCGATGGTGTCGCGGCCCTCGGGGCCCAGCACGTCCACCTCGATGCGACCCGAGGTAAAGCCGCGGGCGGCAACCGCCTTGGTCTCCTCGAGCAGCCTGACCCCTTCGGACCGCAGGCGCGCGGTGGCAATGGCCGCCAGATCGGGGTCCGCCCGGCCCATGGCGCGCCCGGCTTCGATCATCGTCACCGGCACGCCCAGCCGCCGGAAGCCCTGGCCCAGTTCCAGGCCGATCGGCCCTGCCCCCAGGATCAGCAGATGCCCGGGCGGCGCCTCCAGGTCCCAGATCGTCTCGCTGGTCAGAAACCGGATGTCGGCCAGGCCGGGGATCGGCGGAACCGTGGGGCGGGCGCCCGCTGCGATCACGATCCTGCGGGCGCGGACCCTGACGCTCTCGCTCTCGATGGTGCGTCGGTCGGCAAAGCGGGCGGCCTCGCGAAACACGGTCACGCCCAGGCCTTCAAAGCGGTTCTGGCTGTCCACCGGCGCAATGGTATCGATGGCGTGGCGGACATGGGCCCGGACACCGGCCCAGTCGATTTGGGGCTCGACGGCGGCAATGCCGAACGCGCCGGCGGTGCGCATGGCATGGGCGCGTTTCGCGGCGGCCAGAAACGCCTTGGAGGGCACACAGCCGGTGTTCAGACAGTCACCGCCCATCTCGTGACGCTCGAACAGCACGGCCCGCAGGCCCAGCATGGCCGCGCCCGCCGCCACCGTCAGCCCGGCCGCTCCCGCGCCGATGACGCAGACATCGGCTTCCAGCGGTCTGGTCGTCATGGTGTGAGATCCCCGGCACCGTCGGCGGCCCGGCGCCCGCGCCATGAGCGCACGACCGCCGGCACCAGCGCCAGCAGTCCCAGCCCCACCAGCGCCGCCAGCAGTTCAGGTTGCGCCAGCAGCGAAAGGTTTGGGGTCCCGCCGGCATCCAGCGTGCGGCCCAGCCCGGCACCGATCAGGCTGTAGACAAAGGTCGCCGGCAGGATCCCCAGGGCCGTTGCCGCGACATAGGTCGAAAGGCGCACCCCGACGAACGCCGGCACCAGATTGACCAAGAAGAACGGCAGAACGGGCATCAGCCTCAGGCTGAGCAGATAGAGGAAGGCATTCTCGGCAAACCCCTTGCGGACACGCTCGACCACGCCACCGGCGCGGGCGCGAAGCCCCTGCCCCAGGGCGCTGCGCGCGGCGAGGAACAGCATCGTGGCCCCGGCCGTGGCCCCGACCACGGTGGCACCCGTGCCCAGCCAGGCCCCGAACAGGAATCCGCCCGCCACCGTCAGCAGCGAGGCCCCGGGAACCGCCAGCGCCGCAACCAGCGCATAGACCGCGACAAAACCCGCAAGCATCAACGCCGGCTGGCCGGCGACCAGCGCCTGAAGCTGCGCACGCTGGCCCGCCAGCGCCTCGAACGACAGATACCGGTGCAGGTCCAGCGCGAAGACCGTGACCAGCCCCACGGCCAGCACCGCCAGCGGCAGCAGCCGACGCCAAAGCGCTGGCCGCCGCGCCTGCCCTTCAGCCTGCCCCGGAGGGGGCTGCACGCCGTCTGCCGCGCGTGCCTGGACGTCCTGCGGGGTCAAGCGATCCTCCATCCCCCGAAAGGCGGAATTGAAAAGTCGGGCCGGGGCGCGCAAGGTCACCGCGCCGTGAGTCCTGCCGACGACATATCCCATCCCAACGCACAGTCACGCCCATCGGCTGCGCCAATCCCGCCGCCCGAGCCGGACCCGCACCGCCGCGTCGATTTCCGCATCCTGTTCTTCTCGCTGATGGCGGTGGGCATCGGCAACAACATGCTGTTTGCGATCCTGCCGCCCATCGCGCGCGAGACCGGCATTCCGGACGCGCTCACGGGGTGGATCTTCTCGCTGTCGGCGGTGCTGTGGGTGGTGTCCTCGTCCTATTGGGGACAGGCGAGCGACCGGCTGGGCCGTCGCCCCGTGGTGGTGCTGGGCCTGGGGGCCTATGCGGTTTCGATGGCGGGCTTTGCCGCCTTTGCCGCGGCCGGCATCTGGGGCTGGCTGGCGTGGCCGGCGGTGTTCGTGGGGCTGATGCTGTCGCGTGCCATTTTCGGCGCGGTGGGGTCGGCGGCGTCTCCGGCCGCCCAGGCCTATGTCGCCGATCGCACCACGCGGGCCGAGCGCACCGACGAGATGGCCGCCCTCGGCTCGTCCTTCGCGATCGGCTCGGCGCTGGGACCGGCAGCGGCCGCCGTGCTCAGTGCCAAGGTCGGCTTGCTGGCGCCGCTGGTGGTGGTGGTGGCCCTGGCGGCGGGCGGGGCGTGGGCCGTGCACCGCTTCTTGTCCGAGGCGCCGCGTTCGCCGGCGCAGCCATCCCCCGGCGGCGCACGCAGGACAGGCTTTCTGGCCAACCTGGCGCGCGGTCGCGATCCGCGCATCGCGCCCTATCTGATCTATGGCATTGCGCTCTCGACGGTCACCGGGACGGTTTTCCAGATCCTGTCCTTCTATGTGATGGACAGTCTGGGCGTCGGCACCCGCCAGGGGGCGGAGCTGGTGGGCATTGCGCTGGCGGTGCATGCGATGGCGCTGGTGATGACCCAGCTTGCCCTGATCCCGCGCCTCAGGGTGGGCGCACGCACCATGATGTGGTCGGGCGCGCTGATCGTGGCGGGCGGCCTCCTGCTGCAGGTGATGATGCCCACCTTGGTCGGCATCGTGGTCGCCCAGGTCATCCAGGGGATCGGCTTTGGCCTCGCGCGATCGGGTTTCTCGTCGGGTGCCTCGCTCAGTGTCGGGCCGGACGAGCAGGGTTCGGTGGCGGGCCTGGTGGTCGCGGCCAATGGGGCCGGCTTCATCGTCTCCCCGCTTTTGGGCGGGGTGGTGTATGACGCGGTGGGGCACACCGCGCCCTACTGGCTGATGATGGCGCTGCTTGGGTCGATGACCGCATTCGCCCTCGCCAGCCGCCGC
>DBAV01000121.1:0-7321 GCA_002291875.1 Hyphomonadaceae bacterium UBA1001
CCGGTCCGCGCACGGTCCAGCGCATCCATCAGCGCCCCGCTCTCGCTGCGCGCCAGCGTTTCGCGATAGAGTGCGATCGCCTGCTCGCGCTCGCCCATCCGCTCCAGCGCCGCACCATGGCGCAGAACCGCTGCGGGGATCATGGCTCGGTCCTCGCGTGCGGCGGCATAGGCCAGCACCGCTTCGGCCGTGCGCCCCCCCGCGTCCAGCACCAGCGCCCGCGTCAGTGCCTGGGTGCGGTCGACAATGCCCCCGCCGTCCACCCGCCGTGCGGTGGCCGCCATCGCCGCATCCACATTGCCCAGCGCCATCTCGGCCGCGGCGCGGATCGGCGCGGACAGGGCGGCATCGGGCAGCGTGCGCGGCACCAGGGTCGAGGGCCCCAGCGCCTGCACGGCCGCCGCCGCCTCGCCCCGGGCCAGCGCGCGCGCGGCCACCAGCGGCCGCTGGAAGGGGATGTCGGCGCCTGCGCCGGTGGCCCGGCGGGCGATCTCGGCGGCCGCCGCGCCATCGCCGGCCGCCAGGTGCGCCGCAAGGGCGGATTCCAGCAAGGTGGGGTTGGCCGGATCGCGGGCCAGCGCGGCCTCAAAGCGCCGGGCCGCGCGGCCGGGGTCACCGCCCGCAATCGCCGCCTCGCCCACCAGCACGTCGGCGAACAGGGCGGCGCGCCGGTCGGCCCACGGGTCCACCGTGCCGGCGCGCGTGGGGCCGAAAGAGGCACAGCCGGCCAGTCCGGGAAGGACAGCCAGCAACAGCAGGGGCAGCAGGCGGATCAGGGCAGGCCGGCCGGCGGAGACACGCGGGATCATGACCCGCAGACTAGTGGGAATCAGGGCGCGCTCAACAGGGCGACTGGAGCGCACGCCGGTCGCGTGCAGCCCGCCGGCGCGCCTGCCCACCCCACGGGCAGGTGCGTCATGCGCCGCCGACCGGCACGCTGGGGGCTTGGCGAGCGCGGCCAAGCCTGCATAGTGACCGCCAGGACGGGGTGCGGCGGCGTGCCGCCATGCGTGCGGGAGGGTGACCATGAAAGCCGATCGGGCCAAACGGACCGGAATGGGGAACTGGACGCGCCGGCTGGCGCTGGCGGCCGGTGCGGCGGCTTCGCTGGCGCTGGTGGCGTCGTGCGGCCAGCAGCAGGGCGGCGCCGCGGCCGCCGATGCGCCGGTGAACATCTTCAACTGGTCGGACTATATCGATCCCGAATCCCTCGAGCAGTTCACCCGGGAAACCGGCCGGCCGATCAATTACGAGACCTTCGACAACAATGAGATGGTCGAGACGCGCCTGCTGCCGGGCCAGTCGGGCATCGACCTGGCGGTGCCGTCGACCTATGTCGCGCACCGGCTGATCCAGGCCGGCGCGCTCCAGCCCTTCGACCGCACCCAGCTGAGCAATATCGGCAATCTCTGGCCCGAGCTGGTGCAGCGCATCGAGTCGATCGATCCGGGCCTGCGCCATGTCGTGCCCTACATGTGGGGTACGGTGGGCATCGGCATGGATCGCGCCAAGGTGGCCCAGCGCCTGCCCGGCGTGGACCTGAACTCGTGGGCGGTGGTTTTCGACCCGGCGAACCTGGCCCGTCTCAGCGACTGTGGCGTGGTGTTCCTCGACAGCCCCGAGGACATGATCCCGCTGGTGATGTTCTATCTGGGCGACGACCCCAACTCGACCGATCCTGCCGTGGTGGACCGCGCGGTCCAGCACCTGATGAAGCTGCGTCCCCACATCACCCGCATCCACTCGTCCGAAGGGATCAACCTGCTGGCGGGCGGCACGGCCTGCATTGCGGTGGGGTATTCGGGCGACATGCTGCAGGCCGGCCTGCGCGCCGCCGAAACCGCGGCCGCCAACCCCGCCTTCACCACCACGGTGGAATACGTCCTCCCGCGCGAGGGGAGCCAGCTGTGGTTCGACGTCTTCGTCATGCCCAAGGACGCCCCCAACCCCGAAGGCGCGCACCAGTTCGTCAACTTCATGCTGCGGCCCGAGGTGATCGCCCGCTCGAGCAACTACGTCCAGTATGCCAACGCCAACCAGGCCTCCAAGGCGCTGCTCGATCCTGCGGTGCGTGACAATCCCAACATCTATCCGCCCGAGGACGTGATGGCGCGCCTTTATGTCAACGCACCCAAGGAGGCCGCCTTCCTGCAGCGGCTGAACGACGCCTGGGCGCGGGTGCGGACGGGCACCTGAGGCACCGCCCGACGCTGGAGACGCCGGACATGGCCAGCCCTGACACCGCCGGCGGCGCCGGCCATGACACCGCCGGCGGGGCCGGCCAGTCACCACCCCCCCAGCGCCCGGCGCTGGGGGCAGTGCGCCGCGCCTTTGCGCCGTGGAACGACGCCGAGGCGCGCCCGCTGATCCGCTTCGAAGCCGTGACCAAGACCTTTGGCACAACGCGCGCGGTCGATGCGGTGTCGCTGGACATCCACGAGCGCGAATTCTTTGCCCTCCTGGGGCCGTCGGGCTGTGGCAAGACCACCCTGATGCGCATGCTGGCAGGCTTTGAGCAGCCGACCTCGGGGCGCATCGTGCTGGATGGGGTGGACCTGGCCGACACCCCGCCCCACCGCCGCCCGGTGAACATGAGGTTCCAGTCCTATGCGCTGTTCCCGCACATGGACGTGGCACGCAATGTCGCGTTCGGGCTGGAGATGGACGGGGTCGCCAAACCGGAAATCGCCCGCCGCGTCGAGGAGACGCTCAAGCTGGTCCAGCTGGCCGGGTTCGGCGAGCGCCGGCCCGACCAGCTCTCGGGCGGCCAGCGCCAGCGCGTCGCCCTGGCCCGCGCCCTGATCAAGCGCCCGCGCGTCCTGCTGCTGGACGAGCCGCTGGGCGCGCTCGACAAGAAGCTGCGCGAGGAAACCCAGTTCGAGCTGATGGACCTTCAGGTCCAGCTGGGCATGACCTTCCTGGTGGTGACCCACGACCAGGAAGAGGCGATGACCATGTCCGACCGCATCGCGGTGATGGATGCGGGCCGCATCGTCCAGGTCGCCACGCCCTCGGAAATGTACGAGCGTCCGGGCTCGCGCTATGTGGCCGAATTCCTCGGCGACGTGACCGTGTTCGACTGCACCGTCGAAGCCCTGTCCGAAGGCCGCGCCGTACTGCGCGCAGGCCCCCCGCTCGACGCCTCCTTCGTGGTGATCCCCGACGAGCCGATCGATGTGGGCCAGGCGGTCACCCTGGCCGTGCGGCCCGAAAAGATGCGCATCCTGCACGCCGACGAAGCCGCCCCGGCGGGCATGAACACGCTGTCGGGGACGGTGTGGGACATCGGCTACCAGGGCGACTGGACGACCTATCTGGTGGATATCGGCACTGCGCGCCGGGTGCGCGTGGCACGGGCCAATGTCGCGCGCATTGTCGAGCGGCCGATCGGCTGGGACGACCCGGTCACAATCGCCTTCGCGCCCGAGGCGGGCGTGGCGCTGACCCGCTAGGACCATGAGCGGCGCCCCCGCCCCCCGTCCGACCTCGGCTGGCACCCCTCCGGCACCCGCGATTGCGGCGGCGCAGCCACGGCGCGGGGCCCGCATCGACTGGGGCCGCCTGGCCATGATCGGCGTGCCCTATGGCTGGCTGATCGTGCTGTTCGCCTTCCCCTTCGTGCTGGTGCTGAAACTGTCGCTGTCCGACCGGGCGCTGGCGGTGCCGCCCTTCCGGCCCCTGATCGAGTGGGAACGCGGCCTTGAGGGCATACTGGACTTTCTCGCGGCCCTCGATCTGGAATCCTATACCGGGCGGCTGATCCAGAACCCGATCTATGGCGAAGCGCTGGCCAACAGCCTGGGCATTGCCAGCATCGCCACACTGATTTTGCTGCTGGTGGGCTATCCGATCGCCTATGCGATGGCGCGCGCGCCGCGTGACTGGCGGCCCTGGCTGGTCATGGCGGTGATCCTGCCCTTCTGGACCAGCTTTCTGATCCGGGTTTATGCGTGGGTCGGGATCCTTCAGCCCGACGGCCTGCTGAACGCCGGCCTGGGCGCGCTGGGCCTGGTCGATCCGGCGGCCCCGCCGCGCATCCTGTTCACCGACACCGCCGTCATCATCGGCATCGTCTATGCCTACCTGCCCTTCATGGTGCTGCCGCTCTATGCCTCGCTCGAGCGGATGGACCACACCCTGCTCGAGGCGGCGGCGGACCTGGGCTGCCCGCCCTGGAAAAGCTTCTGGCTGGTGACGGTGCCGATCTCGCTGCCCGGGGTGTTTGCCGGCGCCCTGCTCTGCTTCATTCCCATCATGGGCGAGTTCGTGATCCCCGATCTGCTGGGCGGTCCGGACACCCTGATGATCGGGCGCACCATCTGGGTCGAGTTCTTTGCCAACCGCAACTGGCCGGTGGCCTCGGCGGTGGCGGTGGTGCTGCTGGTGCTGCTGATCGTGCCGATCCTTTTGTTCCAGCGCGCCCAGGAACGCGGGCTGGGGGCGCACCGATGAAGCGCGGCCTGACCTGGTTCAATGTCACCGCGCTGGTGGCGGGGTTTACCTTTCTTTACATCCCTCTGGTGCTGCTGGTGCTGTTCTCGTTCAACGAGGTGCGCTCGGTCACCGATTTCACCGGTTTCTCGCTGCGCTGGTACGAGCGGCTGTTCGACAATGACCAATTGCTGCGCGCAGCCTTGGTCACGGTCCAGCTGGGCCTGGCGTCGGCGGCTTTGGCCACGGTGCTGGGCGTGATGGCGGCCCTGGCGCTGGTGCGCGGGGGGCGCTTTCGCGGGCGCACGGCCTTTGCGGGCATGGTGTATGCCCCGATGGTGATGCCCGAGGTCATCCTGGGCCTTGCCTTCCTGCTGTTCTTTGTCGCCACCTCGCTGGAGCGCGGGTTTGTCACCCTGCTGCTGGCGCATGTGACCTTCACCATGTGCTTTGTGGCGGTGACGGTGCAGTCGCGCCTGCTGGCGTTCGACCGTTCGCTCGAAGAGGCGGCTCAGGACCTCGGCTGCCCCCCGTGGAAGAGCTTTTTCCTGATCACGCTTCCGATCATCGCCCCGGCCGTGGCGGCGGGGTTCCTGCTGGCGCTGACGCTGTCGCTGGACGACCTCGTGATCTCCAGCTTTGCGTCGGGGCCGGGCTACACGACCCTGCCGATGCGCATCTATTCGTCGGTGCGGCTGGGCGTGACGCCCGAGATCAACGCGCTGTGCACGGTGCTGATCGGGCTGGTGACGGTGGGCGTGATCGTCGCCTCGCTGGTCCAGAAACGCTCGATCGACCTCGCCCGCCGCCACGCGCGGCCCTGAAGCGTTTCCACCAGCGCGACCACGTGCACCGTTGCGCTGCCAAAACAGCGGCCCGTCATCCCGGCCGGAGCGCAGCGCAGCGCCGGGACCTATCCCGCAAGCTTTTTCCAGTAACCGCCGCACCCGCCGCGGGACCGTTGTTCCTTTAACCCCACCCGCAGGGGATAGATCCCGGGTCCGATGCTGACGCACCGGCCCGGGATGACGGGCCATTGGATTTGGACTTGAAAAACCGACGATGGGGGGCCTGGTCCCGGGTCCGATGCTGGCGCACCGGCCCGGGATGACGGGCCATTGGATTTGGAATTGAAAAACCGACGATGGGGGGCCTGGTCCCGGGTCCGATGCTGGCGCACCGGCCCGGGATGACGGGCCATTGGGTTTGGAATTGAAAAACCGACGATGGGGGGCCTGGTCCCGGGTCCGATGCTGGCGCACCGGCCTGGGATGACGGGCCATTGGGTTTGGAATTGAAAAACCGACCATGGGGGGCCTGGTCCCGGGTCCGATGCTGATGCACCGGCCGGGGATGACGGGTGTTCAGGAGGGGTGGGGGGTGGCTGCGGGCGACAAGGGCCGGGCGCCGGCGAACTCGACCAGGGCCGCCACGCGCTTTTCCATCGCCGGATGGGTCGAGAACAGGTCGCCGCGCCGGTGCGGGGCCTCGATGCACATGGCGCGGATTTCGGACGGCAGCTCGGTGAAGGCGGGCGCGCGCGTGATCTTCTGCAGCGCCGACACCAGGGCATCGGGGTTCTTGGTCAACTCGACCGCGCCCGCATCGGCCAGGTATTCGCGCCGCCGCGCCAGCGCCAGCCGCACCAGCCCGACCACCATCCAGGCCACCACAAGGATCACCAGCGCCACCACGACCGCCGCTGCAGCACCCGAACCCCGCCCGAGTTCGACGACCGTCCATCCCCGCCCGACAGCCGCACCCGGCCAAAGCCGCGCGTCACCATTTCAGCGACAAAGCCGACCACGCCCACGAACACCCCCGCGATCACCATCAGCCGCACGTCGGCATTGCGGATGTGGGTCAGCTCGTGCGCGATCACGGTCTCCAGTTCGTGCCGGTCCAGCGTCTGCACCAGCCCGCGCGTCAGGGTGATGGCATACTGGCCGCGGTGCAGGCCGGTTGCGAAGGCATTCAGTTCGGGCGTCTCGGCGATGGTCAGCTTTGGCGTCGGCATCCCGCGCGAGATGCAGAGGTTTTCCAGCAGCGCGTAAATCTCGGGCGCCTCGTCGCGGCCGACACCGCGCCCGCCCACCAGCGCGTCGATGGCGCTGCGGTGGAAAAGCCACACCAGCACGCCCCAGATCGCCACCACCGCCATGGCGACCGGCACCGCGCCAACCATGTTCGCCAGCGCCGCGCCGAACGGATCGACCTCGCCCGCGACACCGTACACGCCGCCGACCGCCGCCAGCAGATTGAGCGCATAAACCACCAGGAGGGCCACCACCGGCAACACCGCCAGCAGCAGCATGGACCGCAAGGCGTTCGACCAGATGTGCGTGCGCAGGCCGAATGCGCGTCCGATCACCCCCGCCCCCTCAGCCGAACGAGACCTTGGGCGCCTTCTCGACCTCGGCGCGGTTGTCGCCCAGGTCTAAGAAGTCGCGGTGTCCAAAGCCCAGCATGCCGGCAAACAGGACCGCGGGGAATTGCTGGATGGCGGTGTTGTACTCCTGGACGGCGTTGTTGAAGAAGCGCCGCGCGGCCGCCAGCTTGTCCTCGACATCGCCCAGCTCGCGCTGGAGTTCGAGGAAATTGGTGTTGGCCTTGAGCTCGGGATAGGCCTCGGCCAGCGCGAACAGCTGGCGCAGCGCGCCGCTCAGCATGTTTTCCGCCTGTGCCTGGGCCTGGGGGTCGCGCGCGGCCATGGCGGTGTTGCGCGCGGCGATCACCGCCTCGAGCGTCGATTTCTCGTGCGCCGCATAGCCCTTCACCGTCTCGACCAGGTTGGGGATCAGGTCATGGCGCTGCTTGAGCTGGACATCGACGTCCGCAAAGGCCTGGTTGCAG
This sequence comes from Hyphomonadaceae bacterium UBA1001, assembly GCA_002291875.1. Lineage (GTDB taxonomy): Bacteria > Pseudomonadota > Alphaproteobacteria > Caulobacterales > Aquidulcibacteraceae > UBA1001. The sequence goes on from DBAV01000121.1 coordinate 7,285, forward strand.
GTCTGCCGCAGGGCGACCAGCCGGTTGTAGATGCCGA
>DBAV01000121.1:7537-9279 GCA_002291875.1 Hyphomonadaceae bacterium UBA1001
GCCCTTCACCGTCTCGACCAGGTTGGGGATCAGGTCATGGCGCTGCTTGAGCTGGACATCGACGTCCGCAAAGGCCTGGTTGCAGGTCTGCCGCAGGGCGACCAGCCGGTTGTAGATGCCGATCACCAGGATCACGACCGCTGCCAGAATGGCCAGCACGATAATGGTGGTGGTGTCCATGTCCGTCCCCTTCCGGCGCCCAGGCGGGCCCAAGTCCGCTCCCGGATACCGTGCGCCGGCCGCGCCGTGAAGCGCAAATCCGGCGGCGCGCGGGTCCGGCTGACGTTTGACGCAGACCCTGTGCCGATCTAAATGTCCGGACAAAGTTTTGACCCGGCGCCTGTCGTGAACACCTTTCGCTCGCTCCTGTTTGTGCCCGCCAACCGCCCCGAGCGGTTCGCGAAGGCGCTTGGCGCGGGCGCGGACGCGGTGTGCATCGATCTCGAGGACGCGGTGCCGCCCGACGCCAAGGCATCCGCGCGCGCCGAGGTCATGGCGTGGCTGGACGCCCGTCCCCTCAGCGATTCCAAGGACGGCCCGCACACGGGCCCCAGGGTCGGCATCCGGATCAACGGGCTTTCGACGCTGGACGGCCTGCGCGATGTCATCGCCTATGCCGAAGCCCGCGGTCGCCCCGACTTCATGATGGTGCCCAAGGTGGCCGGGCCTGCCGAACTGGACCAGCTGGTGGCCCTTCTCGAACGGCGATGCGTGTCCCTCTGGCCCATCATCGAGAGCGCGGTGGGCCTGCGCCGCGCCTGGGACATCGCCGAAGCCCCGGCCGTGCACGGCATCCTGTTCGGCGGCGCGGACTACAGCGCCGATGTCGGCTGCACGATGGAGTGGGAGGCGCTGGCCCATGCGCGCGGCACGCTGGCGGCGGCGGCGGGGGGTGTTCAGCTGCTCGACGTGCCCCACCTCGACATCCGCGACCCCGCCGACCTCGAAGCCTCGACCCGCCGCTCGAAGGCGCTGGGATTCACGGGCCGCGCGTGCATCCACCCCGACCAGGTGGCGATCGTCAATGCGGCGTTCACCCCGATCGAGGCCGAGATCGCACGCGCCCGGCGCGTCGTCGAGGCGTTGGAGGCGGCGGGCGGTGCGGCCGCGCTGCTGGACGGCAAACTGATCGAGCGGCCGGTGATCCGCGCCGCGCAACGCGTGCTGGAACGTGCAGGAGTGCAGACATGGCCGGAACGGTGAAACAGGTTGGGCCGCAGCGCTATCGCGAGACGTTCGGGCGCTATTTCGAGGATTTCGTGGTTGGCGATGTCTATGAGCACCGCCCCGGCAAGACGGTCACCGAATACGAAAACCACCTGTTCACGCTGATGACGATGAACACCCACCCGATGCACTTCGATGCCGAGTTCGCCAAGGCGTCCGAGTTCAAGCGCAATCTGGTGGTCAGCCCCTATACCCTGGCGCTGTGCATCGGCATGAGCGTGACCGACACCAGCCAGAAGGCCATCGCCAATCTCGGCATGGACGAGGTGAAGTTCACCGCCCCCGTCTTTGCCGGCGACACGATCTATGCCGAAAGCGAGGTGCTGGGTAAGCGCGAGAGCCAGTCGCGCCCCGGCCAGGGCATCGTCACCATCCTGACCCGCGGCTTCAACCAGGACGGCACCATGGTCGTCACCTTCAAGCGCAACATGCTGATCCCCGCCCGCGGCCACGCGGTCGAGGACAAGGTGGGCAACTATTGATGTCGACAGTGAAGCACCCTCCCGGTGAGGGAG
>DBAV01000116.1 GCA_002291875.1 Hyphomonadaceae bacterium UBA1001
GCGCGCCTTCAGCGCGTCGCGGATTTCCACCAGCAACTCCTCCGAGCGGGTCGGTGCCACCGGCGCGGGTGCCTCTTCCTTTTTCTTCAGCACGCTGTTCATCGCCTTGATCACCATGAACAGCACGAAGGCGATGATGATGAACTGGACCAGCGTGTTGATGAAGGCACCATAGCGGATCGCGACTTCGGGCACGGCAGCCCCGGCGGCATCCGTCGTCGCCCGCTGGATCACGAACGCCATCTTGGAAAAGTCGATGCCGCCCGTCAGATAGCCGATCACCGGCATGATCAGGTCCTCGACCATCGAGGTGACGATCTTGCCGAACGCGGCGCCGATGATGACGCCGATCGCCAGATCGACCACATTGCCGCGCAGGGCAAAGTCGCGGAATTCCTTGAGCATCAGGTTGTCTCCCCACGGCCGCTCGAACGGGAATCGGCCTGCTTCCACCCAATCAGTGCCAAGCCTGTCCCCGATGGTCAACGACGCGCGGGTAATCATGGCTTCGCGGGCCGATCAGCCCTGTGCGAAGGTGATCCGCGCGCCATCGGGGCTGACAAGCATCAGCGACGCCGTGATGCGCCCGTCCAGCAGCGCGCCCGCGCTGCGCCCGTCACCCTCGGCGGCGATGGTGACGCCGGCGGGCAGGCGCGCCCGCAGGGCCGTCAGGTCGCGCACCGGAAACACCAGCGTGGACCAGCCCAGGGCCGCACGCGCGGTCACCGGCGCAAGATCGGTGCCGCCAAAGCCTTCGAACTGCATCAGCTCGATCCGGCCCCACAGCTCCTCGCCCTCGCGGGGGACCATGATGGCATAGTGGCGGGGCACCGAGGTCGCCAGCGTGGGCGGGATGGCGAAATTGGTCAGCGTCGGGCCCGGGTCGATGAAGGTGCCGCGCACCACCGTGCGCCAGCCAAGCGCGGTGTACCACGCTTCGGCGCGGTCGCGGTCGGCAACCATCTGCATTGAATTGAAGGCCCGGGCGAACCCGGTCGGCGGCGAGGATTCGGTGTCGCCCACGCGCTCATAGACGGCGACATGCACGCCATCGGGTGCACGCAGCACCGTGTTGCGCAGGGTGCGGCCGCCAAAGCTGAGGTCATAGGGCTCGCTGAAGGCGCCATAGCCATGGCGCGGCACCAGATCCAGCAGCGTGTCGAGGCTGCGCGCGCGCACCATCACCGAAAACACCCCGCCCGTGTCCCAGGGCTGGGCGTTGATCCGACCGCGTGGCAGCCGTCCGGGCGACAGCTCGACGATCCGAACGCCCTGGCGACCCTCGCCGCGCGGGCGGAACAGGGTGTGGCGCGCCTCCTCGGTGTCCGGCACGCCCCACAGGCGCAGGACCGGGCGGGGCACCTCACCGCGTTCGACCACGCGCCACTGCGCCACCTCACGCCAGAAGGCGGCGGCACGCGAGCCGCGGGGCACCAGGCCCACGATCTCGGACCAGTTGTCGATCTCGCGCGTGGCCGGGTTCGGGACCTGGGCGGTCGCGGCTGGCCCCATTCCCGCAGCGGCGAGCGCGCCCGCCGCAAAGGTGCGCCGGTCCATCAGGCCGGCAGCATGAAGGTCGAGGGGTTGCCCACGGGCCGACGCTCGTTCAGCAGCAGCGCGCCCATCACCACCCGCAGCAGCGCCCAGATCACGACCGCAAGCAGGATGAGAACGCCCAGGCCCAGAACCCAGATGGTTGCCCAACCGACGACCGCACCGAGAAAGCCCCACAGCGCGGTGCCCAGGATCAGATCGAGGTGCGAGCGGTGCACCGCATCCGTGGTGCCGCGACGCATGAGTGCCATGATGACCGCAACGAACCAGGTGACGCCCGTGAAGGGTGTCAGGCCCATCATCAGATAGGTGACGAAGGTATAGACGCGGTCGGTCTCACCGGCGGCTGCGGGTGGCGGGAAACTGCTGCTCATGCACACCTCCTGAAATCTGCCGACTCCTAGCCCGTCATTGCGGTTCCGTCGAGACAAGCCCCACCGGCCCGCGCGCTTCGAGGCGCGCCATCCCCGCACCACCGGAGCCCGCGCTTCCAAGCGCGGTTGGTCGCGCAAGACCGGGCCCGGAAGCCCGGGCTCCTGTGCTGGCGCATTTGCAGGTCGTCCAGAGCCAAAGCCGGCCCCGCCGGAGCCCGCGCTTCCAAGCGCGGTTGGTCGCGCAAGACCGGGCCTGGAAGCCCGGGCTCCTCTGCTTGCACATTTGCAGATCGTCCAGAGCCAAAGCCGGCCCCGCCGGAGCCCGCGCTTCCAAGCGCGGTTGGTCGCGCAAGACCGGGCCCGGAAGCCCGGGGTCCTGTGCCGGCGCATTTGCAGGTCGTCCAACGCCAAAGCCGGCCCCGCCGGAGCCCGCGCTTCCAAGCGCGGTTGGTCGCGCAAGACCGGGCCCGGAAGCCCGGGCTCCTGTGCTTGCACATTTTCAGATCGTCCAGAGCCAAAGCCGGCCCCACCGGAGCCCGCGCTTCCAAGCGCGGTTGGTCGCGCAAGACCGGGCCTGGAAGCCCGGGCTCCTGTGCTTGCGCATTTGCAGGTCGTCCAGAGCCAAAGCCGGCCCCGCCGGAGCCCGCGCTTCCAAGCGCGGTTGTATGCGCAAGACCGGGCCCGGAAGCCCGGGCTCCCGCGCCGGCTCATTTGCAGTTCGTCCAGAGCCAAAGCCGCCCCCGCCGGAGCCCGCGCTTCCAAGCGCGGTTGTTCGCGCAAGACCGGGCCTGGAAGCCCGGGCGCCTGCAATGGGCCGATCAGTCGAAGCCCGTGTCCGCCGCGGGGGCGCCCTTCTCGCGGCGCAGGGTCGAGCGGACCTCGGAGAGGGTGAGGGCGCGCGTGACCAGGGCGGCGAGCGCATAGACCAGGGCGCCGCCGAGGCACACCGCCAGCACCGCGATTTCCTTGGCCAGCCCCCCGACCACGGGCCACCCGGCGACCAGCGCGATCAGCGCCTCGCGTTCCAGCGCGCACCACCCGACAAAGCCCGCCATCACGCCCACGGCCGCCAGGATGCGCGCCAGCTTGCCCCAGGTCCGCGCGGCCGGCCGCAAATCGCCCGACGCCACCAGCGGAACCGCAAGCATGATGACATTCATCCAGGCCGCCGCCGAGGTCGCGATGGCAAAGCCGACAAATCCCATCATCCCCTGGGCGCGCAGCCAGTGGAACAGCGCCACCCCCAGCGCCACGTTGATGGCCACCGTGACCAGGGCATAGATCATGGGCTTGAAGGTGTCGCCGCGGGCAAAGAAGGCCGGCGCCAGCACCTTGGCCAGCACGAAGGCGGGCACCCCCCACGCGTAATGGATCAGCGCGTCGGCGGTCATGCGCGCGTCCTCGGCGGTGAACTGCCCGCGCGTCCAGAAGCCCAGCATCAGGAAATAGGGCATCACCAGAAAGGCCGCCGCCGCCGGCAGGGTAAAGGCCATCGAAATGGTCAGCGCCTCGTCCATCGAGCCGCGCACGCGCGGCTGGTCGGCATCCGAGATCGCCCGTGCCAGGCGCGGCAAAAGGGCCAGCCCCACCGCCACGCCGACCATGCCCAGGGGCAATTGGTAAAGACGATCGGCGGCGAACAGAAAGCTGCGCGCGCCCTCCTCTTCGCTGACCAGCGACTGGCTGACCATGAAATTGATCTGGGTGGCCGAGCCCGCAATGGTGCCCGGAATGGCCAGCAGCAGGATCGCCTTCACGTCGGGGGTCAGGCGCGGCAGGGCCAGGCGCAGCTTGACCCCTGCCCGGCGCACGCCCCACAGCAGCAGGCCCGCCTGGATCACCCCTGCCACCGTCACCGCCACCGACAGCGCCAGCGCGGCGTCGCGCATCTGCGCCTCGGTTGCAGCGGCCGGGTTCTGCGCGAACGGCAGGATCGCCACCAGCAGGCACAGGTTCAGCAGGGTCGGCGCAAACGCGGCAAGCGCGAAACGGCCGATCGCGTTCAGCACGCCCGCACACAGCGCGGCGATCGCCATGCACACCAGATAGGGCATGGTGATCTGGATCAGCAGGGTCGAGAAGTCGAAGATGGGATGATCGACATAACCCTTGTTCAGCAGCAGGTTGATCCAGGGCATGCCCAGCTGCAGCGCGATCGTCAGCCCCGCCACCAACACCAAGAGGAAGGCCAGCGTGCCCGAGGCCAGCGTGTGCGCCGGCCCCTCGCCTTCCTCGCGCAGACGGCGGGTATAGAAGGGCACGAAGGCCTGGGCGAACGCGCCCTCGGCGAACACGCGGCGGAACATGTTGGGAAAGGCCAGCGCCGCGTTCCACACGTCCGACACCGCGCCTGCCCCCAGCACGGCGGCAATCAGGATGTCGCGGGCGAACCCGAAGATCCGGCTGACAAAGGTCAGCGAGCCCTGCACCACGGTGTTGCGAACGAGGCTCAAGTTTTCCCCACGACCGACCGACCCGCGTGCGACCCTAGACGCTGTGCCCGTTGAAGGGAACCACACTGCGCGGGGGTCTGGCGCCTAGAACAGCCGCCCGCTGTCGGTGGCGTCGGCCAGGTGCGCAAGGAAGGCGCCGAGATCGCGGCGCAGGCGCTCAAAGCGAGCGCTGGGCTCGAGTGTGGCCTCGTCCAGATAGATCCCGCGCGAAATCTCTATCTGCATCGCGTACTGGCGGGCAGCGGGGCGGCCATGCGTCTGGGTGATGAAGCCGCCCGCATAGGGGCTGTTGCGCGCCACCCGATAGCCCATGCGCTCGAGCACCCCCTGGGCGAACTGGGCGACGCGGGCGGGCGCGGCCTGGCCGAAGCGGTCGCCCAGCACGATGTCCGCCCCGTCGACCCCCCGCGCGGCCGAGGGCATCGAATGACAGTCGATCAGCAACACCGCCCCGTGCCGCTCGCGCGTGTCGCGCACCAGGCGCGTCAGGGCGGCGTGGAAAGGCCGCCACACTGAATCGATGCGGCGCTGGGCATCGTCCCAGGCAATGCGGGTGCCATAGATTTCCAGCCCCTCGCCCACCACGCGCGGGATTGCGCCCAGACCGGCCTGAACGCGTGCAGTGCGCTGGAAGCGGTGGCCCGGCGGGGCGTCGTCGAACATCGACAGGTCGATCTCGGTGGCGTCGCGGTTGAGGTCGACCCAAGCGCGGGCATGGGTCGCCGCCAGCAGGGCCGCCCCGTGCTCGGGTCCCTCGGCCACCAGCGCGTCCACCGCCACGTCCTCGGACCGCCGCAGCGTCAGCGCATCCAGCCGCGAGCGGGCGATCAGTTCGGGCGGATAGCGCCGGCCCGAATGCGGCGAGGCCAGCACCAGCGGCACTTGGGCGCCGACGGGTTCGACCAGAACGAAGGGCGGATGCGCGTCCGCCGCGGCCGTGCCGGCGTGCAGGGTGTGATTGGCGGCGTGGCCCAGCGGCTCCATGAGGGCGATGGTGGTGCCGGGGGGCGGCGGCGTCAATGCGGGTGCGGACATGCACCTGTCCCGGGCCCCGGCGCTGCGGCCTTGCTGCGGTGGCAGCCGCGGTTGACTTGCGCCGCCCTGCATGGCCGATGGGGCCGGGGCCTGCCCGCTCAGGAATGGTTAATCCTGGGCGGGATAGGACGGATGCCCGACAGGGCTACCCGATTGTGGGTCCGGCGTCCGCGATGGTGCGGGCCGTCCCCCGGGGCAGAAGACGAGGAGCCGCCCGATGGCGCGGATACTGCTGGCCGAGGACGACGAATCGATGCGCCTGTTCCTGTCGCGCGCCCTCGCCAAGGCCGGCCACGACGTCGAGGACTATGCCGATGGCGAGAGCGCGTTCGAGGCACTCGAGCGCCAGGCCTATGACCTGCTGCTGACCGACATCGTGATGCCCGGCATGGACGGCATCGAGCTGGCGCGCCGCGCCGCCGACGTTGATCCGGCGATGAAGATCGTCTTCATCACGGGCTTTGCGGCGGTCGCCCTGTCCAGCGGCCGCCCCACGCCGCGCGACGCCAAGATGCTGTCCAAGCCCTTCCACCTGAAGGACCTGGTCAACGAGCTCGACAAGGTCCTCGCCGCCGCCTGACCAAAGGCCCCCCACAGGTTTCCCCCCGTCCAGGGGTGAAGCGGCCGACGGTGGCACTGCGGGGTTTTGGGGACAGGTCCCGGATACCGGTTCGCGCTGCTCACCGGTTCCGGG
>DBAV01000031.1:0-14122 GCA_002291875.1 Hyphomonadaceae bacterium UBA1001
CGAGGCGGGTGCAGGGTTCATCGCCGTCGCGTGGCGCCCCGGCCCCGGAGCGTCAAGGGGTGAGCCGGATCAGGCGGTCCGTCGCAGGAAGTCGTGCGGGGGGGCGGTTTCGTCCAGCAGCGAGTCCTTGATCGGGCGCGGCGGGCCGAACAGCTTGCCCTGGCCGAAGGGGGTGTCCAGTTCCAGCACGTCGATGACGGTCTTTTCGTCCTCGATCTTCTCGGCGACCAGATCGACCCCGTGGCGCGAGAATACGGCCGACACGTCCCGTGCCTCGATCTCGCGAAGGATGTTCGAGAACGGGCGCACCCCGCCAAGGAACGACGCCACCAGCAGCTTGCCCTCGACCTTGAGGAAGCGCACACCCGAGCGCTCGTATTCGTTGAGGTCGATGTCCAGCCGGCCGACCTTGTCCACCGAAAAGCGAAAGCCGATGTCCACCAGGCGCGCCATGGCGCGGGCCTCGGCCGCCGAGCGGTCGGTGAAGGCCTGCTGGCCGATCTCGAAGATCAGCGAGCCCGCCAGGTCGCGGTTCTCGCACATGAAATCGAGGAACTGGGGGAAGAACACTTCGTCCGACAGCGAGGTGGACGAAAGGTTGCAGAAGATGCCGATACGTCTGTCCTGCTTGGTCAGGCGGCGCACGATCTGGACGCAGCGGAACAACAGCAGGTTGTCGATCACCGAGAGCATGCCCGCAGCGTCCGCCGCCGGCAGGAACTCGGCGGGCTGGATCAGCCGACCATTGTGATCGCGCAGGCGCGTGAAGCCTTCATAGAAAGCGGTGCGGCGCTGGGGCAGGGCGACGACGGGCTGAAGGTGCAGCTCGACCCGGTTCTCTTCGAGCGCGTCGCGCACCGCGCGCACGATGGGGCTTTCCTCAGGCGGCTGGAGGCCGGCGGAAAGGGCTGCGTGGTCCCCGGCGGTCAGGCCATAAGCGCTGAGCCGGGCATCGAGCGTGCGCCCGATCCGGTCCACCAGGTCCGCCAGCAGTTCGGCCTCGGCCGATGTCGAGCGCGCGGGCGCGGGGGCAGGCGGCGCCACGGATTGCAGTCGCGCCGGCTCGGCCTCGTGCAGGGTGTCGATGCGCAGGATGGCCGCGCGCAGCGCATCGCGCGAGACGGCCAGTTCCTCGGACAGCTGGGCATTGGCCTTTTCCAGCGTCTCGATCCGGCGCGACAGGTCGGCACGCAGGGCTGCGGTGTCGGTCAATCCGCGCCCGATGGCGATCAGGGCGTGCACGATGGTGGTCACCGCCAGCGCGGCGATGCCGGCGAACACGCCGGTCACCGCGTCCAGCCCGGCCATGCGGATGCCGGCGGCCGCCACCGCAACCGCGGTCAGCACCGACGCCATCGCCATCATTGCATGGGCCATCAGGGTCATCGAATCGCGCACGCTCCCTTGCGCCGTGTCGCCGACTAACATCGAAAACAGGTTAATGGCGCGTTCACCCTGCAGGCCGCGCCCGCGCAAGGCGTGCCTCGAGCCCGGCGACAATGGCGGGCACCTCGTCGGCCAGGATGGAATACCAGGCGGTGTCGCGCCAGCTGCCGTCGGGTCGCTGCAGGTGGCGCCGGAACACGCCCTCGAAGTTTGCGTCCAGCCGCTCGATGGCCGCGCGCGAGCGCGTGTTCAGCGCGTCGGTCTTGAGTTCGATGCGCTGGGCGCCGCAGGCGCACGCATGGCGCAGCAGGGCCAGTTTCGCGGCCGCGTTCACATCCGTGCCCCAGACCGTGCGGGTGTACCAGGTGCCCCCGATCTCGATGGTGGCGCGGGCCGGGCGCGGGTCGATGAAACAGGTCTGGCCCACCGCGCCCAAGGTGTCGTGAAAGACGGTGAACACGATCCATCGGCGGGCGCGGTGCTCGCGCAGCTGCCAGTCAAAGGTCTGCTCCCAGGGCACACCGGTCATGTTCCGCGGCCACCATCGCCAGAGGTCGGCGTCGGCGACCAGCGGCGCCAACGCCTGCCGGTGAGCCGCGCGCAGGGGCTGGAGCACCACCGGCCCGCTTTTCAGGGGCATGACGGCAAGTCTCATCCAGGCGGTCCCCCTTGCTGGCCTCTCGCAACGGACAATTGCCGCCGTGTGTGGGACGGTCTACGACCGAACCAGCCTTGTGACACCATTCCGGAGCGCGCCCATGATCTTCGAACATTCCGCCGAGACCAAGCACTGGATCGCGCGCGTTCAGGCCTTCATGGATGCCCACATCATCCCCGCCATCCCCGTCTATGAGCGCCAGGACCGCGAGGGCGAGCGCTGGAAGGTGATTCCCGTTGTCGAAGAGCTGAAGGCCAAGGCAAAGGCCGAGGGCCTGTGGAACCTGTTCATGCCGCCCGAGCCTGCCGGTCACCGCTCGGTCGATGACACCTTCGAGTTCGAGGGGCCGCATCTGTCCAACGTCACCTATGCCGCGCTGGCCGAGATCATGGGGCGGGTGGGCTTTGCCTCGGAGGTGTTCAACTGCTCGGCGCCCGACACCGGCAACATGGAAGTGTTCCACCGCTATGGCACGCGCGAGCAGAAAGAGGCCTGGCTGCGGCCACTCATGAATGGCCAGATCCGCTCGGCCTTCCTGATGACCGAGCCCGCGGTGGCCAGTTCGGACGCGACCAACATCCAGACCGAGATCCGCCGCGACGGCGACGAGTATGTCGTGAACGGACGCAAATGGTGGTCTTCGGGCGTCGGCGATCCGCGCTGCAAGGTGGCCATCGTGATGGGCAAGACCGACCCGGACGCCAAGGCCTATACCCAGCAGTCCCAGATCATCGTGCCGCTGGACGCGCCCGGGGTAAAACTGATCCGCCCGCTGCACGTGTTCGGTTATGACGATGCCCCGCACGGGCATTTCGAGGTGGTGCTGGAAAACGTCCGGGTGCCGGCCTCGAACATGCTGCTGCGCGAGGGGGCGGGCTTTGAGATCGCGCAGGGGCGGCTGGGGCCGGGTCGCATCCACCATTGCATGCGCACGCTGGGCACGGCCGAGGTGGCGCTGGAGAAGATGTGCCGGCGCCTTCTGACCCGCAAGGCGTTCGGCAAGACCATCGCCGAACACTCGGTGTGGGAACAGCGCATCGCCGAGGCGCGCATCGACATCGAGATGACCCGCCTTCTGTGCCTGAAGGCGGCGTACATGATGGACACGGTGGGCAACAAGGTCGCCCGCGCCGAGATCGCCATGATCAAGGTGGCGGCGCCGCGCGTGGCGCTGAAGGTGATCGACGACGCCATTCAGGCCCATGGCGGGGGCGGGGTGTCCGAGGATTTTGGCCTGGCGCGCGCGTATTCCGGCATCCGCACGCTGCGGCTGGCGGACGGACCGGACGAGGTGCACTGCCGCACCATCGCGCGCATGGAACTGGGCAGGTTTGCCGGCGAGATGGCCGCGGCGGCCGGCGAGGCCGAGGCGCGCCTGCACGTGGCCGGAATGCGCTGAGCGCACCATGCTGCTTCCCCCGCCCGAAACCATTGTGGCGCTGCTGGCTGCGCTGATCGGCGCGGGGATGGGGGCGTGGTCGCTGGTCAATCCGGCCTGGGGGTCGCGCCTGGTGCGCCTGGTACCGGACCCGGCACGCCCTGGCGGCTTTGCCGAATTCCGTGCCAGCTATGGGGGGCTCTTCCTGGCTTCGCATGCGCTGGCCGGGGCGGCCCTGCTGACGGCGGGCGCGGGCGGCGAGTGGGCCAGTCTGGTGCTGGCAGCGGCGTGGGCGGGTGCAGCGGTCGGGCGGGTGGTGTCGATCCAGCTCGACGCCCAGTCGACCGGGTTCAACTGGGGCTCGGTCGGTTTCGAGACGCTGATGGCGCTGTCGCTGGCCGCGCCCTTCTTCGTGCCGCGGCTGCTGCCCGGCTAGGCATTCAGACGCGCCCATGGCCCGGCGCGCCGGGCCTTGGCGATGGAGACGCTTCGGACATGACCAGCCACATCATCCCGACCGACATCGCCACCACGATTGTCGATCCCAAGGCCCATGCCGACCCCGCGCGGCTGGATGGCGCGTTCCGGTGGCTGCGCCAGAACCAGCCGCTGGGCGTCGCGCAGCTGGAAGGGTGCGATCCGTTCTGGGCGGTTACCCGCCACGCCGACATCCTGGAAATCAGCCGCCAGAACGCGCTGTTCCTGAACGGCACCCGCTCGACCACCTTCACCAACCGCGCGCTGGCGCAAAAGGTGCACGCGATCACCGGCACGCCGCATCTGGTGCGCTCGCTGGTCCAGCTCGACCCGCCCGAGCACACCGACTATCGCCTGCTGACCCAGTCTTGGTTCATGCCGGCCAATCTCAGGCGGCTGGACGCCACGCTGCGCGACCTGGCCCGCGAACATGTCGACGCCATGGCCGCCCGCGGCGGGCGGTGCGACTTTGTCGCCGATGTGGCGGTCTGGTATCCCTTGCGCGTCATCATGGAGATCCTGGGCGTCCCGCGCGAGGACGAGGCGCGGATGCTCAAGCTGACGCAGGAACTGTTCGGCTCGACCGATCCCGAGTTGAACCGCGGCGGCGGCTCGCTGGAAATGTTGTCGGACGACGCGGCGCTGGCGCAGCTGCAGTCGGTGGTCGCCGACTTCTTCATGTATTTCAACGCCCTCACCGAGGACCGTCGGGCCCATCCGCGCGACGACGTCGCCTCGGTGATCGCCAATGGCCAGATCGACGGAAAGCCGCTCGATCCGTTCAATGCGATGTCCTATTATGTGATCATCGCTGCGGCGGGGCACGACACCACCTCGTCCTCGACCGCCGGCGGGCTGTGGGCGCTGATCGAGCACCCCGAAGAGTTCCGCAAGCTGAAGGCCGACCCCTCGCTGATCGCCGGCTTTGTCGATGAGGCGATCCGCTGGACCACGCCGGTCCGGCATTTCATGCGCACCGCGGTTCAGGACTATGAGCTGCGCGGCCGCCGCATCGCGGCCGGCGACTGGCTGATGCTGTGCTATCCGTCAGGCAATCGCGACGAAGAGGTGTTTGACGACCCCTATGCCTTCCGGATCGACCGTTCGCCCAACCGGCATCTGGCCTTTGGATACGGGGCGCATCTGTGCCTGGGCCAGCATCTGGCGAAGATGGAGATGCGCGCCCTGTTCGAGGAGCTGATCCCGAGGCTGGACTCGATCGAGCTGGACGGCACGCCCGCCCTGTCGGCGGCAAATTTCGTCAATGGGCCCAAGCGGCTGCCGATCCGCTATGTGATGCGCTAGACACGCGTGCCCTCGGGGCCGGCGCGGATCAGCCAGTCCTGGGGCCTGGGTTCCAGCGGTACTCCGCCCGCCATCACGGGCGTTCCTTCGGCCAGCGCGCGGTCGAGATGATCGAGGCGCACCAATGCCAGCACATGTCCGCCAGCCGCGCTGCCGGTACGGCCGATCTGAAAGCCCTCCACCGTCACAGGTGTGCGTGCGGCCGGGCCCACGGGGGCGGCGAATCGGACGATCTTCGAGCGGGCAGGGGTACGCCGCTTCATCCGGCTGACGGTTTCCTGGCCGACAAAGCATCCCTTGCGGAAATCCGTGCCGTTCATCTCCTCGCCCAGCGCCTCGAGCCAGAAATCGGTTTCGGCCAGCAGGTCGTCCGGTGTCTCTGGCACGCCAATGTCCACGCGCCGTTCGTCCCATTCCGCCTGTCCATCCGTCAGGCCGGGCGTGCCAGCGGTGGCGATGGCACGCTTTCCAAGGGCGCGATGGCGGGGATCGGGGCCGTATGCCACAGCGCCGGGGCAAGCGCTGGCCGCGGCATCATCCGGTCCCTGCGCCACAACAAGGTCCGGGCGGAGGGCCATTTCGACCGCCGAACGCAGCCGATAGATCGAGAGCCGCCCCAGCAGCGCGGCGGCAAAACCGGGGTGGGTGTCCAGCAGGAAGCCGCCGCCCGCGCGCCACAGCACGAACGGTGCGATCACCTTGCCCTGCGGCGTCAGAAGGCCACCATAGGCCGGCGCACCGTCATCCGCCGCGCGCGTCGAACAGGTGATGAGCCCATCCAGGAACGCCTCGGCGTCCGGGCCGTGGCAGCCGATCACCGATCGGTCCAGCAGCACCCAGTCGCTCATCTGCGCACCCTCCGTGTCGGCCCATGCCCGGGAATCACCGGTCATTCTCCCGGTTCCGCGAACGCCTTGCAGGCAACCATGACGCTTTGCGAGTCATGCATATATGCGACGAAGGTATGACACGCTGAACGCGTTCAATGAACGCGTGCGGCAAGGCAGACAGACCGCACCGTGGATTGCTTAAGTCACGCAATATTTTTTCGCCGATCTTTGGGTTTTCGCGAATTCACGAAACAAGTTTGCGGAGCGAGCGTTCATCCGCGCTTCATGGAGCGCCGCCGGACGCCGGTTCCGGCAAGTTATCCTAAATCGCAGTGTTGTCAGCAGCGCGGTCCTGTTCCATATCGCGATCAACCCGGCGCGGGACGAAGAGCCCCCCGGTGATCGAGGGATCCAAAGAGGCGGCTCGCGGTCGCTCCGTGGGCCCGCCCCGCAAATCAGTCTCAAGGAGTCCGGTCAGATGGAAGCCGATTTTTGCACCCCTGATGGCGCCCGTCGTCTCAAGGCCAAGATCGAAGAATACTGGAAAGAGCGCGGCTACAATGTCGACGTGAAGCTGGTCGAGGCCGGTTTCGTCCCCGCCATGCGGTCCGCGCGCACCGACGTGCGCAGCGACATGGTGAACGGGATGCCCCGTCGCCGCGAGCAGGCCGAGGACCGGCGTTCGATCGGCGAGCTCGCCTGATCACCCGACCTGCGGTCGCCGCGGAATACAACGAGGCGCGCTCCGTCCGGGGCGCGCCTTTGTTGTTCCGCGCGCCCCTCGCGCCGTGCTTTTCGGGCATGATCGGGCGGTCGCGGCAGAGCCGGCGGGTCGACATCACCCGCGCCCCGCCCTACGAGCAGGCCCATTGCGCGCGTCATTGATGCGCTGTGATCCCTGTCCAGCCTGCGGGACCCGATGCCGACTGCCCCTGAAACGCAAGTCTCTCCTGCCCAGCCACTGCCGGCGGGCGCGCGCCCGCGCGCGGTGGTCATCCTGGCCGCCGGGCAGGGCACGCGGATGCGCTCGGCGCGGCCCAAGGTGCTGCACGAGGTCGGCGGGCGCGCGATGCTGGGATGGTCGATCGACCTGGCACGGGCCATCGGCGCGGGGCGCATCGTGGTGGTGTGTGCCCCTGACGCGGCGGCCGTCCACGGTTCCGTGCGAACCGAACTTGGCGAGGAGGCGATCGTCATCCAGGCGCAGGCTTTGGGTACCGCGCACGCGGTCGGGGCGGCGTCCGAGGCCCTGAGCGGCTTTGATGGCGATGTCGTCGTGCTGTTTGCCGACACGCCACTGATTCGCCCGCAGACCATCACGGCGCTGCTGGACATGCCGGCCGACGGCATCCGTGTCCTGGGGTTCGAACCCGCCGAACCGGGTGCCTATGGACGGCTGGTGACCGGGGCCGATGGCGCCCCGCTGTCGATCGTCGAGGCGCTGGACGCCACCCCCGAACAGCGGGCGATCCGCCAGTGCAATTCGGGCGTGCTGGCCGGGGCCGCCGATGTGCTGATGCCTCTGGTGGCGCAGGTCGGCAACGCGAACGCCAAGGGCGAGTATTACCTGCCGGACGTGGTCGCGATGGCAACGCGTGCGGGGCGTCGCAATGCCATGCTGGTGGTCGAGGCGACCGAGGTGGCGGGCGTCAACTCCAAGGCCGAACTGGCCGCGGCCGAGGGCGTCTTTCAGGCGCGCGCGCGCCGTGCCGCCCTGGAGGCGGGCGTGCTGCTGATGGCGCCCGACACCGTGCATTTCAGTCACGACACCGCGCTGGCCGCCGATGTCACGGTCGAGCCTAACGTGGTGTTCGCGCCGGGCGTGCGCGTCGAGGCCGGGGCGCGCATCCGGGCGTTTTCGCACCTCGAGGGTGCCAGTGTTGGGGCCGGCTGTGAGGTGGGCCCCTTCGCGCGCCTGCGGCCGGGCACGCGCCTGGCCAGTGGGGTCAAGGTGGGCAATTTCGTCGAACTGAAGAATGCCCGGATCGCCGCGGGGGCAAAGGTCAACCATCTGAGCTATGTCGGCGACGCGGTGGTGGGCGAGCGCGCCAATCTGGGGGCCGGGACCATCACCTGCAATTATGACGGGTTTGGCAAGTTCGAGACGGTGATCGGGGCGGGGGCCTTCATCGGGTCGAACACCTGCCTGGTTGCGCCGGTGCGGGTGGGCGAGAACGCCTATACGGCCACCGGCACGGTCGTCACACACGACGTCGAGCCGGACGCGCTGGCGGTCGGGCGCGCGCGCCAGGTCGTCAAGCCCGGCTGGGCGGCGCGGTTTCGCTTGACGCGCGGCGGTGCGGGGGCAGGCGAGGGGCGGTCGGAACCGGCATGAGCTCGAACATTGGCAAGATGCGTGCGGCCGCGGCCGCGCTGGACTTTGTCGAACAGGGCATGACGCTGGGCCTGGGGACGGGCTCGACCGCCACCCACTTCCTGCACCTTCTGGCCGAGCGCATCGGGGCGGGCCTCGAGGTGCGCGGCGTGCCCACCTCGGACGAGACACGCCGCCTGGCCGATGAGCTCTCAATTCCGCTGATCGCGCCAGACCAGGCGGACCGGATCCACCTGACCATCGACGGCGCTGACGAGATCGATCCGCAGGGGCGTTTGATCAAGGGCGGCGGGGGGGCACTGCTTCGCGAAAAGATCGTCGCCGACGCCAGCGACCACATGCTGGTGATCGGTGACGCCTCCAAGCTGGTGGCCCGGCTGGGCGCCTTTCCGCTGCCCGTGGAGGTGGCACCTTTTGGTTTCACGATGACCGCCCGGCGGGTGTTCGACGCCATCGCCGCCAACCGCTGTCCGGGCAAGGCGGTGTGGCTGCGCGAGGTGGCCCAGGGCCAGCCCTTCGTGACCGATGGGGGCCACTGGATCCTGGATTGCCGCTGCGAGGAGATCGCCTCGCCCGAAAACCTGGCAGCGGACCTGGAGCGCATTCCAGGCGTGATGGGTCATGGGCTGTTCCTGGGGCTGGCACGCACCGTCATCATCGGGTCGGCGGGCGGGGTGGATGTACGGGAGATCGCATGAGCAGTGTCGAGACGGTCCATCTGTTCGTCATCGGAGCCGGGTCGGGCGGGGTGCGCGCGGCGCGGCTGGCCTCGATGGCCGGGGCAAAGGTGGTGGTAGCCGAAAGCTTTCGCGTTGGCGGCACCTGCGTCATCCGCGGCTGTGTGCCCAAGAAACTCTATGTCTATGGCGCTGAGTTTGCCCAGGCCTTCCGTCTGGCGCGGGGGTATGGCTGGGCCGTGCCCGAGCCGGCCCATGACTGGGCGCGCATGCGCGAGGCCGTGGCCAGCGAGGTCGACCGGCTCTCGGCCATCTACACCCGCAATCTGCGCAATGCCGGCGTCGAGATCGTTGAATCCTTTGCCTCGCTGCTGGGCGAGGGCAAGGTGGGGCTGGCCGATGGACGGGTGTTCCGCGCGGGGCGCATTCTTGTCGCGACCGGCGGCGGGCCTTGGAGGCCATCCGACGTGCCGGGCCAGGAGCTCGGCATCACCTCCGATGACGTGTTTCACCTGCCCAGCCGGCCCGAGCGGCTGGTGGTGGCGGGCGGGGGCTATAGCGCCATCGAGTTCGCGCATATCTTCGCCGCGCTCGGCACCCAGGTGACACTGGTCTATCGCGGCGAGACGGTGCTGAACGGCTTCGACGACGATGTGCGGGTCGAGGTGCACGAGAACCTCAAGCGGGCCGGGGTTCGGGTCATCACCCACACCGTGATCGAACGCGTCGAGCAGACCGCGGGCGGGCTGGCCGTCCACCTGGTCAATGGCGAGCATGTGGAGGCTGACCAATTGCTTTGGGCGGTCGGGCGGCGCGCTGCCACGGCGGGGTTGGGCCTGGAGACCGCGGGCGTCGCGCTGGATGCGCGCGGCAATGTGACGGTGGACGCCCACTCGCGGACCAGTGCGCCCGGCATCTTTGCCGTCGGGGACGTCACCGGGCGGATGCCGCTGACACCCGTGGCTATCCGCGAGGCGCAGGCCTTCGTGGATACCGAGTATCGCGGCCGGCCAAGCGCCTTTACGTATGACGACATCCCCACCGCCGTGTTCGCCCAGCCGGCCGTCGGCGTGGTCGGCCTGAGCGAGGCCGAGGCCCGCCGGCGCCATGGCGCGATCGACATCTACAAGACCCGCTTCCGGCCGATGAAGCATGTCCTGCCGAACGATGAGACGCGGATGCTGATGAAGCTGGTCGTTTGCGCGCAGACACAACGCGTCGTCGGCTGTCACATCGTTGGCCCGGACGCGCCCGAGATCATCCAGGCAGTGGCGATCGCGGTGAAGGCGGGGCTGACCAAGGCGCAGTTCGACGACACCTGCGCCCTGCACCCCAGCGTCGCCGAGGAGTTGGTCACCCTGCGCGAGAAATGGGTGGCGCCCAACCTCGCCTCGGCCTGATCGCCGGCGAGAGGCGGGCCGCCAGAGGCCGTACGCCCCGCGCCACTGGGCATCTCCCCAAGCCTGCAAAAGGATTGTAAGGTGGGCCCATGCAGAAATGGTCCCCCGACAGCTGGCGCTCGCGGCCGGCGCGCCACATCCCCGCCGATTATCCCGATGCCGATGCCCTGGCACGGGTCGAAGGAACGCTGTCCTCGTATCCGCCGCTGGTGTTCGCCGGCGAGGCACGCCAACTCGAGGCGCGTCTGGCCGATGTCGCCGCGGGCCGGGCGTTCCTGCTGCAGGGCGGGGACTGCGCCGAGAGCTTTCGCGAGTTCCACCCCAACAATATCCGCGACACCTTCCGCCTGCTGCTGCAGATGGCCGTGGTGATGACCTTTGCCGGCGGCAAGCCAGTGGTGAAGGTGGGTCGCATTGCTGGCCAGTTCGCCAAGCCCCGCTCCGAGCCGGTCGAGACCATCGACGGTGTGACCCTGCCCAGCTATCGCGGCGACAACATCAACGGGATGGAGTTCACGCCCGAGGCGCGTGTGCCCGACCCCGAGCGCCTGCTGCGCGCCTATTTGCAGTCGGCCGCCACCCTGAACCTGATCCGGGCCTTTTCTCAGGGGGGGTATGCCAACCTCCAGAACGTGCACAGCTGGATGCTGGGCTTTGTGGCGGGATCGCCGGCAGCAGAGCGCTATCGCAAGCTGGCGGACCGCATCGGCGAGAGCCTGGAATTCATGCGCGCCTGCGGGATCGATGCCGACAGCGTGCCGCAGATGCGCCAGGTCGACATCTACACCAGCCATGAAGCGCTGCTGCTGGGCTATGAGCAGGCCATGACGCGCGTGGATTCCACCACCGGTGACTGCTACGACACCTCGGCGCACATGGTCTGGATCGGCGACCGCACCCGCCAGCCCGATGGCGCGCATGTCGAGTTCTGTCGCGGCATCCGCAATCCCGTCGGCCTGAAATGCGGCCCTTCGCTCGAACCTGACGAGCTGGTGCGCCTGGCGGGCATCCTGAACCCGCAGAACACGGCGGGCCGGCTGACCCTGATCGCCCGCTTTGGCGCGGAAAAGGCGGCCGATGGGCTGATCCGGCTTGTCCGCGCCGTCCAGCGCGAGGGGCTGAACGTGGTCTGGTCGTGCGATCCGATGCACGGCAACACCTTCAAGACCGCCAGCGGTTTCAAGACGCGTCCCGTCGACCGCATCCTGTCCGAGGTGCGCACCTTCATGGAGGTCCTGCCGGCCGAGGGCGCCTATCCGGGCGGGGTGCATTTCGAGATGACCGGCCAAAACGTTACCGAGTGCATCGGTGGCGCGCAGGCCGTCACCGAAGAAGACCTGTCTTCGCGCTATCACACGCACTGCGACCCGCGGCTGAACGCGGCGCAGGCGCTGGACCTGGCGTTCCTGATCTCCGAGCATCTGCGGACGGTAAAGCTGGCGCGCGCCGAGGCAGCGTGATGCTGGCCTGGGCGCCCCGTTAGGGCAATCGCAACACCGTGGTGGCAGCAGCGCACGCGACCATGGCAGAGGGGTGAAGACCAATGAGCTCGAAAACCGATCCGTCCCAGTTCGACGCCGTCGCCAAGGCCGAGGCCGAGGAACCCTATTTCGCGCTGCTGGGCCGTGATCCGGTTGCCCCCAGCCTGATCGAGGCGTGGGCCTATCTGCGTTCGGGCCAGATTTCGGCGGCCGAGATCGCGTTCAAGGCGGCAATGGACGCTGCGACCCACATCGAGCCGCAAATGCCCGGTGACGCCCAGATCGTGTCTGCGTTCCGCGTGGCCGAAGCCTCGCGCGAGTGGGCGCGCCGCAAGCTGCTGGGCTGAGGCGGCCAGCGGTCAGGCGACGCCCAGGATCCAGCCTTCCTCACGGGCCACCGCGTCGATATGGGCCGCATCGACCCTGGGGCCGAACAGCGCGCCCAGCCGACCGGTGTCATCCAGCTTCTGGAAGTGCTCGGCGATGGCGCGCACCTGGGCGAGGTCCTTGACCTCGCCGGGCCGGGGCTCGGCCTTCACCAGAGAGGGATAGATCTCGCACAGCACGGCATCGACGCCCTCGAGGTCCGCGCGTGTCAGGGCCTTGAAGCCGGTCTCGAAGGGCCACACCACCGCCTGCCCCTGGCGTTCGGCGCGCAGGCGCCGTACCACCGGAACGCCGGTCAGCACCTGGCCGCCCACCGAGCCCTGGTAATAGAGCTGCCAGACGGGGCTCGAGCGCGCGCGCTCGTCCACCAGGCGCAGTTCGGGCAGGTCCGCCTCGGTGTGGCGGCGGGGGCGCTTCGAGCGCAGCATGGTCTGCTCTTCGCGCGCGGGTGCGCCCCAGAACGGAAACGCCTCGCCCGTCATGGCGCGGTTCATCCGCGCGCCGACTTGAAAGCGGTTGTTGGTGTTGTCGGGCCGGTCCTTCACCTCGCGGGCGATATAGTCCCACATCGCCATCCAGGGCTGGTCGGACCCCAGCTGCATCGCCGCGGCGGCGCCGCGCGGGAAACCCAGCGCGAAATCAAAGCCGATCAGGGCCCGCTCGGACTTCTTGACGAAGTCCTTCATCAGCTGGTCCAGCTGGCGCTCGGCCTCGGCACGGGTGGACGGGTTGTGCGCCTCGAAGGCGAACTGAAAGCGCACATTGCGGCGCATGATGCCGATCCAGACCGAATCGGCGCCTGTGGTGGGCTTGGATGCCGCACTCCAGTCGACCATCACATAGGCGTCGAACAGCCTTGCCATTGTCCAAAGTCCTGAAAATCTGGCGGCGCCGTTGTCGGGGCCGTTTTTGTCGGTCCTGTCTGCGGCCGGGGCCGCGCGCTCAGCCCAGCCGCACCAACATCTTGCCGGTATTGGCGCCGCGGAACAGCCCAATGAAGGCCTCTGGCGCGTTCTCGATGCCCTCGTGGACGGTTTCCTCCCACTTAAGGCGACCCTCGCCGATCCACTGCGCCATGTCGGCAACAAACCGATCCTGAAGGTGGGCATAGTTGGACACGATGAAGCCCTGCATCCTCAGGCTCTTGCCGACCACATAGATCAGGTTGCGCGGCGCGGCTTGCGGGCGGTCGGCATTGTACTGGGCGATCATGCCGCACTCGACCAGGCGGGCAAAGGGCCGCGCCAGTTCCAGCGCCACCTCCAGATGGTCTCCGCCAACATTGTCGAAATAGACATCGATCCCGCGGGGCGCGAGCGCCCGCACCGCCTCGAGCAGGTCGGGCGCGGTGCGGTAATTCACCACCTCGTCGACGCCGAGGCTTTTCAGCCACGCGACCTTCTCGTCCGATCCGGCCGACCCGATGACCCGCGCACCCTTGATCTTGGCGATCTGGCAGACCGTGGCGCCGACCGCGCCCGCAGCACCGGAAACGAAAACGGTCTCGCCGGGCTTGGGGTCGCCGATCTCCAGCAGGCCAGACCAGGCGGTCAGACCCGGCATGCCCAGCACCCCCAGAAAGGCCTGGGGCGGCAGGCCGCGCGGGTCGATCTTCTGGAATGCCCCGGCATTTTCGGTCAGCACCTCGCGCCAGCCATACATGTGCGAGACCAGATCACCCGGCTGCAGTCCATCGGCACTGCTGTCGACGACCTCGCCGATTGCGTGCCCCTGGAGTGGCTGGCCGATCTGGAAGGGGGGGACATAGGACGGGCGGTCATACATGCGCCCGCGCATGTAGGGGTCGA
>DBAV01000031.1:14464-14925 GCA_002291875.1 Hyphomonadaceae bacterium UBA1001
GCATGTAGGGGTCGACCGACATCCACAGATTGCGCACACGCACCTGACCGGCGGCGGGCGCGGGCACCTCGGCCTCGCCAAGGGTAAAATTCTGGGGTGCGGGCACGCCGTCTGGGCGGGAGGCGAGGCGGACCTCGCGTGAGCGGATCGTCGTCATGATGTCCCTCGGCGCTCGATGGTGGAGCGCTCCCATGCGGCGGCGCCGAGCCTTTGGCAACAGCGCGTAATGCCATGTGAAGGGTGCGCTGATGGCGGCGCTTGAATCCGGCAGGCGCGGTGGTCATCGACCGTCGCCTGTGCAGACGGTGGGAAGACGCGGTGTCCATGGCCAGCCCGGTCGAAATCGGCATTGCCGGAGCAGGGGTGTTCGGCGGCTATCACGCTGCCAAGTTCGCCAGCCTGCCCGGCGCGCGGCTGGTGGGCGTGTACGACCTCGATGCCGACCGCGCCGCCGCACTGGC
>DBAV01000235.1 GCA_002291875.1 Hyphomonadaceae bacterium UBA1001
TTTTCCAATCAACTCGCGGCCGTCATCCCGGGCCGGTGCGTCAGCATCGGACCCGGGCCTTATCCACCGAGGGTGGGGTTTTGCTGCGATGGGCCAGCGGCGGTTTTGAGCTTGCTGGAACAAAGTGAGGGATGGCTCCCGGACACCGGTTCGCTGCGCGCACCGGTTCCGGGATGACGGACCCTGTTGTTTCGATTTGACGGGGGTGGTTTTCGTTGAACGGGGGGTGCGGGCGAGGCGGGGTGCTTGCGTTTTCCCCCTGTGCGCATAGACCGCGCTCGCCGCCCCCGGAGCATGCCCTTGTCCTCACCCGCCACCGCCGTCCGCCGCATCCCCTTTGATGTCGGGCCGATCCATTTCGTGGGGATCGGGGGGATCGGCATGTCCGGCATCGCCGAGGTGATGCTGACGCTGGGCTATCAGGTGCAGGGCTCGGATGCGCGGCCATCGGCCAATACCGAGCGGCTGGAGCGGGCGGGCGCGCGGATCTTCATAGGCCATGACGCCGCCAACCTCGAGCGGGTCGGCGCGCTGGTCACCTCGACTGCGATCCGGCCCGACAACCCCGAAGTGGTGGCCGCCCGGGCGCGCGGCCTGCCCATCGTGCGGCGGGCGGAAATGCTGGCCGAGCTGATGCGCCTGAAATGGACGATCGCGGTCGGCGGCACCCACGGCAAGACCACCACCACCTCGATGGTCGCCGCCCTGATGGACGCCGCCAGCCTGGATCCCACCGTCATCAATGGCGGCATCATCAACGCCTATGGCACCAATGCGCGCCTGGGCGCAGGCGACTGGATGGTGGTCGAGGCCGACGAGAGCGACGGCACCTTCACCAAGCTGCGCGCCACCGCCGCCATCGTCACCAACATGGACCCCGAGCACCTGGACCATTACGGAACGGTCGAGGCGATGAATGCGGGCTATCGCACCTTTGTCGAGAACATCCCCTTCTATGGCTTTGCGGTGCTGTGCACCGACCATCCCGTGGTGCAGGCCATGGCGGGCGCGGTGCTGGACCGGCGCATCATCACCTATGGCTTCAACCCCCAGGCCGAGATCCGGGCGGTGAACCTGCGCCCATCGGGCGACGGCACCGATTTCGACCTCGAGATCCGGCCGCGCGGCGGGTATGGGCGGCTGGTCGGTGACCTGCGCCTGGGGGTGGCCGGGCGGCACAATGTCCAGAACGCGCTGGCGGCCATCGCGGTCGCGCGCGAGCTGGGCTGCAGCGACGATGCGATCCGCGCGGGCCTTGCGGGGTTCACCGGGGTCAAGCGGCGCTTTACCACCACCGGCACCTGGAACGGGGTGCGCATCGTGGACGATTACGGCCACCATCCGGTCGAGATTGCCGCCGTGCTGCGCACCGCCCGCGAGGTGGTGGCCCCCGGCGCCCGGGTGATCGCCGTGGTCCAGCCGCACCGCTATTCACGGCTGGGCGCGCTGATGGCCGAGTTCACGGCCTGCTTCAACGACGCCGACCTTGTGGCCGTCACGGACGTCTACAGCGCCGGCGAGGCGCCCCTGCCCGGGGTGTCGGCGGACGAGCTGGTGGCGCGCCTGGTGGCGGCAGGCCACCGCGACGCGCGCCGCCTGGCGGGGTTCGAGGCGCTGCCCGACCTGGTCCGGCAGTCAGCCGGCCCGGGCGACATCGTGGTGTGCCTGGGCGCCGGCGACATCACCGCCCATGCCAACGCCCTGCCAGAGCGCCTGGCCGAGCGCCTGGCCGGGCGCTGACGCGCGTCATTCCGCGGCCATCACCGCCGGCCGTGCCGGGGCGGCGATGCGCGCCCGCGCCGCCTCGTACTCGCGGGCCAGCCGGTCCACCAGGGCGGCGGCGGGCACCACTTCGCGCACCGCGCCAATGCCCTGTCCGCAGCCCCAGATGTCCTTCCACGCCTTGGCGTCGGTATTCCCGCCCGAGCCGAAATTCATGCTGGAGGGATCGGCCTCGGGCAGGTTGTCCGGGTCGAGCCCCGCCTTCACGACGGACGGCTTGAGATAGTTGCCGTGCACGCCGGTGAACAGGTTGGAATACACGATGTCGGCGGCCGCACTGTCGACGATCATCTGCTTGTAGGCCTGTTCGGCATTGGCCTCATTGGTGGCGATGAAGGCCGAACCGACATAGCCCAGGTCCGCGCCCATCGCCTGCGCCGCCAGCACCGCGTCGCCCGTCGCGATCGAGCCCGACAGCGCCAGCGGGCCGTCGAAGAACGCCCGGATCTCCTGGACCAGGGCAAAGGGCGAGATCGCGCCCGCATGGCCCCCCGCGCCGGCCGCCACCGCGATCAGCCCGTCCGCGCCCTTCTCGATCGCCTTGCGCGCGTGGACGATGTTGATGACGTCGTGCAGGGTGATGCCGCCATAGGAATGGATCGCATCGTTCAGCCAGGGCTGGGCCCCCAGCGAGGTGATGACGATCGGCACCTGGTATTTCACGCACATCTCGACATCGTGCTGCAGCCGGTCGTTCGATTTGTGGACGATCTGATTGACCGCAAAGGGTGCAGCCGGCCTGTCGGGATGGCGGGCGTCATGTTCGGCCAGTTCGCCCGTGATCCGCTTCAGCCACTCTTCCAGCATCGGCGCCGGCCGCGCGTTCAGCGCCGGAAACGACCCCACCACCCCGGCCTTGCACTGCGCGATCACCAGATCGGGGTTCGAGATGATGAACAGCGGCGCGGCGATGACGGGAAGGCGCAGCCGGTCGCGCAGGACGGGGGGAAGGGTCACGGGGCAGGTCTCCGTTGGTGTGGGGGCGGCAAGGCCGCGCGCCCGGCGGGCCGGGCAGGACTGCGCGCAACGATAGCGTGGCCTCGGTTCGCGGCAAGGGATTGCCCCGACGTCACCCCCAGCCCACCCAACCATCTGCTGCGGGAGACGGTGGGATTTCGGCACGAAATCCGGGTTGAGGGGAGGGTGCGCGGGGCCGGGCGCCTCAGAACCGTACGGTGCCGCGCAGGGCCAGCGGGGTGGACCAGCGGCCGTCGATGCCGCCCAGGCCCTGCAGGCCGAAGGGGCGCAGGCCGTCGTCGGCAGCGGCCAGCTCGCCGACATAGCGCAGGCCCGTCTCGGCCGAGATCGCCACCGTGTCGCCCAGCCGGTATTCCAGCCCCGCATCGACGCCGGCCAGCCAGGTGGTCGAGTCCTCGGTCAGCTGCAGCGCCCGCGGCACGGCCCCGGTCAGCGACGGCGCGGCCAGCACCACATCGATGCCGCTGGCCTGCAGCACGCCCACGCGCGCCCCGACAAACGGACGCACGGCCCAGTCGGTCAGCCGCGTGCGTACGCCGAGCTCGCCCGACCAGGCGGTGAAGTCCGAAAAGTCCGCGGTGACCGGCACCCGCGCAGCCTGTGCGTCGGCGCTGTTGCGGATGGTGCCGAAGGCGATCGGTCCCTCGCTCTCGGCAGAATAATAGCGCAGCGCCACGAACACCTCGGTGTTGGCGTCCAGCGCATAGCCCAGCTCGGCCAGGCCCGTGACCGGGCGGCCCAGCGCCTCGGTAAAGTCGGCCGCCGTGGTGGAGATGTCGCGCACCCCGACCGACGGCCCGAACAGGGCGTTCAGCGCGGCATTGGTCACCGCGTCATTGGCGTCGACCGCCACCGCGCGCACCGGCAGGCCGACATTGCCATCCACGCCGACCTCGGTGCCGATCGACAGGGTGGCTGAAAACCGCGGCGGCGGGTCGGCCAGCACGGGCTCGTCATTCAGCACCGCGTCCTGGGCGGCCGCTACGGGCAGCGCGGCCAGCAGCGCCAGGGCCGCCACCAGCGCGCGTTCGGTTCGGAGGGTCATCGGGCTACTCCCATGCCGTTCGTGGGCGCCGCGCCTGCGGCCCCCGCATGTCGATACCCGCTGAGGGTAAAAATCTGCCCCTGTCCGTATGCTCAGGTCAAGAGCGTGCACGCGAGGGGGGAGTGGCGCTGGTGCCATTGGCGGCATAGGCGGTGATGAAACCCTCGGCGATCTGGTCGACAAAGCCGCCCAAATCGATGGGGTGGGTGCTCTGCCCGCCCAGGATCTGCTGGTGCAGCATCAGCACCATCAGCGGCGCGAACAGGGCGATCGCCGCAGCGCGGGTGTCGCACGGCCGCATCTCGCCGCTGGCGACGTGGGCCTCGAGGCGGGTCTGGAGGGCCATCAGCGAAGGCTCGAGCAGGCTGGCCAGATAGGCCGAGCCCAGCGGCTCGGACCCCGACCCCTCGACAATGCCAAAGGCGTGGGCACGCGCAAAGCCGCCATGCTCCATGCCCGCGCGGCTGAGTTCCAGATAGCCGCGCACGCTGTCGCGAAAGCTGCCCGAGGGCGAGGCGACGAAGGCGATGAAGGGGCGGCCGCGGTCGGCGATCCGGCGCATCACGACCGACACGGCGCCCTCGCGGTCGGCGAAGTAATGCCGCAGGGTCGGCACCGACACGCCCGCCGCGGCGGCCAGTTCGCGCAGGCTGGCGCGGTGGATGTCAGACGACAGTGCGTGGTCGGTCAGCCGGTCGATCAGTTCGGTGCGCTTGCGGTCGTAATCGGGGCTTCGCGCCCCCTTCGGTCGGCCCATGTCCCTCTCCGCCCCCGGTTTCCTGTTTCACAGCATAGCCTGCGGCGCAACGATGTCAAAAGGAACCGGAAACACACCTGCACGCACAAGAACCGCCGACCACCCGGGGGCGGTCGGCGGCCTCGCAACCAGGGTCGTGCGATCAGAAGCGCAGGCTGGCGCGCGCCATGATCGGCACCGACAGGCGCGATCCCTCGTCATTGATCGAGCCCAGGCCCAGCGGGCCGATGCCGGCGTCATTGCCCTCCGGGCCGTCGGTCCAGCGCAGGCCGGTCTCGACACCAAGGGCGATGTTCTCGGCCGGGGCCCACAGCACGCCGACATCACCGCCCAGCGTCACGGCGGTGGTCTCGTCATAGAAGGGCACGTTGGCCAGGGTGATGCCCGCGCCCGGCACGGTGAAGGTGGCGCGGATCTCGTCGATGTTGGCAAAGCCGATGCGGCCGGCAACATAGGGGCGCAGGCCGCCGCCCAGGTCGAAGAACTGGCGATAGCCTGCTTCGAACAGCAGCGCTTCATAGGCGCCAAAGCGGCCCTGCACGGGCAGGCGGGTGCCCACCGGAACGGCGGTGACGGTCGAGGCGGTCACGACCGCATTGCCGACCTGCACCGTGCCCTCGTCGGCCTGCAGCATGCGCAGCGAGCCGAACAGCTCGGCATTGTCCGACAGGCCGAACGCGCCCTCGACGCCATAGGTCACCGCATCGTCATAGACGTCGGCATAGCCACGCGACTCGATGCGCAGCTCGGCGCTGACGCCGGTCACGGCGGGGTTCAGCGTGCCCAGCGGGATCACCGCCGACGTGGCGCCGCCATGCACGTCACCGCCGACGGGGATGTCGATGCCGCCGACGACCGAGCCGGTGAAGCGGCCCTGTTCCGGGCCGGCCATGGGTTGGGCAGCGGCGGTCGGGGCGACCACCGCGAACGACAGCAGGCCGGACACCACAGCGCCGGCGAAAAGCTTGGACCGAGAAATCATGGGATACCCCTGCATCTGGATTCTAGGGTGGATCCGCGCCGTCTTGCCAGACCACCGCCGCCCGGCGGAGGCCGGACGCGCAGGGATACATATGCTAGTCGATATACAATAGCAAATACCCCGCTGCACACCACACCATCACACCCCCGCGAGCCCCACCGTCGAAAAACCCCACTCTCGCGGGCTGGGTCCGGGTCCGATGCTGGCGCACCGGCCCGGGATGACGGCCTCGAGTTGATTGAAAAAAAGGGAACGTCATCCCGGAACCGGTGAGCGCAGCGAACCGGTGTCCGGCAACTGTGTCATGGGATGAAATTCTGGTTATAGGTGGAGCGGTTTTTTGTGAGCGAGTT
>DBAV01000221.1 GCA_002291875.1 Hyphomonadaceae bacterium UBA1001
CAATGTGCATCGCGGTGGGGAAGGTGTCGTTAGACGATTGCGACATGTTCACGTCGTCATTCGGGTGGACCCAGGATTTGTCCCCCAGCGGCCCCCCGGCCAGGGCAATCGCGCGGTTGGCGATCACCTCGTTGGCGTTCATGTTGGACTGGGTGCCGCTGCCGGTCTGCCACACCACCAGCGGGAAATGATCGTTGAGGTGCCCTTCGATGACCTCCTGGGCGGCGGCGACGATGACGCGGCCAAGGTCGGCGTCCAGCTTGCCCAGCGCCATGTTCGCCTCGGCCGCCGCACGCTTGACGATGCCGAGCGCGCGCACGATCGAAGCGGGCTGCCCTTCCCAGCCGATCCTGAAATTGCCCAGGCTCCGCTGGGCCTGCGCGCCCCAATACCGGCTGGCGTCCACCTCGACAGGGCCGAAGGTGTCGGTCTCGGTGCGGGTCAGGGTCATGGAGGGCTCCGGGCTGATGGGGACGGCTCGGGCGCGCCTCTAGCCGCGCGCCGCCCCGCTGTCAGCGCGCGCGGGCAGCGATCCTGCTCCATCGAGAATGCGCGCACGCCATGCCGGATCGGGCACCAGGCAGGCCCGGCCCAAGAGGCGATAGCGATTGCGGGCGATACGGTCATAGGCCCAGTCCCGCCAGGGGCGAGGCAGCAGGGCCAGGCCGCGGCCGACCATGCCCCATCCGCCTCCAAGCAGGCGCAAGCACGCAACAGCCGCGTCCGAGCGCGTCAGCGCCTGCCCTTCGACCAGCAGCACCACCGTGTCGGGCGCATCGGGGTCCACGCCCGCGGCGCGTGCCCACTCGCGGCCGTGCTGTCCCGCGATTGCGGCGTAGTGGATCCGCCCATCCCGGTCACGCGGCGCCAGGAACCGGACGCTGGCCGCGCACAGCGCACATGCCCCGTCATAGAGCAGCAAAGCAGGGGCCGGCGGCGCGTCCATGAAGCGCATGTGGTGCGCCGCGCGCGTAGGCGCATGTGACCGATCGGCGCAAAACCCGGCGCGTCTGCCGCGCAGGGTCAACGTGGCGGCGGCGCAGGCTCGGGCGGTACAGCCGCGCCGGGCAAGGGCCGCGGCGGTGACAGCGCCGGGCCCCAGACTTCAGGGGCCAGCAGCCGGGCGCTGTGCGAGCCGGACTCGACCTGGCCGCCCAGATTGATCGCATCGAACGGTGCCGGCACCACGCCCACCTCGCCGCGCAACACGGCATCACGTTGTGCGTCTTCGAGAAAGCTTTGGTTGATCTGGATCCAGCCCGTGGGGGTTTCGGCATAGAAGGTTGCGACATTCCCCGCGAGGATGATCACTTCGGGCCGGTCGTCACGGTTGAGTTCGATGACGATCCCAGCACAACGCTGCCCGGCAGCCATGCCATGGCTCAGGCAGGGCCCAAGGACGGGCCCGTCCCGGAAGCGGCGCTCGATGAAGGTGGCAGGCAAGGCGCCGCCGTCCGGAAAGACGACCTGCAGTGCGGCAAGGTCTGGCGCGGTAAGGTCAGCCGGCGTCGGGTCGTCAAGGTCGCGCGGCGGCAGTGTGCCATCCAGCGCGCGCCGGGCCCACTGCGCCATCTCGCCGTCCGGTTGCGCCGCGATCCGCTCGACCGCCGCGCGCCCGCCCGGTCCCGCCCTTTGCGCGAGGAACTCCCAGTCGAACCGTGCCGGCGGCACTGCGCCGCGTTCCAGACGGGCAATCTGGTCTGCCACCGTCAGTCGTACCGGCGGAGCGATCGGCGTCAGCAGCGCCACCAGCACCGCAACGTTCACCACCGCGGCCGTGACGTTGACGCTCTCGATCGTGCGCATCCAGCGGCCCGGCACGAACAGCGCCGCCACATAGCCGATGCCGTGCACTGCCAGCACCAGCAAGATCGCCAGGCCGAACACCCGCGCAACCGTCAGGCCGTGATCGGCAATGCGCAGACCCAGTGCCCACGCCGCCAGCGCACTGAACACCAGCACCAGCACCGCCGCGATGCGCACGCTCCAGCGCAGGACCGGATTGACGCGGCGCTCGCCGTCGCCACGCTGATAGGCGGCGTTGATCAGGACCGTC
The DNA here is from genome assembly GCA_002291875.1 of Hyphomonadaceae bacterium UBA1001. GTDB lineage: Bacteria > Pseudomonadota > Alphaproteobacteria > Caulobacterales > Aquidulcibacteraceae > UBA1001. Next base: position 2,057 of record DBAV01000221.1, read on the forward strand.
ATCAGGAACGCCGCCGTCAGCATGCTGGCGGCGGCCGCATTCGTGGCCCACAGGCTCTCGAGGCCCACCACCGGCAGCAGCGCGACGAAGATCACGCCCAGCAAGGTCAGCACCGGCAGCAACCAGCTGAACACGCCCAGCACCAGGCTGCGCACCCCTTCCAGCAGTCGCGGCTGGACATCGCCCAGATGCACGGCGGCCGCAAAAGCCACGCCCGCGATCGGCCAATTGAAGTAGGGCTGCTCCAGAAGGCGACGCAGCGTATCGATCCCAATGGCGCCAAACAGTTCCGCGCCCAGGCGCAGGATGGCGAACAGCAGCGCGGTGAACACCACCGCCAGCGACACATGGATCGCGCGTTTCCAGGTGTTCTCGAAATAGGTGGCATAGCTGGCGATGGGCCGGCGTTCCTGGTCGGCGTCGGAGACCAGCGAATGGGCCACGAACAGCGCCACCGCGAACAGCACCACATGCCATTCGAAAAAGCGCCCGAACTCGCCGCTCAGGGTCTGCTGTGTCCACGCCACCGTCCAGGCGAGCGCGCCGACCACAACCGTCCACGCCGCGACCGACCACACCCGCATGGTGCCAAGCGCCGCCTGAAGCGCAAAGGTGGCGAAAAACACCGCGACTGCGGCAATGCGCCAGTGGTCGATGATCGTTGGCATGGGGTCGCCGTCGCCCAACGCCTCGCTCGTCGTTCGCAACAACGCATCGCTGCCCTCGCTCAGGAAGGCGAGGAGGACGCCAGCAAGCAGCCCCGCCCCCATTCGCAGCGTCAGGACCCGGTTGTCCGGCAGGGGCGCGTTCCACCAGGGCGCGTCACGACGCGTGGGCGCGGCCGACGCCCGGGCGGGTTCATCGGCCCCGATAGTGGTTTGCGTCATTGTGCGTCCCCTCGATCACGGTCCCGTGTGCGCTGGTAACATGCGCACAAATTGATGTGCAGGTCACACCCAATGCCCGCATTGCGACACGATCAGTGTTCACATAACGTCTCGTTGAGACTCGTTCGCAACTTGCGGTGGTGCAGGCGGACGGGTGCTCGCGTAAGGAGTGTGCATGCATCCTGCTCCCCTGCCACGGTCGAAGGCGATCGCCCGGTCGCTGCGCAATTTCTGCTTCGCCAGCTTTTTCTCGGCGGTCCTCTATCCGGCGCTTGGGGTGCTGGCGCTCGGGGGTGCGATCGTGGCCGGCGCGCTGACCGCGCGGGTGGACCTGCACTGGTGGATGATCCCGGCGGGCCTTGGCATCGTCGCGCTGACCGTGTTTCTTTGCAATCTGGGCATTGGCCCGTTGCACCGCATCATCCAGCATCGTGCCGGCGAACTGGCCTGGCCGGCCCAGGTCATCATGGTGTTCAACCTGGTGCTCGCCATGCAGGGCAAGGCGACCGAGTGGGTGAACTATCACTCCCAGCACCATCGCTTCGCCGACCGGCCGGGCGACCCTCACAATCCCTTTGAATCCAAGCGCTGGGCATGGGTCGGGTGGCTGCTGTTCCGTGACTGGAACGACGTCAAGAAGCCGATGCCGAACTGGCTTCGCGAAATGCCTGCCATCCGGTTCATGGACGGCCAGCACGACCTTCTGGCGGTGCTGATGCATTTCGTGCTGCCGGCGGTGATCTATCTGATCGTCTGGGCGGCCGGGGGATCGCTGGTCATCACCATGTTCGTGCACGCCTGCGTGGTGATTGGCCGCGCGGTCCAGTTCCATGCCACCACGCTGGGGATCAATGTGTTCGGCCATCTGAGGACGCCGACCTGGTTTACCCATACCCTGGCGCTGCTGACCGGCGGCGAGGCCTTCCACGACCACCATCATGACCAGCCGCAGAGTGCGCTGCACCGCCCCAAGCGCGGCGTGTGGAACCGGATCGTGGACTACAATGGCACCATCCTGATGCTGTTCGAGCGCATTGGCTGGGTCCGGGGTCTCAAGATCGCGCCACAATTCCTGCCCGCCTGACGGCGCCCGCAAGGTCGGGCGACTTGCTTTCGGCCGCGTCTGATCGCATCTGGACAGCCGAGGGAGTACGCCATGTTCGAGATGTTCCTGGTGGTGCGCGATGCGCTGGTGGCAGTGGTGCTGGGATTCTCCGGCGTCCAGGTGCAGGCGGCGCCTGCGGCTGGGTCACCTTCGGTCACATTCGATGCCGCACTGGGCGTGCGTCTGCTCGGGGCCGAGGACCCGGCCGGCGCACGATATGGCTTCGAGCTGCGCCTGCCGCTGCCGCGCCATCCCCAACTGCCCGCGGGGGTGAACTAGGGGCGCCCAATTCGGCGCGCTGGCTGTTGAATCTTCGGCCTGTGGCGGATGCGCCGGGTTTGCGCCCAGATTCCGACGCACCCATCAGAGCTTTCTTCACCTCGGGATCCTAATCGGGGCGGGTTGGATCGTCAGAACGAGGTGCGTCCGGCCATGAGCCTGCGCGGAAAGGCGCCGGAAGAGCGCAATCCCTTCGAAGCCGAGGCACCCCCCGCCATCCCGTCGCGGACCGGCAATGGCCTGGTGTTCATGTCGGTGCTTGTGGCACTGGTGTGGAGTGGTGCCTCCAGCGCCACCTTCGTTGCCCCGAACACGTTGGCCGCCCTGTTCGGCATGGACGTGGAAACCTTCATGCGCATGGTCAGCGGGGCTGCGACCATCGCCCTGCCGGCGATCGCTCTGGTGACGGCGGGCCTTGTGGCCCGTGCGGGCATTCGCGCCCGCGAGGACGCGGCCCAGCTGGCAACCGCCGCCAATGCCTTTCTGAACCCCTCGCCCCATGCCGAGGCCGAGGCGCGCAGGCTGGGTGTTGCGGTGCGGGGCGAAATCGCTGCACTCGATCGCTCGCTGGATGGCACGCTGCAGCGCATCGCCCAACTCGAGCAGATGCTCAGTGGTCAGGGTCATGGCATCGATGCCGCCGTTGCTTCGGCGGTGGCAGCCACCCAGGACCTGGGCGACCGGCTCGAGGCCGAGCGTCATCAACTGACCCTTCTGAGCCAGAGGCTGGACGAGCAGGCGCGCACCTTGGCGGGCCTGGCGACCCAGCAGATCCAGCAGATGACCGAGACGGCCCGTCGTGCCGAACTGGAATCGCGCGGCGTTTCGGAACAGCTCGACCAGCGGCTTCAGTCCTTCGGCGCATCGGCCGCCTTGCTGGGGCAGCGCGCCCAGGAACTCGAGGCCGCGGCACGGCGCAGCGCCGAGACCACGCTGACCCTGGACGAGAGCATCGGGCGCGCCCTCGATGCGCTGGCCAATGCAACGCGCCTTGCAGATGCCTCGCGTACCAGCGCCGACGAGAGTGCGGCCATCGCCTCGCGCGCGGCCGAAGATCTGCGGCGGGTCACGTCCGACAGCCTGCTCGAGGCGCGCCGCACGGCCGAACAGCTGCGCAACGAGGCCCAGGCCGCCGGTCATGAGGCGCATGAGGGGATCCTGCGCTTGCAGCAGGCCGCCGATGCCGCCCGGCACGCCGCCCAAGCGTTCTCGTCGGCGTCACACACGTCGGCCGAGGAGGCCGAGCGCCGCATCTCGACCATGGGCGAGAACCTGTTCCACGCCTCCCAGAAGGCCGAACACACCATTGATCGGCGTCTTGAACAGCTGCGTCTGTATATCGAGCGGGCCACCGGGGTGGCGTCGACCGCAGCCGATCGCCTGTCGGCCCGTACCGATGCGCTGGCGGGCCGGATCGAACCCATGCCGTCCTTCGTGCCGCCCCCGCAGGGGCAGGCCCCTGCCGCACCCGCCCCACAACCCGCCATGGCCCCGCCGGCTGCCTCGCAGCCGTCCATGCCGCGCGCCACCGAGCGCGAGTTCGACGCTGCGCTGCGCCAGGCCGCGCCCGCTGCCCCCAGTCGGCCCGCAGGCGCGCCTGCGCCGGCCCCTGTCCAGGCGGCCGCTGCGGCCCCGGGCGGTGGTGATGCCGCCAGCCAGCGCCGGCAGTTCGGC
>DBAV01000189.1:0-159 GCA_002291875.1 Hyphomonadaceae bacterium UBA1001
GGCCCATGCGCGCACGCGGGTCGGGCCACGCATGAGCCTGGGCGTGCGGGCCCTGGACCTGTTTGCGGCCTGCTGTTCGGGCCAGCGCATGGGCATCTTTGCCGGCTCGGGCGTGGGCAAGTCGGTGCTGCTGTCGATGATGGCCCGCCAGGCCGAGGC
>DBAV01000189.1:334-10028 GCA_002291875.1 Hyphomonadaceae bacterium UBA1001
AGCACGAGCTCGACGAGCTGCTGTCCGAGCGCGACAAGATGAACGCCGACATCCAGACCATCCTCGACGCGCAGACCGACGGCTGGGGCATCAAGGTCGCCAACGTCGAGCTCAAGCACATCGACCTCAACGAGAGCATGGTGCGGGTGATGGCCCGCCAGGCCGAGGCCGACGTGATCGTCATCGGACTGATCGGTGAGCGCGGCCGCGAGGTGAAGGAGTTTCTCGAGGACACGCTGGGCGATGGCCTTGCGCGCTCGGTGGTGGTGGTGGCGACCTCGGACGAGCCGGCGCCGCGTCGCCGCCAAGCGGCATGGCTGACCCTGGCCCTGGCCGAGCATTTCCGCGACCAGGGGCTGCATGTGCTGTGCCTTCTGGATTCGGTGACCCGCTTTGCCATGGCCCAGCGCGAGATCGGCCTGGCCGCGGGCGAGCCGCCGACCACGCGCGGCTATACCCCGACCGTCTTTGCCGAGCTGCCGCGTCTGCTCGAGCGCGCCGGGCCGGGCATTCCGGGTCCGGACGGGCGCTGCGGCACGATCACGGGGCTGTTCACCGTGCTGGTCGACGGCGGGGACCATGACGAGCCGGTGGCCGATGCGGTGCGCGGCATCCTGGACGGGCACATCGTGATGACCCGCGCCATCGCGGAACGGGGGCGATATCCGGCGGTGGACGTGCTGAAATCGGTCTCGCGCCTGATGCCGCAATGCCACGCCCCGCCCGAGCGGGTGCTGGTGGCGCGCGCGCGGGCGCTGATGGCCTCGCATGCCGACATGGAAGAGCTGATCCGGCTGGGCGCCTATACCCGCGGGGCAGACCCGGTGATCGACGAGGCGATCGCCCGTCGCCCGGCGCTGGAGTCGCTGCTGACACAGGATCGTGACGAGCGCGCCGACACCGCCAGCGCATTCGCGATGCTGCAAGCGGCCCTGGCCTGAGCGCCCGATGGCCGACCCTTTTCCGGTGCTGATCCGGCTGGCGCGCCGCACGGTCGAGACCGCACAGGCGGACCTGGCGTCGCGCCGGGCGTCGCACGACGCGCTGGTGGCCGAACGCGCGGCGCTGGACGCGGCGATGGCGGGGGAAAAGCGCCTGGCCGCACCGGGGACATCGATCGAGCCGTGGCTGGCGCGCATGCGTCTGCGGCGCACGGCGCTGGATGCGGTGATCGAGTCGGCGGCGCTGGAGGTCGAGCAGGCACGGGCGGCGCTGGCCGATGCCTTTGCCGGCCAGAAGCGCCTCGAGATCGTCGATGACGCCCGCGCCGAGTCCCGCCGCCGCGCACGCGAAAAGGTCCGTGCAGAGGCACTCGACGAGATCGCGATCCAGCGCGCGGCCCGCAACCGCGGCTGATGCGCGATCTTGCGTCCTGATCCACAGGCGTGCCGCCGGACCGCGGGCCTCCGGGCCCGCATGGTGGCTCTTTGGGAGAAGGGTGCGGGCACGGAGGCCCGCGGTCCATTCTCCGGGCCGGAGGCCCGGGCTCCAGCAAACAGACGGAGCGGGGGCTCAGAGCCTGATTTCGCCCGACATCAGGCGGGCGTGCAGGTCGGGGGTGTAGGGGACATAGCGGCCGCCTTCGCCGGGATGGGCGAACAGGATCGGCTCGGACACCACCGAGGGGTCGAAGCCGGCGCGGACCAGGTCGACCTTGCGGTACTTGAAGGTGCCGGTGATGTCGCTCTCGGGCATCAGGCGCAGGAAGATCGGGCGCGCATAGCTGGGCAGGTTGGCACACACGTGCCGGTTCAGCGCCTCGAAATCCAGGCCCGGATCGGCCACCAGGCCCACCATGCCGGCCCGTCCGTCGGCATTGGGCACCTCGACACCATAGACGTTGGCCTCCTTGACGCCCTCGAAGGTGGCGAAAGCCTCGGCGACCTCGTTGGTCGAGACGTTTTCGGACTTCCAGCGATAGGTGTCGCCGATGCGGTCGACAAAGTAGAAGTATCCCTCGACATCCTTTTTCAGAAGGTCACCGGTGCGGAAATAGACATCGCCCTTCTGGAAGACGTCGCGCAGGATCTTCTTGTCGGTCTGGGCCTTGTCGCCGGTATAGCCCTCGAAGCGGAAGCGCGGGTCATCGCCGATCGCGCCCACTGCCTCGCCGGTTTCGCCGGGGGCGGCCTCGATGCACAGCCCGTCAGGCCCGCGAACCGGCACCTCGTTCTCGATGTCGAACTTCACGATCTTCACGTTGAAGCTCTTTTCCAGATAGCGCGGGATGCGTCCGACCGCGCCCATCCGCCCCTCGAAATTGAACAGCGAGACATTGCCCTCGGTCGAGCCGTAGAACTCGAGAATCTTGGGAATGCCGAACCGCGGCTGGAAACGCTCCCACACCTCGGGGCGCAGGCCATTGCCGAAAATGCCGCGCAGCTGGTGGGCGCGCTCCTTGGGGTGGGGGGGCTGGTTCACCAGATAGCGGCACAGCTCGCCGATATAGGCGAACACCGTCGCGCGCTGGTCGGCGACATCGTCCCAGAAGGCGGTGGCCGAAAACTTGCGCCGCAGGATCAGGGTGCCGCCGGGGATCATGGCACAGCCCACCCCGCACAGCCCGCCCGTCCCGTGATAGAGCGGCAGGGCGACATAGACCCGGTCGGACGCCTTGGTGTTCAGTCCGCCATGAAAGGCCCGCAGCATGCCCAGCACGCGGTTGTGGGTCATGCGCGCGGCCTTGGGCAGGCCGGTGGTGCCCGAGGTATAGACATACATGCCGATCGAGCTGCCATTCTGGCTGGCGCGGTGCTCGCGGCCCGGCCGGCGGTCGCTCTCGGCGGCGAGCGCGGTGTCGAGGTCCTGCGCGCCATGGGCGGGGCCGCCTTGCGACCAGGCCTCGACCCCGTCCAGCTGCTGGGGCGTCAGGGTGGCGAACTGGCCGGCGAGGTCGCTCGAGAAGATCAGCGCCTTCGCACCCGCCACCGAGATGCAGTGGGCCAGACCCGGTCCCTGGAGGTTGGAATTGATCAGGGCGGTGGCCACGCCCGCCTTGCCCAGGCCCACCCAGCAAGCGATGTAGTCGGGGCGGTTGGTCATGAAGAGGGCCACCGCATCGCCGGCCTTCAGGCCGCGCCCGATCGCCCAGTTGGCATAGCGGTTCGCCAGCGCGTCGAACTGGGCATAGGTCCAGGTCGTGCCTTCGAACACGATCGCCGCCTGTTCGGGATTGCGGTCGCACGCCTGCTCGAAGGCGTCGGGGATCAGGAAGGTGGCTTCGGGCGTCAGGTCGGCGACTAGCTTCTTGACGCGGGTCAGGTCCGAGAGCAGCGCGATCTCGCGCCGGAAGTTCGAGATGAAGCCCATGGCTGCCGTTTCCCCGCATGGGCGCGCCGCGCGCACCCCTGTTCGTTGTGGTCTGCCGTGACGATAGTGCGCCCTCGGGCCATCGCCAAGCCGCGTCGTGGCGGTGCAGGGCGGGTGCCTGCACCGGCCCGAGTCACGAAAGCGCGAGACGGGTCAGATCGGCCAGCCGCGCTGATGCCAGGCGCTGTCCCAGAACATCCATTCCAACCGACAGCAGCGCAGGAAGCGCGCGCGCATGGCACGGCGTTCTTCTGAACCCGCGCGGGCCGCGGCGGCGTCGACCACGCCGATCATGCCGCGTGTGGCCTCGCCAAAGCCCTCGTCGGCATAGGTATCGATCCAGGTGCGGTAGAAATTGTCGGGAGGCGATATCTTGGCGACCTCGAGACCGACCTCGCGATACACCCAGAAGCACGGCAGGATCGCGGCCGCCAGTTCACCGAACGATCCGGTGGCTGATACCCCCAGCATGAAGTCCACATAGGCCGCGCATACCGGGGTGGGCTCGACATCGGCAAGGTCGGCCGTGGTCACGCCAAAGCCGGCCAGATAGCCCCCATGCATCGACCGCTCGACCTCGATGGCAACCGAGGCGGCGCGGGTGAAGGCCAGGGTGGTGTCGGCATCGGGCGCCCGCGCAGCCGCCAGTGCCAGCACGCGCGCATAGCCCTGAAGATACAGCGCGTCCTGCAGCAGATAATGCCGGAAGGCGGCGCGATCCAGCGTGCCGGCCGCCAGCTCGGCATTGAAGGGCATGGTGATCATGGCCTGGCGGATGGGCAGGGCTTCGGCCCACAGGTCGGCGGTGAAGGCCATCGATCTCTCCGGAAAAGGGGGCTTATGTGCCCGGGCCGCCGCCCAGCTCGGCCGGGGTGATGAAACGCGTCAGCACCCAGTCGGCGTCCTCGCCCGGGCGCTCGAACCACACCAGCCCCGCGGTCGGCAAGCCTTCCAGCAAGGTGGCGGTCAGGGTCGGGCTGGCGCGCGCGCCATGGCGCAGCATCTCGACCGCGAAATCGTGCAGCCCCGGATTGTGGCCGATCACCACCACGCACGCGGACCCCTCGGCAAAGGCCGCGCCGACGCGGCTGCCGATTCGCCGCGCCGGGGCGTGATAGAGCACCGGCAGGGTGTCGCATGGCGGCTGGTTCCAGACCTCGGCCGCGACCGCCCACGTCTCGAGCGTGCGGGCTGCGTCGGAAACCAGCACACGGTCCGGCTTCAGGCCCGCATTGTGCGCCGCCTGCGCCACCAGTGCCGCGTCGCGCCGCCCGCGCAGCACGAGGCGTCGCGCATGGTCGTCGGGCGCCTGGGGTTCGGCCTTGGCGTGACGGAAAAGGACCAGCGTCTGCACCGTCACAGCCCCCTTGGCGCGCCCTGTCCGCGCGCACGCAGCAGGGCATCGGCCAGCACGCAGGCCATCATCGCCTCCCCGACCGGGGCGGCGCGGATGCCCACGCACGGGTCATGGCGTCCGGTGGTGCGCACCTCGATCTCGCGGCCCTCGCGGTCCAGGCTGGGGACGGGTGTCAGGATCGAGGAGGTGGGCTTGACGGCAAAGCGCGCGACGATCTCGGCCCCGGTGGAGATGCCGCCCAGAATGCCCCCGGCATGGTTCGAGGCGAACACCGGGCCCTGCGCGCCCGCGCGCATGGCGTCGGCATTGTCCTCGCCGCGCAGGGCGGCCGCGGCGAAACCCTCGCCGATCTCGACGCCCTTGACAGCGTTGATCGACATCAGCGCGCCCGCCAGCTCGGCATCCAGCTTGCCATAGACCGGCGCGCCCAGGCCCGCGGGAATGCCCTGCGCGCGCACCTCGACCACCGCGCCCAGCGAGCTGCCGGCCTTGCGCGCGGCATCCAGCGCACGCTCCCAGCGCGCGGCGGCGGCCGCGTCGGGGCACCAGAACGGATTGCGCGTGGTTTCCACCCAGTCCCAGGCGGCCCGGTCGATCCCGTCGCCGCCGATCGCCACCAGCGCACCGCGGATGGCCACCCCCTCGCCCAGACTGTGCGCAAGGACCGCGCGCGCCACAGCCCCCGCCGCCACCCGGCAGGCGGTTTCGCGCGCCGACGAGCGGCCCCCGCCGCGCGGGTCGCGCACGCCATACTTGGCATCATAGGTGAAATCGGCATGGCCGGGGCGGTACTGGGCGGCGATGCCGGCATAATCGCCGCTGCGCTGGTCGGTGTTCTCGATCATCAGGGCGATCGGCGTGCCGGTGGTCACCGCCCCGGCCCCGGCGTCGAAGGTGCCCGACAGGATGCGCACCGCATCCGCCTCGCGCCGCTGGGTGACGAAACGTGAGGTGCCGGGCCTGCGCGCATCCAGGAATGGCTGGATGCGCGTCTCGTCGAGCGCGATCCCCGGCGGGCAGCCATCCACCACGCACCCGATCGCCGGCCCATGACTCTCGCCCCAGGTGGTGACGCGGAACAGGTGCCCGAATGTGTTGTGCGACATGGCACGGCGATAGGGGCGGGCAGGCCACGAGTCCAGCACCGCCCAAAGCGCGGGCCTCCTGACCGGCCAGCGGTGCGCCGCGCCGCACGGGTGTGCGGCGGTCCGTGCGCATGGCAGGTCAACCGGGCCTTAAGGGCTTTCGTGGCATGGGCGTCACTGCCTGTTTCAACCCACCGAGGGCCGCTCGTGACGTCCAAACCTGCCTCCACGGTCTGCCCGGACAGCGGGCGGACGGTCGCTCCGGGCGCGGAGGGATGGGCAAGGGTGCACCTTCACAGCCCCGTGGGCCTGATGCGCAGCCACCATCCGGCGCTGAAGGCCACGGTTCGCGCCCTGCTGGACGCCGGTCACGACCGGCCCGGATCGATCTTGCTGGCAGACCGCGCCCGCTTTGCCGCCGCGCTGGCGGGCGACCCCACCCTGTTCGGCAATCCTGCCATGCTGACGCTGCTGGGCTGCCCGGACATCGACGCTGTGCTGGCTTCGGGCTGGCGCTCGCGTGATTTCTATCACCAGCTGGCCCGCGCCATCGACGCCTGGACGGACCTCGATGGCCCGCTGCCCACCTTCGAGGCGCGCCTGCGCCGGCAGGACGGGCGGATGGTGCCGGCCCTGGTCACGGCGGTGCCCGAGGACGACGGCAGCGGCTGGTATGTCTCGACCCTGGTCGACGCCACGGCCATTGTCGAGAGCCGCGCAGCCCTCGAGCGGCGCGAGCAGCACTTCCGCGCGGTCTTCGAAGAGAGCGTGGTGCCGCAGGTGATGTTTGACGGCCGGCTGCTGAAGGCCCGCCTCGACAGCCTGATCGCCGAGGGCACGACACGGATCGGCGCGCGCTATCGGGCCGCGCTGCTTGCCGAGGGCAAGACCACCGGGCGCTCGCAATCGGGCATCCCCAATGCCGCGGCCCGCCGCCTTCTGGGCGTGGACGCTGACGGCGTCTTCGAGTCGGCCCTGCACCTGAGGTGGGACTATCTCGGCGACCTGTGCACCTCGCTGGACGGATGGGCGCCGGGCCAGCCGCTGCCACCCTTCGAAACCACATTGTGGCGCACGGATGGGCAGGCGGTGCGGGTGGTGCTGGCGACCGCGCCGGTGCGCGGGCACGAGCAGGACTGGGCACTGTGCCAGACCTCGATGACCGACGTGACGGCCCAGCGTGCAGCCGAGGCGGCGGCGCTGGCCGAGCGCGAGCGTGCCGACCGCCAGTGGCAGGCCCTGTTCGACGCGGGCGTGTTTCCCCAGCTCTCGATGGACGCATCGCCCCTGGCAAGGGTGGTCAAGTCGCTGCGCGCCAAGGGGGTGGACAATCCCGGCACGACGCTGCTGGCGCGGGTGCCCGAGCAGCCAAGAGCGCGCTCGCACCTGGGCGAATTCCGGCTGAATCGTGCGGCCCTGGCCCTGTTCGGCATCGATTCGGCCGAGCAGTTCGACCCCGATGCAGTCTTCACGCGCCGCTATTACGAGGATTTCCTGCCGATCCTGGACCATGCCGAGTTCGACGGCGACAGCCTGAAGGTCTGCCAGACCTTCGAGACCCGCCTGCGACGGGCCGATGGCTCGGGGGTGGACGTGCTGGCGATCGTCGGCCCCTCGCAGGGCCATGAGAGCGACTGGTCGCACGCGGTCTGCACCTTTATCGACATCTCGGCCCAGAAGGCCGCCGAGCGCGAGGCCGAGCGCGCCCGCACCGAATCCCAGCAATCCTGGCAGGCCCTGTTCGACGCCAGCGCGACCCCGCAGGCCTTCCTGGACATCTCGTCGATCGAGGCGGCGGTGGTTGCGCTGCAGCAGGCGGGTCATAAACGCCCCGGTCAGGCCCTGCTTGCCGACCGGCGGATGCTGGTCACCACCATGCGCGCGGTGCGCGTCCTGAACCAGAACTCGGCGTTGAACACGCTGCTGCGCATCGAGCCGGGCCCTACCTTCGAGCCGCTGGCCCATCTGCGCCTGGAATTCATGGAGACATTGGCGGGCGTTCTGGATGGCTGGGCGCCCGGGCGCGCGCTTGAGCCGTTCGAGACGACGGTGCATCGCAGCGACGGTGCACAGGTGATCGCGCGCGTTCAGATCCGCCCGCTTGACCCCGCGTGCCTCGACTGGTCGCGCTGCATGGTCAGCGTCACCGACCTGACGGCCCAGCGCGCCGCCGAGCGCGACGCCCGCGAAAGCCTGGAACGCGCCGAGGCGCACTGGCGATCGCTGTTCGAATCCTCGGCCATCGCCCAGAGCTGTGTCGACAATTCCAGCCTGTATGGCCGCGCGCTGGCGCTGGCCGAGAGCGGGGTGGAGAATGTCGGGCGGGCGCTGTTCACCGACACCGAGACGCTGCGCACCCTGCTGCCGGAAATCCGCGTGATCCGCTGGAACGACGAGGCCGCGCGCCTGTTCGGCCTGGCCGAAGGCGAGGCCTATCACATCGGCCGCCATGCGGGCCCGGAATATCTGGCGGACCTGACCGAGGCGATGGACGGCTGGCGACCGGGCCTGCCCATCCCGCCTTTCGAGACGGTTCTGAACCGGGCCGACGGTTCGCGCTTCTGGGTGCGCATCACCATTCGCCTGGTGTCGGGCTATGAGCACAGCTGGGGCATGTGCACGATCACCTATGAGGACCTGACCCCGCAAAAGCAGGCCGAGCAGGCGCTGGTGGCCGCGCGCGACGAGGCCGAGGCCGCCAACCGTGCCAAGTCGGCCTTCCTGGCCACCATGAGCCACGAAATCCGCACGCCCATGAATGGCGTGTTGGGGTCGGCGGAAATCCTGCGCCGCACCATGCTGGACCCCGACCAGCGTGGCCATGTCGAAACCCTGATCGACTGCGGCGAGCAATTGCTGGCCATCCTGAACGACATCCTGGACATCTCGAAGATCGAGGCGGGCCGGATGGAGCTGGCTCCGGTGCCCACCGCGCCGGGCCCTCTGGTCAGCCAGGCGGCCGCCTTCTGGCGGGCGCGTGCGCAGGACAAGGGGCTGGAGTTCCGCGTCCGCTGCGAGGACCTGCCCGAGGCGCTGCTGCTGGATCCGGTGCGGGTCCGTGAGGTGCTGTTCAACCTTGTGTCCAATGCCATCAAGTTCACCGACGCCGGATCGGTCGAGGTGGCCATGTCGTCCCGGCCGGTCGGCGCAGGCCGGCATGCCCTGACCATCGAGGTGCGCGACACCGGGATCGGCATGACCGCCGCCCAGACCGAGCGCCTGTTCAACACCTTCACCCAGGCCGACGCCTCGATCACGCGCACCCATGGCGGCACCGGGCTGGGCCTTGCGATCTCGCGCGCGCTGGCCGAGCTGATGGACGGCGGGATCGAGGTGGAAAGCACGCCGGGCAAAGGATCGGTGTTCCGCTTCGCGGCCCGGTTCGACGAGGCGCGGGCGGCGCCCGAGGCGCTGCGCGGCGAGGAGGAGGAGGTGACCTCCGCCGGCACGCTGCGCATCCTGGCCGTGGACGACAATCCGGTGAACCGCACCATCGTGCAGACCCTGCTGCGCACCTTCGGCCATCAGATCACCCTGGCACAGGACGGCATCGAGGCGCTGGAGGCATGTGCCGAACAGGCGTTCGACCTGATCCTGATGGACATCCAGATGCCGCGCATGGACGGCGAGACCGCGCTGCGCACCCTGCGCGCCGGGACGGGAATGAATGCGCGCACGCCCTGCATCGCGCTCACCGCCAACGCCATGGCCTCGGACCGCGAGCGTTACCTGGCCGCCGGCTTTGACGACCACGCCCCCAAGCCGCTCGACGTACGCCAGCTGACCTCGGCGATGGCCCGCGTGGTCGCGCTGTCACGCGACGCCGCCTGAACCCCCTCTTTGCAACAAACGTTTCCTCCCCCGCTTGCGGGGGAGGTGCCCGAAGGGCGGAGGGGGCGCTGGGTTACTCTTGCAACAGCGGGGGATAGGTCCCGGGTCCGAT
>DBAV01000219.1:0-206 GCA_002291875.1 Hyphomonadaceae bacterium UBA1001
GTCCGCCCGTGCTCCCCAGGGGGCTGCCGCCAAGGCCGGTGCCAAGGTGCCCGCACCTGCGCCGCAAGAGGCGGCGCCCCAGACCCCCGTGGATGCCTGGACGGCGGGGCTGCGCATTACCGTGCTGGTCCTTGCCGCGCTGGCGGGGCTGTACGCCTTCATCGCCATCCTGACCTTCGACATTGCCGATCCGTCGCTGAACACCG
>DBAV01000219.1:534-821 GCA_002291875.1 Hyphomonadaceae bacterium UBA1001
CGATCCGTCGCTGAACACCGCCTCGAACGCCCCGCCCCGCAACCTGTTCGGTCATCCCGGGGCGATGGTGGCGGACCTTGGGCTTCAGACGCTGGGTGTGCTGGCTGCGGTGACCGCGCTGCTGCTCGGTTTCGCTGCCACTGCACGCCTGGTGCGGATGGGCTGGGCCGAGCGCCTGCTGGGCCTGCGCCTGCTGTCCGGCCTGGCGGGCGTTGCACTGCTGGCGGGCGCGGTATCGTCGGTGCCGGCGGCGGACGACTGGCCGTTTGGCGGCGGGCATGGCGGGG
>DBAV01000219.1:1234-2794 GCA_002291875.1 Hyphomonadaceae bacterium UBA1001
GCGGCATGGTGCTGGGCGCGGCCGGCCTGCTGGCGGTGGGCTATGCCCTGCGCCTGCGTTTCTCGCACATTCTGGGCTGGCTGACCTGGCTGACCAGCGGCCTGCGCGCTGCCGAGGCGCGCTCGGATGCGCTGCTGGCCCGGGTGCAGGGCGCCGACGCGGCCGATCCGGACATCGACGCGCCGGCGGGCGTGACGGACAGCGACACCCCGGCCCCCGCGCCCGATACCGAGGCGGCCCCGGCCTATCACCCGCCATGGTCGCCGCAGGGGCAGAACTGGCGCGACCCGGATGTCTCGGGCGCGTACTTCGACCCCTTCGCACCGGTCACACCTGCCGCGCGGCCCGGCGCGCCGCCCGCCGCATCGCCGACCGAGCACGCGACGGTGTATCACGGCACGGGCGTGGACACCGCGGCGGGCGCACGGCCCCGCCCGCGCCCGGTGCGCCTGGATGCCGTCCCGTCCGCGGATGACGATGCCGCCGTCACCGCAGCCCGCCCGCCTGCAAGGCCCCCCGCCCGCACCGGCGTGCGCGCGCCCGAGGGCGATTTCGCCCCGCCCGCAGTGGACCTTCTGGCGCCGCCGCGACCGCGGGGGCTGGCACTGGACGCGGCCACCCAGCGGGCCATGGGCGAACAGCTGATGGCCATCCTGTCCGAGTTCAACGTGCAGGGAAAACTGCTGTCGGTCCGGCCCGGGCCGGTGGTCACGATGTTCGAGATCGAACCCGCTGCCGGCATCAGGTCATCCAAGGTGGTGAACCTGGCCGACGACATCGCCCGGTCCATGAGTGCGCAGTCCGCGCGTGTCGCGGTGGTGCCGGGCCGCAACGCCATCGGCGTCGAGCTGCCGAACCCCAAGCGCGAGACGGTGTATCTGCGCTCGCTGATGGCGCATCCCTCGTTCGCCGACCCCAAGGTCGAGCTGCCGCTGGCGGTGGGCGAGTCGATCGAGGGCGAGCCCACCTTCGTCGATCTGGCGCGGATGCCGCATCTGCTGATCGCGGGCACCACGGGCTCGGGCAAGTCGGTGGGCATCAACGCGATGATCCTGTCGCTGCTCTATCGGCATTCCCCGCGCTCGTGCCGCTTCATCATGATCGACCCCAAGATGCTCGAGCTGTCGATCTATGACGGCATCCCGCATCTTCTGTCCCCGGTGGTGACCGATCCGCGCAAGGCGGTGGTGGCGCTGAAGTGGACGGTGCGCGAGATGGAGAGCCGCTATCAGCGGATGTCGCACCTGTCGGTGCGCAACATCACCGGCTACAACGAAAAGGTCGCGGCTGCGGCGGCCCGGGGCGAGCCGCTGAGCTATACGGTCAATCGCGGCATCGACCGCGCCACCGGCGAGCCCGTGGTGGAAACCCACATCCTGCCGGCCGAGCCCATGCCCTATATCGTGGTCGTCATCGACGAGATGGCCGACCTCATGATGACCGCCGGCAAGGACATCGAAGGCGCGGTGCAGCGCCTGGCGCAGATGGCGCGCGCCGCCGGCATCCATGTCATCATGGCCACCCAGCGGCCGTCGGTGGACGTCATCACCGGCACCATCA
>DBAV01000053.1:0-1024 GCA_002291875.1 Hyphomonadaceae bacterium UBA1001
GGCGATCGGCAACCCCTTCGGCATCGGTCAGAGTGTGACCTCGGGCATTGTCTCGGCGACGGCGCGCACCGATGCGGGCATCACCGATTATGCGTTCTTCATCCAGACCGACGCGGCCATCAATCCCGGCAATTCGGGGGGCGCGCTGGTCGACCTTTCGGGCGCGCTGGTGGGGCTGAACACGGCCATCTATTCGCGTTCGGGCGGGTCGAACGGCATCGGCTTTGCCATTCCGTCCGAGATGGTGCGCCGGGTGGTCGAATCGGCCCTGACCGAAGGCCGTGTCGTGCGCCCGTGGCTGGGCCTGGCCGGGCGGGCGGTGACCCCCGAGATCGCGCGCGGGGCGGGCCTTGCGCGCCCGCAGGGTGTGCTGGTCGACCGGCTGTTTCCGAACGGGCCGGGCGCCGTGGCCGGACTGCGCGCGGGCGATGTGGTGCTCTCGATCGACGGCACCGAAGTCGCCGACGAGGGGGGGCTGCGCTTTGTGGCGGCCACCCGCCGTCCGGGCGACACCGTGCGCCTGAACTTGCTGCGCGGCGGGCGTACCCAGACGCTGGACGTGCGCGTGCAGGCCCCCCCGCGCATCCCGCCCGACCAGCGCCAGTTGCGCGGGCGCCATCCCTTCGACGGAGCGACCGTGGTCACGGTCTCGCCGGGCTTTGCCGACGAGGTGGGCCTTGACCCGTTCCTGTCGGGCGTGATGATCCGGGCCATTGCGCGCGATGGCTTTGCCGTGCGCTTCGGGCTGGCGCCGGGCGATTTCGTCCGCGAGGTCAATGGCGTGGCGGTGGCCTCGTCGGCCGAGCTGGAGCGCGCGCTGGCACGGCTCAAGCCGGGCACAGCGCGTTTCACGGTCGAACGCAATGGCGAGCGGGCCCAGTTCCAGGCCCGCCTCTAGGCCGGGCGTGAGGGGCCGGGCATGAGGCATTGGGCGTGATGGGCCGACAGACCCCCAGAGCGGACCTGTTCGCGACCGCCGGCCTGGCGGCCGAGGCGCCCGCGCCGCTGGCCGACCGGCTGCGCC
>DBAV01000053.1:1338-10636 GCA_002291875.1 Hyphomonadaceae bacterium UBA1001
CCGCTGGCCGACCGGCTGCGCCCCGAACGCCTCGATCAGGTGGTCGGCCAGCAGCACCTTTTGGGCCCCGAGGGGGCGATCGGGCGCATGCTGGCGCGCGGGCGTGTGTCTTCGATGATCCTGTGGGGGCCGCCGGGCGTCGGCAAGACCACCATTGCGCGCCTGCTGGCACACGCGGCCGGGCTGGAATACGAGGCCGTTTCGGCGGTGTTCTCGGGCGTGGCGGACCTGCGCAAGGTGTTCGACCGTGCAGAGGCACGCCGGGCCGCAGGTCAGCCAACCTTGCTGTTCGTGGACGAAATCCACCGTTTCAACCGGGCGCAGCAGGATGCCTTCCTGCCCTTTGTCGAACGCGGCACGGTGGTGCTGGTCGGTGCGACGACCGAAAACCCCAGCTTCGAGGTCAATGCCGCGCTGCTCTCGCGGCTGACGGTGCTGACGCTGCGCCCTCTGGATGAGGCGGCGCTCTCGATCCTGCTGGACCGGGCGCTTGAAACCCTTGAAGCGCCCGTGCCCCTTGCGGACGATGCGCGCGCACTGCTGCTGCGCTATGCGGGGGGCGATGGGCGGCATCTGCTGGGCCTGGTCGAGCAGCTGGGTGACCTGGCGGGCGATGGCCAGCCGATCGAGGCGCCCGCCCTGGCCGCCGCCCTTCAGCGGCGCGCCACCGCCCACGACAAGGACCGCGAGGCGCACTACGACCTGATTTCTGCGCTGCACAAGGCGATCCGCGGGTCGGACGTGGATGCGGCCCTGTTCTGGCTGGCGCGCATGCTGGAGGGTGGCGAGGACGGGCTGTTCATCGCCCGCCGCCTGATCCGCGCCGCCAGCGAGGACATCGGCACCGCCGACCCGCTGGCCCTGCTGGTGGCCGAAGCGGCGCGCACCGCCTGGAGCGTGCTGGGCCCGCCCGAGGCGGAACTGCATCTGGCGCAGGCGGTCACCCACCTTGCGGCGGCGCCCAAGTCCAACGCCGTCTATGTCGCGTGGAAGGCCGCACGCCGCGCCGCGCGTGAACACGCCCACGCCCTGCCGCCCCTGCACGCCCGCAATGCCCCGACCCGGCTGATGACGGCGCTGGGGTATGGCGACGGCTATGTCTACGACCATGACGAGCCGGGCGGGGTGGCGGGCCTCGATTACCTGCCTGACGGCATGGAACGCCCCGATTTCTATCGCCCGACCGGGCGCGGCGCCGAAGCGCGCATCGCCGAGCGTATCGAGGTCGCGCGCCAGGCCCGGGCACGCAGACGCAAGGCCGCGCGCGCCCGCCCGGTGGCCGGAGATGCGTAGGTCCGGCCCACAGGGCCCGCAGGGCCACAGCCATCGCGGGACGACCCCGCGCCCGGCCCCGGCGGGGCGGGCTGGCCACCCGCAGGCGCCTTTGCTGGGCGATGCCGATCGCGCCTTTGCCCGCTCGCTGGTGATCGAGGAGGCAGGCGACCTGATTGCCTTCGACAAACCCGCGGGCCTGGCCGTGCAGGGCGGCAGCGGGGTCACGCGCAGCCTCGAGGACCTGCTGGCGGCGTTCGCGCGCTCGAATGGCAAGCGGCCCAAGCTGGTCCACCGCCTCGACCGCGAGACCTCGGGCGTGATCGTGGCCGCCCGCACCACCCCCGATGCCGCGCGGCTGTCGGCGGCCTTTGCCGGTCGCACCGTGCGCAAGGCCTATCTGGCGCTGGTGGCGGGCGACACCCCGCCGGCGCTGATCGAGCTGCCGCTGCTGCGAGGGCGCGATTCGCGCGGCCTTGAGATCATGCGTCCAGTCCCCGGCGGTGGGCCGCTGTCCCAGCCTGCCACCACCCGCGTCACCGAACTGGCGCGGCGCGGGCGCCTTGCGGCCGTCCTGCTCGAGCCGGTGACCGGACGCATGCACCAGCTGCGTGCCCACCTGGCCGCGGTGGGTGCACCCATCCTCGGCGATCCGCGCTATGGCGGTCCTGGTGCCGCCGAAGGCGTCGAGGTGGGCCGGCTGGCGCTTCATGCCGCCGCGCTTGGCCTGCCCGATCCTGGCGGGGTCCGGGTGCTGCATGCCCCGCTCCCCGCTGACCTGTCCGGCGCCTTTTCCGGGCTTGTTGATCCGGCCGAGGCGCTCCAGCGCGCCATCGTGACCGCACAGGATGGGTGAATCGGCGCGCAAGCGCGGCTAAGGCGGGTGAAACGGCCAGCGCGGAGGCTTCGATGGCGGCGGACACCTACCACAAGACCAAGATCGGCAACCGCACCCTGCACCCCGAGACCCAGATGATGGGCTATGGGTTCGACCCGCATCTTTCCGAGGGCTCGCTCAAGCCGCCGGTGTTCCTGACCTCGACCTTCGTGTTCCGGTCGGCCCAGGACGGCAAGGACTTTTTCGACTTCACCGCCGGCCGCCGCCAGCCCGAGCCGGGCCAGACCGCGGGCCTGGTCTATTCGCGGTTCAACAACCCCAACCTCGAGGTGCTGGAGGACCGACTGGCGCTGTGGGACGGGGCCGAGGCGGCGGCGGTGTTCTCGTCGGGCATGGCTGCAATCTCGACCGCCCTGTGGGCCTTCCTGCGCCCCGGCGACGTCATCCTGACCTCGCGTCCGCTCTATGGCGGCACCGAAACCCTGATCGACCGGACACTGCCGAATTATGGCATCCGCTCGGTCGGTTTTACCGACGGATGCTCGATCGATGCCATTCGCGCGGCGGCCGAGGAGGGGATGGCGCTGGGCCGGATCGGCATGGTGATGACCGAAACCCCCGCCAACCCCACCAATGGCCTTGTGGACCTGCGCGCCTGCGCCACCATTGCTGACGAGATCGCGGCGGCCCAGGGCGGCACGCGCCCCCCGGTGGCGGTGGACAACACCTTCCTGGGCCCGGTGTTCCAGCGTCCGCTGGCGGCCGGGGCAGACCTGGCGCTTTATTCGCTGACCAAATATGTCGGTGGCCATTCGGACCTGGTGGCCGGCGGCATCACCGGCTCGAAGGCGCTGGTCCAGCCGGTGCGCGCCCTGCGCTCGGCGCTGGGCACCCAGCTCGACCCCAACACCTCCTGGATGCTGCTGCGCTCGATGGAGACGCTCCAGCTGCGCATGGAGCGTGCCAACGAGAACGCGCGCGAGTTGGCCCGCTATCTGCGCGTCCATCCCAAGGTCGCCGAGGTCAACTATCTGGGTTTCATCGAGGAAGGCGATCCGCGCCGCGCGGTCTATGACCGCCAGTGCCGCGCGCCCGGCTCGACCTTTTCGTTCAGCGTCCGGGGGGGCGAGGCCGAAGCCTTCCGCGCGCTCGACCGTCTGCAGGTGATGAAGCTGGCGGTGTCGCTCGGTGGCACCGAAACCCTGGTGTCACACCCCGCCTCGACCACCCATTCGGGTGTCCCCAAGGCCCAGCGCGACGCCATGGGCATCACCGACGCCCTGATCCGCATCAGCGTAGGCATCGAGAATGCCGATGACCTGATCGCCGATCTGGAACAGGCCCTCGCCGCCATCTGAACGCGTCCCCCGGGCCCGCGCGCTTGCGTTGCGGCGTGGACCGCGCGGGCGCGGCGGGTTAGGGGGGCGGCTGCGTTGCGTCCTCCAGTCGGCAAGGGATTCCTGCCCGTGACCCTGACCATAGCGATCACCGGTGGCTCGGGGTCGGGCAAGACCACGATCGCGCGCACCCTGGTATCGGCGCTGGCGCCGCTGCGCGCGGTCCTGGTGGCCGAGGACGACTATTACCACGACAGCGCGCGCACGCCGGGCTTTGATCCAGCCTCTTATGATTTCGACGTGCCGGCTGCCCGCGATCACGACCTTCTGGTGCGCCATCTGGATGCCTGGCGCGCAGGGCTGAGTGTCGAGCAGCCGCGCTATGACTTCGAGACCCATTCGCGCCTGGCCCCGACCGTCACGGTCGCGCCGGCCGAAGTGGTTGTGGTGGAAGGCATCCACGCGCTGGCCGATCCGCGCCTGGTGGCGCGCTTTGACCTCAAGGTGTTCGTCGACGCACCGGCCGACGTACGCGTGATCCGCCGCCTGCTGCGCGATGTCGAGCAGCGCGGCCGCACGGTGTCGGGCGGGGTGGCGCAATATCTGCGAACCACCCGGCCGGGCCATCTGGCCTGGACCGAACCCTCGCGCCAGTGCGCCGACATCGTGGTGCAGGGCGGCACCGGAATCGGCAATCCCGCCGCCGATGGCCTTGCCGAGGCGGTCGACACCATCGCCGCTGCGGTACGGGCGGCACTGCAGGTCCGCGCGCGTGCTTGAGATCCGCGACCTGACGGTGCGCATGGGCGCGCGGGTGCTGCTGGATGGAGCGAACGCGTCGATCTCGGAGGGCTGGAAGGTTGGCCTGATCGGCCGCAATGGCACCGGCAAGTCCACCCTGCTGCGCCTGATCGCCGACGCCCACGCCCGACCCGATCCGGCCATCCGGATCCGCCGCGGCGCGCGCCTGGGCCTGGTTTCCCAGGAAGTCGAGGCCACCAATGCCCCGCTGGTCGAGGCGGTGCTGGCGACAGACCTGGAATGCGCGCGCCTGATGGCCGAACTCGACGCCTCACCCACCCCGTCGGCCGAGCGGATTGCTGCGATTCATGCCCGCCTCGAGGTGCTGGACGCCTGGAGTGCGCCCGCGCGCGCTGCCGCCTTCCTGACCGGGCTGGGGTTTGCGCAGGCCGACCTCGCACGCCCGGCAGGCGCATTTTCGGGCGGGTGGCGCATGCGCGCGGCGCTGGCGGGCGTGCTGGTGTCGCGCCCGGACCTGCTGATCCTCGACGAGCCGACCAATTATCTCGATCTCGAGGGGGCCGCCTGGCTCGAGGCACACCTGCGGACCTATCCGCACACCGTGCTGGTGGTCAGCCATGACCGCGAAATGCTGGACCGCTCGGTCACCCATGTCATGGCGCTGGTCGACCGCCAGCTTGAGGTGCACCCCGGCGGGTATGCGACCTGGCTGGCACGGCGCGCCGAGATGGCCGCCGGCCTTCAGGCGCGCAAGGCCAAGCAGGAGGCCGAGCGCGCCCACCTGCAGTCCTTCATCGACCGCTTCCGCGCCAAGGCCAGCAAGGCCCGCCAGGCCCAGAGCCGCATCCGCATGCTCGAGCGCATGCAGACCATCACCGTCCCGCTGGAAGAGCGCACCGCCCCCTTCCGCTTCGAGCCGCCCGAGGCGCTGTCCGCCCCCCTCGCCGTCCTCGAAGGCGCCGAGCTGGGCTATGTGCCCGGCCGCCCGGTCCTGTCCTCGGTCGCGGTCCGGCTGGACCCCGAGGACCGGATCGCCATTGTTGGGCCGAACGGGCAGGGCAAGACCACCCTGGTCAAGTCGATCTGTGGCCGCCTGCCCTTGCTGGGCGGGCGGCGGACGCTGGCCCGCGGCGTGCGCATGGGCTATTTCAGCCAGGACCAGCTGGACGAGCTCGACCCGGACCGCTCGCCGCTGGACCATGTCCGCGCACTCGATCCCGACCTGCCCGAGGCGCGCCAGCATGCGGCGACGGCGGCGATGGGGTTTGGGCACGAAAAGGCCGAAACGCCTGCGGCGCGGCTGTCGGGCGGGGAAAAGGTGCGTCTGCTGCTGGGCCTGCTGGCGGCGGGGCGCCCGCATGTCCTGGTGCTGGACGAGCCGACAAGCCATCTCGACATCGACAGCCGCGAGGCCTTGATCCACGCCATCAACGACTTTCCGGGCGCGGTGCTGCTGATCACCCACGATGTCCACCTGGCCGAGGCGACGGCCGACACGCTGTGGCTGGTGCGCAATGGGCGGGCCAGCGAGTATGACGGGGATCTTGACGATTACCGTGCGCTGGTTCTGGCCAGCGACCGCGGTGGTGCCGCCGCAACCGCCGCCAGGGCCACGGACATCGCGCAGGGGGCCCCGGCGCGCCCTGTAGCCGACCGTGCTGCCGAACGCCGCGAGGCCGCCCAGCGTCGCCAGGCTGCCGCGCCGGTGCGCCGCCGCATCGAGGAGGCCGAACGTTGTTTTGAAGCCGCACGAGCCCTGATCGCGCGCATCGAGGCCCAATTGTGCGACCCGGCGGTGCTGGCGCAGGGTGCGGGGCGCATCACCGAACTTTCGCTGGAGCGGGCGCGGGCGCTGGAGGCACAGGAAGCGGCCGAGACCGAATGGCTGGAGGCCAGCGAGCTGCACGCCCGGCTGACCGATGGCGACGCGGCGTGAGCGCCCGCGCCGACGGGGTCCGAGCCGGGGGGGCTTGCGCCGGCGCGCCGACCGACGACATTGCGGCCATGGACCACGCTGCTTCGCATGTTGATGCCGATTCCCACCACGACCACGCCGGATGCGGGGACCGCGACCATCTGATGGCTCGCGCCGAACGGGTGTGCGCGGCCGCCGGGGACACGCTGACCCCGCTGCGCCGGCGCGTGCTGGGGCTGCTGATCGATGCCGGGGGCCCTTCAAAGGCCTATGACCTGATGGCGCGGGTGTCCGAGGACGGGGTGCCGGCCAAGCCGCCCACGGTCTATCGCACGCTGGATTTCCTGATGCGCCACGGCCTCGCGCACCGCATCGAGAGCCTGAACGCGTGGGTCGCATGCGGCCACGCCCACGAGCACGGCACCTCGGCCTTCATGATCTGCCGCGAGTGCGGCGCCTCACGCGAGATGGCGGTGTCGGCGGTGGCCAGTGCACTGCAACAGGCGGCCGGCAGCGCAGGCTTCGTGCCCGACACCACGATCATCGAACTGACCGGGCTGTGCGCCGGCTGCGCCGCCAGGCGTCCATGACCGAGGCGAACCAGACGCTGCATCCGGTCTGGCGCGGCGGCGTCAACACCTGGGAATGCGACGAGATGGGGCACATGAATGTGCGCTTTCATTTCCAGCGCGCCTGGGAGGCGATCGGCGGGCTGGCGCGGCTGATGGCATGGCGGGGGCCCTGCGGGCCGATGCGTCGGCGACCTTGCTGCCGCTGCGGGCCCATGCGCGGTTCCTGCGAGAGGCAAGGGCGGGGGACGCGCTGTCGGCGGTCGGCGCGGTCGAGACCCTCGATCCGCTTGGCTGCACCCTCTATGTCGAGCTGCGCCATGCCGATGGCGCCCCTGCGTCCACCTTCCGCTTCGAACTGGGGCATGTGACCGCACGCGGCCTGCGCGCCTTTGCCTTTCCCGAGCGCGTGCGCGCGCGGGCGCAGGGTCTGGTGGCGACAATCCCTGCCCATGGGCGCGGGCGCACGCTGGACCTGGCCACCGCCCCTGGCGGGGCCACCAGCCTGGGCGCGGCGCGCGCCGCCGGCATGACGGCGATCGGCGAGACCGTGGTGCGCCGCGACATGACCGATGGCTTTGGACGCATGCTGGTCGAGCATCATATCGGGCGCATCTCGGACGGGGTGCCGCACCTTCTGGCCGACTGGCGCGCCGAGGCCGCCCAGGCTGCCGGCGTCGGCAGCGCGCATGCCGGCTCGGCGGTCATCGAATACGCGATGACCTTTCATGCCTGGCCGCGCCAGGGCGATCACCTGATGCTGCACTCGGCGCCGCGCGCAGTGGCCGAAAAGGCCTATACCATCGCCCACTGGATCACCGATCCCGTGACGGGCGAGCCCTGGTGCACCTGCGAGGCGGTGGCGGTCAGCTTCGACCTGCGCACACGGCGCGCGATCGCCCTGCCGCCCCAGGCGCGTGAGCGCCTCGCCGCCCGGATCATTGCGCCGGAGTGAGCGCGGCGGTTGCCTCGGCGTGACGGCGTGAAACCTCGGCCCAGTTCACGATGCCCCACCACGCATCGACATATTCCGCCCGCCGATACTGATAGAGCAGATAGAAGGCGTGTTCCCAAAGGTCATTGCCCAGGATGGGGGTGCCGCGGAAGGCCTGGGTGTCCATCAGCGGATTGTCCTGGTTGGGAGTCGAGCCCACCTCGAGCCGCCCGTCGGGGCGAACCACCACCCATGCCCACCCCGAACCGAACCGGCCCATCGACGCCTGCCGGAAGGCTGTGCGCAGGCCCTCCATCGAGCCGAAATCGCGTGTGATGGCGGCCAGCAGCGGCGCGGACGGCGCCCCGCCCTGGCCGGGCGGTGCCATCACGGTCCAGAAAAAGGCATGGTTCCACAGCCCGCCCGCATTGTTGCGCACCGCAGCCGGCCGGCTCGAGGCGTCGGCCAGGATGCGCTCGACGGTCAGGCCCTGAAGGGCGGCGTCCTGCGCGACCGCGGTGTTGAGGTTGTTCACGAAGATCTGGTGATGTCCCAGATGGTGCAGCCGCATGGTGCGGGTGTCGATCACCGGCTCGAGCGCGTCATGCGCATAGGGCAGGGCGGGCAGCGAAAACGGCCCGGGCACGGGCGCAGGCGGGGTGGGGTCCATGGCATAGCCTCCGGGCGAGGCTACGGCCTGGGCTGCCGATGGTTCCGTCAGATCGACCGTGCGTTCCCCGGGCGAGGCACACGAGGCCAGGGCGAGGACGGCGAGGACGACGCCGGCCAGGACGACACTGGAGCGGGCCGACACGGCGGTGGAAATGGGGCGATCTGGCATGACGAGGCTCCGTGGTGTTGGCAGCGACGCGATCTGTGCCCCGAAAACGCGTCCGCCCACCCCGCTGTGCCGGGATGGGCGGCGCGCGACAACCTGAAACCTTGTCCTAGGCCGCGAGGCGGTCAACCCCGAGGCTGGGAACCGAGCGCCACGCCGCCGCCGGAGCGGCATCGACCGAGGCACGCCCCGGACGGGCCGAAAGCGACACCACCTTGCCCCCGCGCGTAAACGCCGCAGCCAGGTCTGCCTCGTTCGAGGCGGCGATCTGGACCGGCATGCGCCGCACCTCTGCCGCGCGCACGGTCAGGCGCAGCGTGCGTTCGAAGCGGGCCGGCGCACGCAGCGGATCGAGGGCGGGGCCGATGGCGATCGGTGCGGCCAGCAGCGACAGCCCGCGCCACATCGACAGCACGGCAGTTTCCTGGCCCAGGGCATCGAGCATTGAGGAGGACAGGTGGGCCACCCGCCGCGTGCCCGTCCTGCGCCGGTGCAGACCCGGACTTTCGGCCCCGGCGAGGCGCGCGCGCCCGCCCAGTTCAGACCCAATCGCGACCAAAAGGGCCGCAAATCCACCCAGCGAGCGCTTCATGCCACTCTCCCCTCAGGCGAAAACCATACCCCCACCAGAAGCGCTTGTAAGGTGAAAAATGAGTTAACCCTGCGGCTTGCGACGCCCCCTGGACGGCGAGGGCGGCGGGGGCGGATCGGGGCGGCCGGCATCCCCTTGCGCGGCGGGCGAGCCGCCCCTGGATGCCGCGGCCAGGGCGGTGAGTTCGGCCCGCAGCGAACGCAGTTCGCGCAGCATTTCCTCGTCGCGCAGGCGGGCCGTT
>DBAV01000144.1 GCA_002291875.1 Hyphomonadaceae bacterium UBA1001
GGCCGACCGCGCGGCCGCCAGCAGCCGCGGTCGACCCGGCGACGCTGGTGCTGATGGGGGTCGCCGCCGGGGCCGGCGGGGTGCGGGGCGAGATCAAGGTCCGCAGTTTCACCGCCGATCCCGGCGCCCTGTTCGGCTATGGCCCGCTCTACGACTCGGCGGGCCGCACGGTGCTGACGCCAAAGGGCAGGCCGCGCGCGATCAAGGACGGGTTTGCGGTGATGGCGCACGAGGTCCCCGACCGCGAGGCGGCGATGGCCCTGCGCAATGTCGGCCTGCATGTCCCGCGGGCTGTCCTGCCTCCTCCCGACGACGACGAGGTCTATCACATCGACCTGATCGGGTGTGCCGCGGTGTCGCCCGACGGGGCCGGCCTCGGCGTGGTGGTCGCCGTGCCGAATTTCGGCGCCGGTGACCTTCTGGAAATCCGGCCGCCCAGCGGGCCCACCTTCTATGTGCCTTTCACCCGCGCCGCCGTGCCGGAGGTGGATGTGGCAGACAAGCGGCTGGTGGTGATCTTGCAGGACGGCGACACCGGAGCGCCGGTCACCTGACCGGCCGGGCCCGCGCGGTGATTGCCGGCCTGGAAGCCGGCGCTCCGGTCAGCGCGGTGCGAGTGGCCCGAGCCCCACCAGGGCGCGGGCGAAGGCGCGGGCGTCGAAGGGCTGGAGGTCCTCGGCCTTCTCGCCCACCCCGACATAGTGGATCGGCAGCTTGTGCTGGTGCGCCAGGGCGACCAGGACCCCGCCGCGGGCGGTGCCGTCCAGCTTGGTCATCACCAGGCCGGTGATGTCGCCATTGGTCCGGAACGCCTCGACCTGGCTCAGCGCGTTCTGACCCACCGTGGCGTCCAGCACCAGCACCACCGCATGGGGCGCATCGTCGTCGATCTTGCGCAGCACGCGCACGATCTTGGTCAGCTCGGCCATCAGTTCGGCGCGGTTCTGAAGGCGCCCGGCGGTGTCGATCAGCAGCGCCTCGGACCCATCCGCCCGCGCGGCTTCATAGGCTTCATAGGCCAGCGCGGCGGCATCGGCGCCATGCGCGCGGGCGTGGAAGACGGCGCCGGCCCGCTCGGACCAGACCCGCAGCTGTTCCACCGCGGCCGCACGGAAGGTGTCTCCGGCCGCCAGCGACACCCTGTGGCCGCGTCCCGCCAGTGCGTGCGCCAACTTGCCGATCGTGGTGGTCTTGCCTGAACCATTGACCCCCACAAAGATGGTCACCCGCGGACGCCCCGGCGTGCCGACAAGGTCCAATGCCCCCTCGCGGGGGCGCAGCAGCTCGGCGATCTCGTCCGCCAGGGCCGCCTTGATCTCGTCGGCGCTGACCTCGTGGTTGAAACGGTCACCCGCAATGGCCTTGACGATGCGGGCGGCAGCCGGCGGTCCCATATCGGCGGCAATCAGGGTCTCCTCGAGCTCGTCGAGGGTTTCCTGGTCCAGCCTGCGCTTGACGAAGACAGCGGTGACCTGTTCGCCCAGCTTGCTTGAAGACTTGCGAAGACCGTCGAACAGGCGCCCGAACAGTCCGCCCCTCGACTCGTCGTAGGTGGCACCTTCGGTGCGTGCCGGCTCGGCGGGCTTGTCCTGTTCCCGGTCCTTGCGCCCCCAACCGAACATCAAGCCACCTTCGACGCCACAAGGCGCGTTCCATCATGCCCTGACAGGCGCACCCGGACACGAGCGCCCGGCGCTGAAAGCACCGCGCCCCCAACGGGCGTGAAATCCGCCAATCGCCCTGTTCCCTCTCGTTCGACCAGCACCTCTTGCGGCGCGGGCCGGCGCAGGTGCGCTTCGAGGTGCCGGACCAGGGCGGCCTGGGCACCGCCTCGCAGGGCGGCCGCCCGTGCCCGAACCACGTCACCACGCAGCCTCGGCATCCGGGCGGCGGGCGTACCGTCACGGGCCGAGAATGGAAACACGTGCACGAAGGCCAGTCCAGCCTCCGCGATCAGGGACAGGTTGGCGGCATGGGCGTCCTCGGACTCGGTCGGGAAACCGGCGATTAGGTCGGCGCCCAGCGCGATATCTGGTCGCGCCGCCCGCAGGGCGCCGATCAACGCCAGTGCCGAGGCGCGCGAATGGCGGCGCTTCATCCGCTTGAGGATCAGGTCATCACCATGCTGCAGCGACAGGTGGGCGAACGGGGTCAGCCGCCCTTCTTCGGCAAAGGCGCGCAACAGGTCATCATCCATTTCCGCCGCGTCGATCGAGGACAGACGCAGGGCCTGGAGTTCGGGCACCAGGCGCAGGATGCGGCGCACCAGATTGCCCAGGCGCGGCGTACCGGGCAGGTCCGTGCCCCATGAGGTCAGGTCAACGCCTGTCAGCACCACTTCGGGCACACCGCGCGCGGCCAGCAGGCGCACCTGCTGGACCACCTCGCCGGCTGGCACCGAGCGCGACGGCCCCCGACCGAAGGGGATGATGCAGAAGGTGCAGCGATGGTCGCAGCCATTCTGGACCTGGATCCAGGCCCGGGTCCGCCCCGACAGCCCCTCGATCAGGTGGGCGGCGGTCTCGCGCACGGACATGATGTCGTCCACCATCACGCGGGCATTGGCATGCAGCAGGCGCGAGCGCGCCCAGGTGTCGGCAGCCAGCTTTTCGGCATTGCCGATCACGCGGTCAACGCCCTCGATGGCGGCGAATGCGGCTGGATCGATCTGGGCTGCGCAGCCGGTAACAACCAGATGCGCCTCCGGCCGCTCGGCCCGCAGCCGGCGGATGGTCTGGCGCGCCTGGCGCACGGCCTCGTTCGTCACCGCGCAGGTGTTGACCACCACCAGATCGTCGTGTCCGGCGGCCAGGGCGTGGGCGCGTATCACCTCGCTCTCGTAATCATTCAGCCGGCATCCCAGCGTCACCACCTCGACGCCGCGGTTCATGCCGGGCGCGGCGGGCGCTTCGGCGCCGGGCGGCGCCTGCGTGCTGAGGGTGGGGCTGGGCATGGCCGGCGAGACCTGCGCGTTCGCGACCCCGGAATCAAGGTCATGGCTGATCGATCGTCGAACAGGGACGCTTGGCGAGAGCGGGATTGAGGATTATCTTTGGCTCTGGACACGCTCGGCGTACCCATGGAGGCCCCCATGCGCTCGACCCTCGCAGCCCTGATCGCCGCCGGTTTCCTGGCAGGCGTGCCGGCAATCGCCGATGACCACACGACAACCGAAAGGGTATCGGCCACCATCACCTTCGCGCCCGAACTGATCGAAACCTTCGAGGACGACTATGGCACCCGCGAAATGCCCCGGGTTGCCGAAGACCTCCAGCGCGCTCTCGCCCGCGCCTTCGACCGCGAAGGCGTGGCGGTACCCGGACTGCGCATCACCATTGAGGAGGTGGTGCCCAACCGGCCCACCATGGAGCAGCTGGGCGACACGCCAGGCCTGTCTTATGGCCAGAGCTTTGGCATTGGCGGGGCCCGGCTCAGCGCCGAAATCCTGAATGCCGATGGTCAGATCGTCGACCGGTTGAGCTATCGCTGGTTCGAGACCGACATCCGCGAATCCCAGTTCGAGAGCGACTGGGGCGACGCGCGTACGGCATTCAACCGCTTTGCGCGCCGCCTGGTCGACCGGGTGTCGGGCGCCTGATCAATAGAGCCTGACAGCCGTTCCAGAGACGGTGACCATCAGCATGGTGCCCTGGCCGACGGTTTCGTAATCGAGATCGACCGCCACGATGGCGTGCGCGCCCAGCCGCTCGGCGTCGCGCTCCATCTCGGTCATGGCGGCGTGGCGTGCCTCGCGCAGCACTTCCTCGTACGATCCTGCACGTCCGCCGACGATGTCACGAATGCCCGCGAACATGTCGCGGAACATGTTCGCACCGATCACCGCCTCGCCGCAGACGACGCCGAGGTGCTGGGCGATGGGCTTGCCCTCGATGGTGGGGGTGGTGGTCACGATCATGCCTGCGCCTCCGCATATCCGACGCACGCCCTTTTGGCCTGTCGGTCGACCGCGCAGGTGGTGCAGGGGTGCAGTCGCTGCAAGGGTGGCGGTTTCGCCCGACCGGCAAAGCGCGCTAGGCGTGGCGCAATGCCGATGCGCTCGTTTCCCTCTGACCGCTCGGGCGTTGCGCCCTTCCTTGCGATGCAGATCGCCGCCGATGCCTTCGCGCGCCAGTCGGCGGGGCAGGATGTCGCCCTGTTGTGTGTGGGCCAGCCCTGGGGGTCGGCACCCGCCGTCGCACGCGAGGCCGCAAGCGCGGCAATTGCACGCGAGGGGCTTGGCTATACCGCTGCCGCAGGAACACCGGCCCTGCGAAGGGCGATCGCGGACCGCTATCGTCGGGTGGACGGGGTCGAGGTCGATCCGGGTCGCATCATCGTCACCACAGGCTCTTCGGCCGGGTTCAGCCTGGCGTTCCTGACCCTGTTCGAGGCAGGCGACGCGGTCGCGCTGGGCGCGCCGGGCTATCCGCCCTATCGCCATATCCTGCGGGCGTTGGGATGCACGGTGGCCAATGTGCCCACACGCGCCGAGGACGGGTTTCAGCTCACCCTGGACGCGCTGGCAGCGATGGAAACCGCGGGCACCGGCATGGCGGCGCCACTGCGGGGCCTGATCCTGGCCAGCCCGGCCAATCCCACCGGCTCGGTGTCACGCCCGGAGGACCTGGCGGGTCTGCGCGCGATCGCGCGGGCACGCGGGATGGGGCTGGTGATGGACGAGATCTATCATGGCCTGATCTGGAGCGGCGAGCCGCGCTCGATCCTGGCGCAGGACGGCGCCCTGGACGACCCGGGCCTGGTGGTCGTGAACTCGTTCTCGAAATACTTCGCCATGCCGGGCTGGCGCGTGGGGTGGATGGTGGTGCCCGAAGCGCTGGTGCCGGTGGTCGACCGGCTTCAGCAGAACCTGTTCATCTGTCCGCCTGCGATCGCTCAGGCCGCGGCCGTCGCCGCATGCGGCCCCGAGGCCGAGCCGGAACTGGAGGCGCGCCGCGCGGTGATGCGCCACAACCGCGCGCTGCTGCTGCAATCGCTGCCCGCGCTGGGCATCCAGCCTGCCACCCCCGCCGAAGGCGCGTTCTATGTCTATGCCGACGTTTCGTCATTGACCGGGGATTCCTTCGAATGGTGCCGGCGCGCCCTGGACGAGGCCGGCGTCGCCATCACCCCCGGGGTGGATTTCGACGAAAGCAACGGATCGCGTTTCGTGCGCCTTGCCTATGCCCGTCAGACTTCCGAAATAGAGGCAGCGCTGGGGCGGCTGGCCGCCTGGCGCGGCCGTTCCGACGCAGGCATGCCAGCCCTGCCAGATTAAGCCGTCGTCGAGGTGGTCGTCAGATTTTCTGATGCTCGCGCGGCGTATTGCAACCGACCACCTTCGGAGAGCCCGTCATGGCCGATGCAGCCCCCACCCCGACCGCCACCGCCCAGCCCGCCGTTCGCGGCCGGATCTATGACGACATCACTCAGACCATCGGCGCAACGCCCGTGGTGCGGCTGTCCCGGCTGGCCAGGGCACATGGCGTCCAGGCTGAAATCCTGGGCAAGCTGGAGTTCTTCAACCCGATCGCATCGGTCAAGGACCGCATCGGCGTGTCGATGATCGAGGATCTGGAAGCGTCGGGGCGCATCGGGCCGGACACCGTGCTGATCGAGCCCACCTCGGGCAATACAGGCATCGCACTGGCTTTCGTGGCGGCCCAGCGCGGCTATCGCCTGATCCTGGTGATGCCCGAGACGATGTCGGTCGAGCGCCGCAAGATGCTGGCCTTTCTGGGCGCCGAACTGGTGCTGACTCCCGGTTCCGAGGGCATGAAGGGCGCGGTGGCGCGGGCGAACGAGCTGGTGGCGGCGACACCCAATGCGCTGATGCCCCAGCAGTTCGCCAATCCTGCCAATCCCGCCATCCACCGCCGGACCACGGCCGAGGAAATCTGGGCCGACACGGGCGGGCAGCTGGACGCCTTCGTTTCAGGCGTGGGAACCGGCGGGACCATTACCGGCGTTGGCCAGGTGCTGCGGCCGAGGCTGCCGGGACTGAAGGTGTTCGCGGTCGAGCCGGCGGCTTCGCCGGTGCTGTCCGGCGGCGCAGCGGGGCCGCACAAGATCCAGGGCATCGGTGCGGGCTTCGTGCCGGATGTTCTGGACCGGTCGGTCATCGACGAGGTGCTGACCGTCACCAATGAGGAGGCCGTGGAGGTCGCCCGTCAGGCCGCGCGTCTCGAGGGGCTGCCCGGCGGAATCTCGACGGGGGCGGCGCTGGCGGCGGCGCTGCGGGTGGGCCAGCGACCGGAATACGCCGGCAAGCGCATCCTGGCGATCATTCCCAGCTTTGCCGAGCGTTACCTGTCCACGATCCTGTTCGAAGGGCTGGGCTGACCCGGCTCAGCCGGCGGGCGCCGCGTTTCCGGTGACGGTGTCCAGCGTGGCGAGCCACGCCCCTGCAGCGTCGGGTGCGATCGCCCACGCCCACGGCCCGGCGGCCGTGTCGAAGGCCTGGACCTCGGCGGCACGCGCCGGATCGGCTGACTGGGCATCCAGCCGCACCCAGACCGCGCCGTCCTCGACGTGGAAGGCGACGTCGATCACCAGACCATCGAACGTCACGAGGCGCTGGACCCCTGCCCGCGGGCTGACGAGGGCCGGGCCTGGCTTGACGTCGATCGCAGACCACCCGGCGATGGCGGTGGCGGCCAGTGCTGCGGGCGAACCCGCCACCCCGCCCCCGGCCAGGGCCATCCAGTCCAGCGGACGCAGCAGCGCGAAGGGCTGGCCGGCATCGGCGCGCTGAAGGACAAACGCCCGCCCCTGGAGGGGGACAATCTCGGCGCGGGCAATGCGCGAGGCGGGGATCCGCACGGCGTCCACCGCAATCCATGCCGCTGCCGAGTCCAGTGGCGGCAGCGTTCCCGCCGCAACCCAGGTCTGTGTTTCGGCCGGTCGCCGCGCGAACAGGTCGCCGTCACGCCGGGCCACCACCAGTGCCCCCACCAGAGCGCCGCGCGGGCCGGTGATGTCGATCCGTGTGCCGCGCCCCCCCTCAAGAGGGTCGTCCAGCCCCAGACGGGCGAATTTGGCAGGGTCTGCGGTCAGGGGCCGGCGCGCCTCGAGGCTCTCGAGGCCGGCCAGAAGGGCGCGCACACGCTGGTCGGTGACCGGATACCCGCCCTTTTCGGGTATGATCCAACGGTCCTGCGAGCGGCGGACGGTGAAGCGGCTGGTGGGCGTCGTGATGCGCACTTCTGCCGCATCGCCTGCCACGCGCTGAAGGTCGGGCAGCAAGGGTCCGCCGCGCGGAGCCGGCGGCTCGGTGGCTCGCACCAGCAGCGCCGACAGCGCCCAGACCACCAGCGCGGCCAGCGCCAGCCCTGCGATCAGGCCGGCCCGCCAGCGCCGGCCGGCACGACCCGAGAGCGGCATTGTCGGTCGCAGCGCACGCCTCATGCCCGGCGTCCTCCTGGCTGGATCATCGACCGGCGGCGGCGGCGCAGCAGATGTGCTGCCAGCCCGGCCGCCAGCACCAGAGCGGGCACAGCGATGGCGCTGAGCAGAAGGGCGTCCTGGACCGTTCGCTCGTCCTTGCGCTCGAGCGGCGGCCAGTCGGTATCGACCGGCGGCGGCGCGGCCATCAGCGCCGAGGGCAACAACAGCGTCTCGATCCATTGCGCTGTCTGGTCCGCACCCGCCGCACCAGCGGGCACGGAAAGACCGGCGGGAACAAAGGGTTCGGCCTCGGCCACCACCACCACATGGGCGGGGACCAGCGAGGTCGCGCGGTGAGGACGCGGCGGCCCGACAGGCAGGGCGACCGGTGCGGCCAAACCCGCTGGCGGTGCGGCCGCGAGCGGGCGCCCGCCCGGCCAGGCGGTCACCAGGTTCTGCTGGGGGGTGGCGATGGTCGAACGATGGCTGCCCGGCGGCGGCACCTGCCAGTCATGCGTCCGCAGGATCGGTGCAAGCGGGCCCTCGGCAATGTCGCCCGCCACGGGGGGCGGCGCGCCGGGCACCAGGACAGCGCGCCCCCGCGCGAGCAGGAACTGGTCGATCGCATAGACCTGCGGCTCGGTGAGGGGGCCGGGGCGCGCCACGACCAGCACCTCGGTCTGTTCAGGAATGGTGGCGAAATCGGCTGGCAGCAGCAGCACGGGCCCCTGGCCCCGCAACCTGGCCATCAGCGCCTCAAGGGCCGGGGTGCCCGCAGGCACGCCGGTCACGATCGAGACCATGCGCGTTCGCGGCGCTTCGAGATCCAGCAAGGCCAAGGCAATCTGCCGCTGAAGGGTTCCACGGCCGCGCGCCGGATCGAGGTCCAGCGTGACCCGCTCTTCGAGTGAGTTGGTGGCCGTCAGCGTTGGGCCCGACACACCGCTGGCATCACCGGGGACGATTTCGAGGCGGAGGGTGTCTGGGGCCTTGCGCTGGAGGCGGGCCAGCAGCTCACCCCAGCTGCGCCGCGCACTCTGCCCAGCCTCACCGGGCCCGGACGCAAAGCGCAGGGTCACGGGCTCGCCCAATGCGCGCGCAGCCGCCACCAAGGCTGGATCGGGGGTGGCGATCCGCGCTGCCGTCAGGTCGCTGCGGGTGTCACCCAGCGCCTGAAGCGCCAGCAGGCAAAGGCCGGCATAGAGCCCGATCATCCCCAGCACACTGAGGGGAAGGTGTGCCGCACGCGCCGCCGCCGTCTCGCGCTGGGCGTCCGCCACCAGCATCGCCAGCGACAGGCCTGCTGCCAGCAGCAGCAGCAATTGCAAGACGTCGCGCGCGCCCAGCGCGCCGTCCGTCACCGCCCGCCATCCCGACAGCGGGGACAATGCCGCCAGCGCGCCGGCCGGACCGGGGCCGAACACACCCTCCATCGCAGCCTGCACCGTGGGGCCGCCCAGCAGGTTCAGTGCCACCAGCAGCGAGGCGGCCAGCACGAAGGTTGCGATCGGACGCCCCACCAGCACGGCCACTGCAAAGGCGAAGGCCAGCTGGGCTGCGCCCATCAGGAATGCGACCGCCCAGGCAGCACCCACGGCGCCGTGGTCCACTGGTCCCATCCAGGCCAGCGCGATCCAGACGGGCGTGACCAGCACCAGCGCGACCGCGATCAGCATCAAGCCTGCGGAAAAGCGGCCGGGCACCAGCATCCGCACGCCCAGACCCTGCGCCATGGCCACTGCCAGCGTGCCGTCCGCCGCACCCCGCGCCCAGAGCACCGACGCAAGCAGGGCCACCAGCACCGCCATCATGGTTGGCAGGGCCTCGAACAAGGCGAACGGATGGGCGGCAACGGCCGTCTGCGGCGCCTGAAGGACAGGCAGGAAGGATACCAGCCCCGCCAGTGCGGCAAAGGTTGCCAGCGCCATCAGCACCAGCGGCGACAACAGCCCCTCGCGCAGGGCCATCATGGCCACCGCCATGGTCCGCCGGCGTCGCCTCACGTCCGCAGCTCCATCTGTTCGGGCATCGCCTCGTCGAAGGGTTCGTCCATTGGACGGCCCGGATCATGGCCCGTGACCGCCTTCAGGAAGGCATCCTCGAACCGCCCTGCGGCGGCGGTGGCCGCAAAGGCTTCGGGCGTCGTCTTGGCTGCGGCGATGCGCCCGCCCTGGATCACGGCGACGTGGGTGCAGATGGCCGGCACGTCCTCGAGCGAACGCATCGCCACCAGGGTGGAACGCCGTGCCGCAAAGCGCCTCAGGACCGCCCGCATCGACAGCTTCTGCACCGGGTCGAGGCCACAGAAGGGGTCGTCCAGCACCAGGACCACCGGATCATGCAGCAAAGCGGCGGCCAGCGAAACCCGCCGACGCCCCACATCGGCCAGGCGGTCCAGCGGCACGTCGAGGACCGAGCCAAGGTCCAGCTCCTTGGCGCCGGCCGACACCCGCAGGTCGAGGTCGGTGCGGTCCAGACCGCGCGCGCGCCCCGTCCACCAAAGGTATTCGCGCACCGACAGGTCAGGGGGTAGGGGCGCGTTCTGAGCCATGTAGCCCAGCTGGGACTGTGCGCGGGCGCGGTCGATCTGGATGTCGACGCCCACCACCCGCACGGTGCCGGCGTCCGGTTCGAGCAGGCCGGACGCAACGCGCAGCAGCGCGGTCTTTCCCGATCCCGCAACTCCGAGCAGGCCGACGATCTCGCCGGGCTCGACCAGCAGGGACACCTCTGAGAGCACCGAGCGGGCGCGCGGTCGGACCGTGACTCGTTCGATCACCAGCATCGCGGAGGCCCTGGAAACACCCCACCTTAGGCGGCACCCTCGAAGGGTGGAAGGCCCGCCGTCAGCGCGCGCTCAGTCGATCAGCGCGCAGCCATGATCCTGTTCGAAGCGCGCGGTCGCGGGCCACAGGTCGAACGGTCCCGACGCACGCACGCTCTGGGTTTCCTGCGAGATCGAAACTGTCATCAGGGCATAGAGGTCGGGCGGAAAGTCCCGCGCGCACTGGGCGGGCTGAAGCTCGGACACGAACAGGCACGAACAGGTTCCCTTGGCGATGTATCCCGCCCCGATGCGCATTGTTCCGGGCAGGTCGCGCCACGTCCAGCCGACCCATCCCGCCGCCACCAGCGCGGCCACTAGCACCAGCCCCAGGACCCACTTCCACATCGACCCCACCTCTCCCCTAGCCAGCCCGCGCCGGACGCGGCACCATAGCGGCGATCGGGGAAATGGCCATGACACGAGACACCGGCCGACACGGCCCATACTGGTTGGGCGCAGTGTGCGGCGCCCTGGCGCTGTCGTTCGGCGCCATGGCGCTGGCCCAGCCGCCACCGGCCGTCCAGGGGCGCAATCCGGTCGCCGAGCTGGGCCTGACGCCGCTGCAGGCGCCCCCCGCCCCCGATGCCCCGGCCGTGTGGCCGACCATCGACTGGGAGAGCGGGGTGGCGCGCGTCAGCGACGAGGCGCGCCTGGAATCGCTGCTGGACGTGGTCGATGCCGACCATCCCGAACTTGGCCAGACCCGTGCCATCCTGATCGTCCAGAATGGTCGCATCGTAATCGAGCGCTATGCGCCGGGCTATGACAGCCAGACGCGGCTGGTGTCGTGGTCGATGGCCAAGTCCTTTACCCAGGCGCTGCTGGGCATTGCGGTCAAGCAGGGGCGCGTGGACCTCGATGCCCCGATGGGCAGCCCGCGCTGGTCGCCCGACGATCCGCGCCAGGCCATCACCTGGCGGCAGTGGATCAACATGACCGACGGCCTGCGCTATACCGAGATCGGATCACGCAGCCCGGCCGTGAACGGGGCGGCGGTCATGACCTTCTCGCCCGAGCACCGGCGCGATGTCATCGGCTTTGCGACCGCGCTGCCGCTGGTGCACGCGCCCGGCACGCGCTGGAACTATTCGACGGCCTCGATCAATCTGGTGGCCGATGCGCTGACCCGTGCCCTGACGCACGACGCCGCTTTGCCGCCCGAACGCCGTGCCGCCATGCTGTCCTGGATGCAGCGCGACCTGTTCGAGCGGATCGGCATGTGGCGCGCCCAGCCCGAATTCGACGCGCAGGGGACGTTCCTGGGCGGCTCGCTGATCTATGCCACCGCGCGAGAATTCGCCAAGTTCGGCTTTCTGTACCTGCACGAGGGCGTGTGGGACGGCGAACCCATCCTGCCCGAGGGCTGGACCCGCTTTGCGCGAGAGCGTCCTGCCGGCGTGCAGGCAGACATCTATGGTGCCGGCTGGTGGCGGGTGGCCGAAAGCGGGCCGGGTACGCCCCAGCCCTCGCTGCCGCCGCAGGGGCCGCGCGATGTTTTCTCGGCGCAGGGGCACCTGGGCCAATTGATCGTGGTGGTGCCGTCACGCGACCTGGTGATGGTCCGGCTGGGCGTGTTGCCCGGCCAGCCCGATGACTGGGACCAGCTGGGCGAATGGGTGGGTGAGGTGATCGCCCTGTTTCCCGAGGCGAGCGGCCGCGCCGCGATGCGTTCGGCGCCGCTGAACCCCGATGCCAATGCCGGCGGCGACGCCGAGGGGCCGCCCCTGATCGAAGAACCCTGACGCACGGCACCCCGCCGAAAGGCTGCCGGAGCGGCGCTTGCCGCCCCGGCACAGGTCCCTATCGCCGCGGCCGTCCCGTTCGGGCACCGCCCTGCGTCGGGTCGGAGAAAGCCGCGTCCCTTGGCTCCCACCCTCATTGTCCGCGCGCCGTCCCACCGCGCGTCGGCATAAAGGACAGGCTATCGCGGACCCAGGGCACGCGCGCTACCCGTTCGGGTAGGGCGACCCCACTGATTTCCGAGTCCTGCTCAGACAGGCAGGCTCGGCAGTGCCAGGCCGATTGCGCGCAGGTCATCCGCCAGACGTGCGGGTTCAACGAACCGGACCGCCTGCCAGCCACGCGCGCGGGCGCTTTCGACATTGGCCGGACTGTCGTCGACAAAGCCGATGGCGTCCGGCGCAATGCGCCGGCCCAGGGCGCTCGCGATGCGCGCTTCGGTCAGGGCATAGATCGCCGGGTCGGGCTTGGCGATGCCTTCCTCGCCCGAACAGACCACATCGAGGAACAGGTGCGTGCGCGCCGAGGCGGCAAGGCACACCGCCTTTTTCGACTGCGGCATGTTGGTCAGCAGGAAGAGCGGGAAACCCGCGTGCGCCAGGGCGTCCACGATGGCGGCGCTCTCGGCGATCTCGGTGCCCAGGGTCACCGCGAAGCGGGTGTCGAAGGCCGTCAGTGGCTCGGCAAAGGCGGGATGGCGTTCGATCAGGTCACGCCGGTTGGCGGCAAAATCCACCCCCTGGTCATGACGCAGATGCCAGGCGGGAAAGTCGATCTGGTCCATGAAGCGCGCCAAGGCGACCGGGTCGGGAAAGAAGGGCGCGAACACGCGTTCGGGATGCCATCGCACCAGCACATTGCCATAGTCGAAGACCATCGCCTCGATCATCCCGCATCCCCCTGCCGATCGGCCTGGACGGCGGCCGGTAACCGCTCACTAACCATGTCGTCCCTAGTCTGAAAGGGTACCCGGCCCCGAGCGGGCCAGCCGGAGTGATCCATGAGCCCGACCCGGACCCTGCGCCCGCTTGTGTGCGCACTCGCCCTGGGGGCCCTCGGCGGCACGTTGGCCTTGCCGGCCGCTGCGGCGCCGCGCATCAAGGACATCGTCGACGTCGAGGGCGTGCGCGAAAACCAGCTGGTGGGCTATGGCCTGGTGGTCGGCCTGCAGGGAACCGGCGACAGCCTGCGCAACTCGCCCTTCACCCGCCAGAGCCTTGAATCCATGCTGGAGAGGCTGGGCGTCAACACCCGCGATGGCAATCTGAACACCCGAAATGTCGCCGCGGTGATGGTCACCGCCAACCTGCCGGCCTTTGCCACCCAGGGGGCGCGGATCGACGTGTCGGTTTCGGCGCTGGGCGATGCCGACAGCCTGGCAGGCGGAACGCTTCTGGTTACCCCGCTGATGGGCGCGGACAACCAGGTCTATGCGGTCGCCCAGGGGGCCCTGACCATTGGCGGCTTCAGTGCCGGCGGGCAGAGCGGAAGCTCGGTCACCCAGGGCGTGCCCACCAGTGGGCGGATCGCCTCGGGCGCCCTGATCGAGCGCGAACTGGCGCATGATTTCGCCAACCAGCGCGAATTGCGGCTGGCCCTGCGCAACCCCGATTTCACCACCGCGCAGAGGATTGCCGAAGCGATCAACGCCACGCTGCAGGTGCCGGCGGCACGGCCCCTGAACGCAGGCTCGGTACTGGTAGCGCGTCCCGAGGCGTTTCGGGGGGACATGACGACCCTCTTGGCTTCGATCGAGAACGTTCCGGTCCAGCCCGACCTGTCTGCCCGCATCGTCATCGACGAGACGACCGGCGTGGTGGTGATCGGCGAGAACGTCCGGCTTTCGACCGTTGCGATTGCCCAGGGCAATCTGACCATTTCGGTGAACGAGCGACCCGCCGTCAGCCAGCCCAACGCCCTGGCATCCGGCGAGACCGTGGTGGTGCCGCGCTCGGAGGTGTCGGTCGAAGAAGAGGCCGGCAGCCTGGCGGTGGTCCAGGGCGGAGTCGAGCTGCGCGAACTGGTGGATGGCCTCAATGCGCTGGGCGTGTCGCCGCGCGACCTGATCTCGATCCTCCAGGGCCTCAAGGCCGCCGGCGCACTGCAGGCCGAGATCGAGGTGCTGTGATGGGGCCGATCGGAGCACCGCCCGTTCCCACCGCACGCGAGCTGTCCATGGCATCGATGCCCGACCTGCCGCGCGTGCGCCCCGGCGCGTCCGAAGCCGAGGTCGCGCGCGTTGCCTCCGAGTTCGAGGCGATGTTCATCGGTCAGCTTCTGGCGCCGCTGTTCGAGGGCCTCTCGACCCAGGCGCCATTCGGTGGCGGTGCGGGCGAGGACGCGTTCCGGCCGCTGCTGATCGCCGAATATGCAAAGGCCTTCCAGGCGCGGGGCGGACTGGGCCTTGCGGACTCGGTCAAGGCGGAAATGCTGCGCCTCCAGGGCCTTGCCCCCGACATGCCCGGCGCCGCGGCGCCCACCGATCCGGAGACTGCCAATGCCCCTGCTCGCCCATGACGCCTCCGACAGGGCGCGCCAGGTGATCACCATCAGCGAACGCCTGACCGCCCTGATGCGCGAGGAGATTGCGTGGCTGGGTTCGCGGCGGCCCTTGCTGGACGCGCCCTTCACCGACGAAAAGGCGCGCCTTGCGAACCTCTACCGCACCGAAATGGCGTGTATCGCCGAGGATCGCGCGTTGCTGGACACGGCCGACCGGACCGAGCTGGCGCGCCTGCGCCGCGCAACCGCCCTGCTTCAGGACGCGGTGGCCGACAATGCCGTGGCCATCGCGGCCATGAAGGACCTGACCGAGGGTCTGGTGCAGGCCATCGCCGGCGAAGTCGGCAAGGCGCGCGCGGGCCCGGCGGTTTATGGCGCACAAGGCTCCACCACGCCGGCGGTGCAAGCCGCCGCCGCGCGCGGGATCGCCTACGACACCCGCGCCTGAAGGCGATTGTCTGCTACGGTTCAGGCGACCGTGCGGATGGCCTCGCTGCGGGCGCTGGCCTGGGCCGCGGCCGAGCCGATGCGGTCGGCGACCTTGGCCAGACGCGGCAGGAACTGGTCGATCACCCGTTCGGGCGTCACGGCCGTCTTGATCCAGCGCATCTGCAGGACGCCGTGGATCGTCTCTGATCCGGGGTCGCTGATGGGGATGGCGATGGCGCTCTCGCCCTCGACCGGATCCTCGCGCAGCGCAAAGCCGCGCCGACGTGCAATCTCGACCTCGCGCAGGACCGCACTGCGCTGGGACGTGGTCGGCACCAGCGCGGCCACCAGGGCATCGCGTTCGGCCGCCGCGCGGCTGAAGAGCATGGCGGCGCCGACGGGCATGGCTTCGAGGCCCGCCCGTTCGCCCGGGGCATAGCGCACCAGGGCCACGGGGCTGGACCAGTCGGTCGCCACGCGCAGGATCAGCTTGCCCTCGGCCAGGACATAAAGGCCCATCGGCCACAGGATGTCATGGCCCAGCGCCTCAAGCTCGGGCTTAGCGACGGTCGCGACCCATCCCTCGTCGTGGATACCCTCGGACAGGCTGCGGACCAGCATCGACGGCCGATAGCGGTCGTCCGCACCGTCCCGCAGCGCCCAGCCGCCAGCGCGCAGGGTTTCCAGGATGCGATAGGCGGTGGTCCGCGGAAGGCGGATCCGCTGGGCCATCTCGGTCACGGTGATGCCGTCGCGCCGGTTCAGCATCTGCAGCGCGTCGAGCCCGCGCAGCAGTGCCCGGATCGGACGAACAGGGTCCGCAGACGGGATGAAAGGTTGGCTGGTCATGGGTGGCCCTCCGGCGGCGGAGAGTGGCCGGGCCCGATGTCAGGCACACCCCTCCGTGGGCGCAACCCACGATAGCAGGTTTGAGAAACTCACCAAATCGCAGGTTGCAAGAACAGACATGAACAACCATCGATCACGAAATCGTGATCGACCGGTCTGCGTTTGTATCGGTGTGTGTTCGTCAGCGTCGGGGCCGACCGCGGCCCAGCGCCGCCCGGAGCAGCAATCCGGCTCCGATCGCCAGGCCCGCGCCGGTCGCCAGGACCTTGCGCAGGGGGGTGCGTGCGAACTTGCGGAAATAGCGCAGGAAGCTGACGGCCTTGGCGCGCGCCACGAACAGGGACGGCACCTGGCTGGAGGCGCCGACATGGAAACAGCGCGCATCGGGATGAAACAGCACACGGCCGCCGCCCTCGGTGACACGCCGGCACAGGTCGATGTCCTCGACGTGCAGGAAATAACGTTCGTCAAAGCCGCCGAGCCTCAGGAAGCCGGCGCGTTGGGTCAGCATGAAGGCCCCGGACACCGCGCCCATGTCGGTCGGCGCGGGCGGCAGGGGGTCGCGCTCGCGGTGGGGGTCGCGGAACCCCGGATGCATCCTCTCCAGCCAGCCCAGCCCGAGGGCCGCCACCATCGCCCCGCGCATGCCGATCGCCTCGCGCCGCGCACCGCGCTGTTCACGGCCGTCATTGCCCAAAACGCGCCCGCCAATGATCCAGGCCGGCAGACTGCGCAGGTCGCCCGATTCCTCGATCATCAGCTTCAGCGCGCCGGGCTCGAGCCGGGCATCGGGATTCAGGAACAGCACCAGGCGCGAGGTGGCGCGCTGGGCGCCCAGATTGGCCCCCCGCGCAAAGCCGACATTGCCCTGCCCCTGGATCAGCACGACATGACGCCGGTCGGCCGCAAAACCTCGCAGGCGCGAGGAAATCTCGGGCGGATTGCCATTGTCCACGAGGATCAGCTCGCTGACCCACGGGTCGGCCAGCACCGAGCGCAGGCA
This sequence comes from Hyphomonadaceae bacterium UBA1001, assembly GCA_002291875.1. GTDB lineage: Bacteria > Pseudomonadota > Alphaproteobacteria > Caulobacterales > Aquidulcibacteraceae > UBA1001. Next base: position 16,734 of record DBAV01000144.1, read on the forward strand.
GCCATCCAGTGACGGACCGGTGTGATAGGACACCACCACCACGCTGACCGTGGTGGCGACAGGGGTTTGCGGGGCGCTCGCGCGCCGCTTCCTGGGAGTGGTGCCGCTCACCCCCCCAATGTGCCTGATCTCCGCGGGACCGCAAGGGCGGCGACGGCCCCCGCGGCGATCACGATTCCCGCCCACCACCATTCCTGCCACACCCCGAACGACACGTTGGCATGGGCTGCAGAAGCGGCAATCACTCCTGCGGCGGCCGCGGCCGCACGGCGGTCATGTCCCAGACGCAGCGCCACCAGAATGCCCCCGACCACGATCATGGCCGCCATCAGGCCCGCCCCGATCGCCCCGGTTTCCAGCCACAGCTGCAGCGGCTGGTTGTGGGTGTGCAAAGGGATGACCTCGACCTGCACGGCCTGTCCGCGCGCGACGAATTCGGTGAACTGGCCCCGAAATCCGCGTGCCCCGTCCAGGCCCCATCCCGTCAGGGGCTTTTCCATGATCCGCTCGGACGCGAACCGCCAGATATCGAGGCGCATCCGCCAGCTGTCCACGGTGATCTCGGGCCGACCGGGTCCCAGCGCCCAATGGGCGACAAAGGGCGCAGCCAGAGTCCAGGCGGCCAGGGCCACGCTGCCTGCAACCAGGGTGACACGCGGCAGCAGCCAGGCAGCGGTGAACGCCAAAAGACCCGCCGCATAGGCCAGCAGGTTCGCGGTCATCCCGAACTGCGCGCAGGCCACCGCGCCCAGCACGATCAGTACGCGCGCGGCTACGGGGCTCCAGCGGGTCGATGCGGCGAACGCTGCGCCCACCGCCGCCCATACCACCACCGACAGCAGCGATGCCCCCTTGCCGGGATTGCGCAGAAGCGGCTCGAGGGCGGTCTGGGGCTGGGACAGGTGGTTAAAGGTGGGCCAGCCGGTCAGCCTCAGCGTCAACGCCTCCAGCAGCAGCAGCACCGCAAGGCCCACCGCACCGGCCACGGCGGCACGCCGGATCAGCGCCCGGTCGCCGGACTGTGCCGATCCGGCAGCCACCAGGAACAGCGGATAGAGGGCCGCCATGCCCAGAATGCGCCAGATCTGGTTGTACTGGGGCAAGGGCGAATAGGTCGCTGTCCAGGCGACCCAGCTCACGAATGCCGCGAATACCGCCAGCAGGGGCCAGGTTCGGCCGAGGCTGGCCAAGGTGCGCGCGAGCGACAGCGCCACCAGCGCACAAACGGCCACCATCGCCGCCGTCCCCATGCCGCCGGCCACCCCGATGAAGGGCAGGGCGACCAAAGCCGAGGCCACCGCGCCGCCGGCGCGTGAAAACCGGCTTTGGTCAATCATTTCGGCCAAGACCTCACCCTCCCGCCACCTCAGTCTGCGGCCGCATGCAGCGCCTGACGGGCGCGCTCAATGCTTTGCCGGATAGGCGCCACCACGCGCGTGACGCACGGGTCGAGTTCCGCTGGTACGCAGCTCGACCCGTCGAACTGGTGAAGGATGTCGGCTCGCGGATCCTGTCGCTCGCCCGGCGAGGCGACCGTCAGCACCCACGAGGTCCCCTCGGTCGGATTCAGCAAGAGAGACGTCGCGATCAGCGAGACGATAACGTCGGCATCGGCGCGGTCGCGGACGAAAGCCACCCCGTCGAGGGCGTCCGTGTCCACCACCACGCGGTCGATCAGTTGGACCCCCAACTCGTTGTCGGCGTTGGCGATGATGTGGACGAGAACCGGCCGGTCTGCCGCCAGCGCTGGCGTGGCCGCCGCTAGCAAGGCGAAGACGACGAACAGGATGGATTGCATGCGGGACATCCAGTCATCCTGAACGATGTGATTTCGCGTAGCCGCGGCATGGATCACTTGTCCTCGTCTACCGCAACCGAAAGGCGCGCGGCTAGGTCGGGCGGCGTCGCCTCGGTGGCCAGAGCGGCCAGCGCCTCCTCCAGTGCCATCACCTGCTGATGCTCGCCGCCCAGGCGGCGCAGGGCGACGCGGCCCTCCTCGGCCTCGCGGCGACCGACCACCGCGATCACCGGCACCTTGGCCAGCGAGTGCTCGCGCACCTTGTAGTTGATCTTCTCGTTGCGGACATCGACATCGACACGCAGGCCCGCCGCCCGCAGGCGCGCGCCCACCTCTTCGGCATAGGCGTCGGCCTCGGAGGTGATCGTCGCCACCACCACCTGCACCGGCGACAGCCACATCGGGAAGGCGCCGGCATAATTCTCGATGATGATGCCCATAAAACGCTCGAAGCTGCCCAGGATCGCGCGGTGCAGCATCACCGGGCGATGCTTCTGGCCGTCCTCGCCGGTGTATTCGGCGTCCAGCCGCTCGGGCAGCATGTAATCCAGCTGGATGGTGCCGCACGTCCATTCGCGCCCGATGGCGTCTTCGACGATGAAGTCCAGCTTGGGCGCGTAGAACGCCCCGTCGCCTTCGGCGATCACGGGCTCGATGCCGGCCATGCGGGCCGCATTGGCCATCATCGCCTCGGCCTTGTCCCAGAAGGCGTCGTCACCGACGCGCTTTTCGGGCCGCGTACCAAGGTTCACCTGCTTGGCCTGCAGACCGAAATCGCCATGCACCACGCGCACCAGGCGGATGAAGCTGGCGACTTCGTCCTCGATCTGGTCCTCGCGGCAGAAGATGTGGGCGTCGTCCTGGGTAAAGGCGCGCACCCGCATCAGTCCGTGCAGCGACCCTGACGGCTCATAGCGGTGGCAGGCGCCGAATTCGGCCATGCGGATGGGCAGTTCGCGATAGCTGCGCTGGCCGAACCGGAAGATCTGGACGTGGCCGGGGCAGTTCATCGGCTTGAGCGAGAGTTCCTCGCCCTCGACCGTCTCGCAGACGAACATGTTCTCGCGGTATTTGTCCCAGTGGCCGGACCTCTCCCAGAACACCCGGTCCAGCACCTGGGGCGTCTTGACCTCGACATAGCCCGCCGCATCCAGGCGCCGGCGCATATAGGCTTCGATCGTGCGCCAAAGCGCCCAGCCCTTCTGGTGCCAGAACACCATGCCGCGCCCCTCTTCCTGCATGTGGAAGAGGCCCTGCTGGCGGCCGAGCCGGCGGTGGTCGCGCTTTTCGGCTTCCTCCAGCCGCATCAGATGGGCGGCCAGCTGCTTCTCGTCGGCCCAGGCCGTGCCATAGATGCGCTGCAGCTGGGGGTTTTTGGGGTCGCCGCGCCAGTACGCGCCGGCCAGCTTCATCAGCTTGAAGGCCTTGCCCAGACGGCCCGTGGACGGCAGATGCGGCCCCCGGCACAGGTCGGCCCACTGGTCGGCGTGCGAATAGACCGTGATCGTCTCGCCCGGCGGGATGATGTCGTCGATGATCCTGGCCTTGAACGTCTCGCCGATGGACTCGAAGTGGGCGATGGCGGCCTGGCGGTCCATTTCGCGCCGCTCGATCGGAAGGTCCGCATCGACGATTTCGGCCATGCGCCGTTCGATGGCGGCAAAGTCGTCCGTCGAGAACTTTTCCTCGCGGAAGAAGTCATAGTAAAAGCCGTCCTCGACCACCGGGCCGATCGTCACCTGGGTGCCGGGAAACAGGTCCTGCACCGCTTGGGCCAGCACATGCGCCGCATCATGGCGCAGCACTTCCAGGCCCTCTGGCGTGTCGCGCGTGACCAGCTCGAACCGCCCGCCCTGCGTCAGCGGGCGCGTCAGGTCCCACCACTGCCCGTCCAGCTTGGCGGCAACGGCCTTCTTGGCGAGGCCCCTGGAAATGCCCTCGGCGATGGCGAGAGGCGTGGTGGCGGGTTCGCAGGCGCGCTGGGCGCCGTCGGGAAAGACAAGCTGGATCATGGAAGGGCGCTTTTTCGGTCGAGGTTGGTCAGAGGATGCATGAAAACCGCCGGGCGCAGGCACAAGCCGAAGCGGCGCGCCCGACGTCGCACCGCCGGCGTCAGGTGGTAGTCAGGGACCGAATGGACGCGCGCATTGCCATGACCTTTCCATAGCCCAGGCAGACGCACGGGAAAAGAGGCACGGAGCGCCGGTCTCCAGACCGGCATGGACGCCAGCGACACCAAGCCGGTCTGGAGAGCGGCGCTCCGGTTGGCGCGAGGAAAAGGCGGATCAAACCCTGTTTGCCAAACAACCCCTGGAAGACAGCGACCATCAGGTGCCGTGGCGTGTCAACTCAGCTTTCAGGATGTCCCACGCAACGGCCCTCGCGCCCCCTCACCAAACCGCCGGCTTCTCGCCATCCCGTTCGCGCCCGCGTTGGTCCTGTGGCGCCAGGCCCAGCATCGCCAGGATTTCGGCGCGGGCCTCGTCGAGGTTGGGCGCCGGGGGGCGCGTGGGCGGGTCGTCGAAGCCCGAGATCTTGACCGGGTTGCCGATCATGCGGATCTCGCCGATGTCGGGGTCTTCGGCGGTCACGAACATGGTACGGGCCGCCAGCTGGGGCTCAGCCGCGACGCCGGCCATGTCGTTGACCGGGCCGCAGGGAATGCCCGCTTCGGCGAGGCGCACGATCCAGGCCGCAGCGCCGTCCTTGGCCAGCACAGCCTCGATCTCGGCCTTCAGGGCCGCGTGGTGTGTCGCGCGCGCACCCAGCGTGGCAAAACGTGGGTCGGTCGCGAGGTCCCCTCGCCCCAACGCACGCGCCAGGCGCTGGAACAGGCCCTCATTCGCCACGGCGATCGCCACGATTCCATCCTTCGTCCGGAAGGTGTCGAAGGGGGTGATGACCGGATGGCGCGAGCCGGACGGGCGCGAGATCACGCCGGTCGCGAAATACCGCACAAGGGCCGCCTCGAGCAGGGCGACCTGCACGTCCAGCATGGCGATATCGACATGGCGCCCTTTGCCGCTGATCTGCCGGTCGAACAGGGCGGCAACGATCCCCAGCGCGCCAAATACGCCCGCGCCCAGATCGCCGATCGAGGCACCGACCCGTGTGGGATCGCCCCCCTCGGGGCCATTGATCGACATCATCCCACCCATCGCCTGCACGATCAGGTCGTAGGCCGGCCGATTGGCCAGCGGGCCTGTCTGGCCAAAGCCCGAGATCGATCCATACACCAGCCGCGGATGGAGGGCGTGGACGCTGGCATAGTCATACCCCAGCCGCGCCATCGTGCCGGGCTGGAAATTCTCGACCAGCACGTCCGCACGGGCCAGCAGGGCCTCGAAGACGGCCCTGTCGCCGACATCCTTGAGGTTCAGCGCGATCGAGCGCTTGCCGCGATTGATCGATGCGAAATAGACGCTCTCCCCGCCTTTGGTGGGGGGAAAGGCGCGGGTGTCGTCGCCATGGCCGGGTGCCTCGACCTTGATGATCTCGGCGCCCAGCTCCCACAGCAGCAGCGTGGCATAGGGCCCGGCCAAGACGCGCGTGAGGTCCAGGACCTTGATCCCGGCCAGGGGCCCGCGGCGTTCGGACGCGTCGGTCATGGGGCCTGCCTGTCTTCTGGGGCGGGGTCGGGCTTCCAGCGGCCGCGCCAGCGCCAGTCTCCGGCCATCCAGGGCGCCCAGCGCGGCGCCACGACCCGCTCGGGCACCGGGTCATAGCCGTGCCCACCCCAGGGGTGACAGCGGCACACGCGCGCCACGGCCATGAAGCTGCCGCGCACGCCGCCCTCCTGGCGCACGGCGTCGGCGGCATAGTCCGAACAGGTCGGCAGATAACGGCACTGACGCCCGATCAGGGGCGACAGCGTCACCTTGTACACCCGGATCAGGCCGAGCAGCACCCTTGCCAGCGGACCAGGGCGCGGAAGGGGATGGGGGACGGGTGGTCGCGACATCGCCAATCCCGCCGCGCCCAGCCGTGATGGTTACGCCGCAGCGGTCGCGCTGGCCTTTGCAACCAGCGCACCGGCGGGGAACCAGCACTCGACGCGTGTGCCCTTGCCGGGCTCGGAATCCGCGCTGACCCAGCCGTCATGCCGTTCGACCAGCAATTTCACCAGCGTCAGGCCAAGGCCCGCCCCCCGCTGGTCGCCGGATTCGAAATCGTCGAACACCTTGCCCAGCATTTCCGGATCAATGCCACGCCCGGTATCCTGCACCCACAGCCGCACACCGCCATCCTGGGCCCGCTCGGCGCCAATCTCGACCGTGCCGCCTGGGCCGGTGAAGCGCAGGCTGTTGGACAAGAGGTTGACGAGGATCTGGGTGATCCGGCGGCCGTCCACGTTCAGGGCGGGCAGGTTGGGTGCGATCTGCTGGCGGATGGTGATCTTGCCGTGCAGCGCGCGCGGCATGGCGTACTCCATCGCCTCGGCCACCAGGTCGGGCAGACGGTGGGGCGCGCGTTCCAGCTCGAGATCGCCGCCAATGATCATGGTCAGGTCGATGATGTCGTTGACCAGCTTGGTCAGCTGGCCGGCGCCTTCGAGGATCGAATGCACCTGCTCCTGCTGGTGACGCTCGAGCGGCCCATTCCCCGGCAGCTGCAGCAGTTCGGCATAGCCCGCGATAGACTGCAGCGGGGTGCGCAGCTGATAGGACATGTTGCGGATGAAGGTGTCCTTGAGGCGGTCGGCGGCCTCGAGGGCGCGCTGGCGGTCCTGCAGCGCGGTGGTGAAGTTCCGGTCGGCCGTGATGTCATCGAAGACGATCAGCGTGGCGCCGTCCGGCAGGGGCTGGCTCATGACCGCAAGGGTCTTGCCGTCGGCGCGGCTGAACTCGGTGCGATAGGTGTTGCGGCGCTCGGGCGAGAGGTCGGTGATGCGATAGCGCAGCTGGTTCCAGGCATCGGCCTGGGCATACATCGCGGTGGCGCGCCCCACGAACATGTCCCATGAAACCGGTTGCTCGCCCCACCCCTTCTCGAGCGCCCACATGTCGCGCAGCGCCTCGTTGTGCAGGCGCATCTGGCCGTCCGCGCCGAATACGGCGATCCCCTCGGAGAGCTTGTCCAGCGCGGCGCGCTGCACGCGCAGGGCCTGCCGGAACGAGCTTTCCAGCGTCAACTCGGTGGTGCGGTCCGAGAAGATCAGCAGCACCCCGCCGAGGGGGTGACGCTGGCGCACCACGCGCAGCGTCCGCCCGGCCGGCAGGGTCCACTGGGTTTCCGGGATGTCGCCCACCTCCTGGTAGAGCGCCAGTTCCTCGGCCCGCCAGCGGGCATAGTTGGGCGTCTGGGGCAGGCGATTGGTGTCGCGCAGCTTGTCCAGGATGGCCGAATGGCTGGGCCGGTCGGCCAGGAAGGCGACGTCCAGGCCGAACAGCTTGGCGAAAGCGGCATTGTGGAAGATCAGGCGCTTGTCGGGGCCGAAGATCGCCACCGCGTCGGCCAGTCGGTCGAGCGTCTGGTCGTGGGCGCGGACGTGCTTGGCCAGATCCTCGCGCGCGGACTCCTCCTCGGTGACGTCGAAACCCATGCCGCTGACGCCGCCCGACACGGGGAACATCACCAGACGGATGGCGCGCCGCTCGCCGCGCACCACCATGTGCCGCACCTCGTCGAGTTCCTGGCCGCCCTCGAGCACCTTTTTCGCAACTTCGGCCATGGGCTGGCCCAGAAGGACCGAACGTTGCAGGGCCTGGTCCAGCGACTTGACCTCGACCGCGTGCAGATACGCCTTGTTAGCCCACATCAGCTTCAGGCCCGACGACAGCCGCCATGCGGCGAACGGGGCCTTGTGGACCATTTCATAGAAGGCCGTGGGATCACGCGACACCACCAGCCGCGCCTCTTCCAGACGTCCGCGGGCGCCGCTCTCCTCGATGCCCTTGATGGTCGAGTCGGTCAGCCACAGCACCGCCCGCGCGCCTGCGGTCCGGCCATCCGCCTCGAGAAATCGGCCCGACGGCCCCATGATGGTCAGTGAGAACGGCGCGCCCTCGGCCCGCAGGCCTTTCAACGTCCGCCGCAGGGTTGTCTCGGCGCCGGTGACGTCACGCGCCTCGAGGTCGGCCAGACCTTCCAGGATGCGCTGGGCGGCATCGGGCGAGGTCGAGGCATCGGACAGGCGAAACATCGACGCCAGCGCCAGCGGCGATCCATACACCCGCGGTTTGCCCCACAGCTCGAGGTCCTTCTGTTGGAGGCCCTGCTCGTCCTCCCAGATCAGCACCACGCCCGGGTGCGCCGAGAACACGCTGTCCGAGCGCGCCAGCTTTTCCTCGAGATCGGCGGCACGCTCGCGCCAGCGCCGCACCGCACCGCGTGCACCATCGCTGACCCGCAGTCCCCACAGGAAGGCCAGAAGCCCGAAGGCGACCGCCCCATAGGTGATGATCATCGGCGCATGGGTCAGGTCCAGCACGGGTCGTCCGCCTCTTCAGCCACTATCCACGGACCCGGTCCGATACGACCGGACGGTCCGCCGCCCTCTCACCGGTATGGCGTGCGCCGGGGGGCAACGGCAACCTTGCGGTGACAATAAATCGTAACCATGACGTGGAGGGTTAACGCCGCGTTACCGATTGCAGCGTTCCTGCACGCGGGCGATCGACCAGGAGCCATGGATGTCTGTCACCGCCAGCCCCGAGCAACGGCCCGAACTGGGCAGACTGGTGCCGCGCGCCCTTGCCGACGTGTTCGGCGGCACACTGTCCGGCATAGCGACGCTGGCCATCCTGGCGGCGCTGGTGCTGCTGGGCGGGGCAATCGCGGCGGCCATCATCTGGCTGGTGCCAATGGCGCCGATCCCGGCCGACTGGCCGGTCTGGGGGCGCGGCGCGGCCGAGATCGCGTTGTCCGTGGCGCCCTTCCTGATGGCGCTGTTGCTGATCGCACCGGTTTCGATGGTTGTTGGCGCGACGCTGTTCGACGTGGCGGCCGAGCGGGTCGAGCGCGCAGCGGGCGGGACGGCGGGCATGGGCAAGGGCCTGGACCCGGTGCGCGGCCTGGTCACCGGCCTGCGGTTCGCGGCGGTCTCGGTGCCGCTGACCCTGCTGTCGCTGCCGCTGATCTTTTTCGGCGGGATCGGCCTGGTCCTGATCGTGCTGATCAATGCCTTCCTGTTCTCACGCGAGTATTTCTCGCTGGCTGCCCTGCGCCATGGCGGCTGGGAGGAGGCCCGCGCCCTTCGCCGGCGCCATGGCGGGCTCGTCTTTGGCGCCGGCGCAGCGATGGCCTTGGTGGCGATCATCCCCTTGGTTCAGCTGGTGACACCCCTGTTCGGGTGTGCGCTGATGGTTCGCCTGCACCGGGCGCTGCGCGGGCCGGCGTCCGCGTCCTTGTGAGGTGACGGCGCGGCCCGGGGCGTGCATTGTCGGCGGGCACGTCATGCGCAGGAGGCGGACATGTTCGGGAAATGGGCGGGAGGAACCGCAATGGCGCTGATGCTGGTCGGCGGGGTGGTTCCGGCCCAGGCACAGCCCGCCGCCCCGTCACCGCGACCATCGGTTCCCACCGATCTCGAAACCCGCGACGGCCGTAGCTGGAGCAGCTCGGCCCTGCGGCGCGACGAGCTGCGCGGCAGCCAGGCCGCCCGTGACAGCCGCATCTGGAGCACACGCGACCAGGACGACCTCCGGCCCGCGCTCGAACGGCCCGTACAGGACTGGCGCGGCACGGGCCCGGCGGACTTCGACTGGCAGGGGCGCCCCCGCTGCGAGCGTGTGCTTGTCCAGACCCCGGCGGGCGAACGCGTCATCATCCTCAGCGAACTCGTGTGCGAGGGCACCGAGGGCATCGTGCCCGTCCCCAGCAGCGAGCGGGTCGAGGATGTGCGCCCGCGATATCCTGCGCCATGACGGCGGCCAGGCACCGGCCGGCTGGCTGAACCGTCCGTTCAGCGGAGCTTCAGCCGGTGCCTGAGAGCGTGCCTCCGAACCCAACCGTGTTCGGAGAAGACCATGCGTTCCCTGCTTCGACGCCTTGCCGCCATCTTTGTCCTCGCCCTGTCATTGGCGGGCCTCTCGGCCCCGGCCATGGCCGCCAGCCTTGCGCCCGCCCTGGCGGTTGCCGGGTCCGGCGGTGACAGCCGCCATTCGTCGGACCTCTTCGTGCTGGTCGACGATGACGACGACGACCGGCACCATGGACGTCACCACCGCGATCGCTGGCATGGTGACGACCGCTGGCGCCATCACGATGACCGCTGGCGGCACGACGACCGGCGCTGGCGCGACCATGACGACCGCAACTGGCGGCGCAGCCGGTGCGAGCGGGTTTATGACCGCGAATGGGTGCGCGGCCGCCCGGCAGTCGTCAGTTTCGTGATCTGCGACGGTCGCCGCGGCAGTTTCGTTGTGGACGGCAGTTTCCGGGTCGAGCGCTGGCTGCGTCGCTGGTGAACGCCCGGGCGGGCGCAGCGTCGGCAGCCTCCTGGCCGCTGCTGCGCCCGCGACCTTGATCGAAACCCCCACCGGGGTTATACGCCCCGCTCTCGCCCGGCCCGTGCCGGGCGTTTGCCTTCCCGGGTGCGTAGCTCAGTCGGTAGAGCAGCTGACTCTTAATCAGCCTGTCGCAGGTTCGATTCCTGCCGCACCCACCATTCTCCACAAGGGTTTTCGGGGCGGTCGCGTGACCGGCGAAACGCGCGGGTCATCACCGGGTCATCACGGCGCGGGTCGTCTCGGGGTTCGCGCACTCGGAACGTCCCCTTACAGACGCGCGCGCGTAGTGTTCGGGATTCAGGTCGGCCGCGCCGGGTGCGTTCGGGGAAATCGAACCGACAACGCGCGCGTCCTTATGCGCGTAGAGGCGCCCGCGCGTAGCTATCAGGGTTCCGCCTCCGGCCGGTCGTCCTGCCGTTCCTCGCACGCCCACGCGAAGTGGTGCGGCGACAGCGAGGCCGACCGCCTCCCACACCCTCCCCACCCGCTGCGCTCCCCCGGTGGCAAATCTTAGAGTGTCCCAAACCCTCGGACCGGACCCGCGCTCGTCGGTCCCAGAAATGCGGACGCCGGTCGTCGGCCGGGCGTGCAATCAGGGTGTCCGGCGCGTCGTCGGTAGGGTGCGTGTCCGCATTCCTGGGACCGAGTGACCGCGTTTCTGGGACCGTCAGGCGGGCGGGTCCGGGTCGTCGCGGCCGCGAGCGAGACACGTCTTGTCGGCCGCCCGCTTCGTGCGGTCGCAGAACAGGAGGCAGACCCGCCACTCGGTCGCGCGCCGGTCACGTCGGCGGAAGGTGCCGTGTTCCACCGCTTCGATCCATCCGCGCTCGCGCAGCTCGGTCAGGGCGCGCGAGACGGTGTTCTTGTCGTGCCCGGTCGCGGTCGCCAGCTCGCGCACGCCGCCGACGACGAATCCGTTCCGTCCGGGCGTGGCGCGTGCCCACAGGACAAGGAAGGTCGTCCGCGCCGTCGCGGACAGCGAGCGCCATCCCGGCGAGGTCAGGACGTGGTGGTGGACCATCAGGAAGGGCGAGGATTTCGCCGACCGGCCGGTGCGGTCGGCCTTGCGGCCGTGCTTCGAGCGCATGGGTGCGCCTCCACCACCCGGCGCGGCCGGGCGGGTGTGTTGTCGGTGGATGGGGACGGTGTCGGGCCGGGGGCGCGAGGCCCCCGGCCCGAACGGGTTCAGCGCTTGCCGTCGCCGTGCTCGTCGGCGAACCGGCGCAGGACGTCGGCGACCGCGCGCACCTCGTCGGCTTCGAGGGTCAGCCCGCGTTTGGTCGGGGTCATCGCCGTTGCACCAGGCGTGGTCCACCAAACCCGCAGGGCGCAGCGGACACGCCCCTTCCACTGGTCGGCGGTGACCCGCACCTCCGCCTTGCGGCCGCGCGGCAGGCGCAGCAGGGGTTCAGGGCCGGTCATGCTCGTCCCCCTCGTCTTGCACCTCAATCGGCGCTTCGAGCGTGTAGACGCCGATCCGCGCGTCACCGAGGCGGACCCGCGTCGTGAGGATGGGGAGGCCCGCTCGGCGCAACTTGTGAACATAGTCAGAGGCCCTGAAGCCCCAGCCCCACACCGATAGGTCGCCGGACGTGACGCCCCGCTCCCCCTCGCGCAGCAGTGCGCGCAGCGTCCGGGCCTGCCGTCCCCGCGCATGGACGGTTGGCCCGTCCGGCAGGACGCGCACCACCATCGGCCGCTCTTGACGCCGGGGCGTCCGGGGCGTTCTGTCCGGGTCGTCGCCGCGTCCACCGCGACCGCGACCACCGGGGGGCGCGCCATTGCCGCCAAGCTCGCGCGCGCCTCCCGGTCCCTCGTTGCGGCCCGTCATGGATTCGCCCTCGCCTCGGCGGTGGACGCGCGCGAGCGGTTGCCCATCCAAGCGCGCAGATCGGACGTGCGATAGCGGACCGCCCGGCCGTACAGCAGGAAGGGGGGTCCACCCCCGGTTACGCGCAGCTTCGCCAGGTATGCCTTCGACGTGCCCAGCAGGGCGGCCGCGTCGGCGGTGTTCAGCACCGGGTCCGGTGCATCGGTTCGGGTCGTCATCCCGGTTCGCTCCCGTCACCTCCCAAGGCCGACCATCGGCGGGCGGGTGACGGGGTGCATGCTGGGGGCGTTCAGCGGCACGGTGAACGTGGCTAGGGTTTAGCCCATGCCGTCGAGGATGGGTGGCACCCTTGCGCGAACCCTTGCCGGGCATGGGTTGCGCGGGCGTCAGCCTTTCCTGTCGCCTGCCTTGCCGCGCTTCCCGCTCTTTGGAAGGTTGCCACCCTTCGCCCGCTCGGGCGCGCGCAGCATAGTCGCCATGACCTGCGCCCTTCCATCCGAAAGCTCGTCGCCAGTTAGGCGCGCGAACCGATTTCTGAGGTCCGCCACCAACGGCTCTTTCGTTTCGTGCCCCCGCGCGAGGTCCACGCCCTCAGTCAGCATGAACCGGATCATCGGGCGGTCGCCTAGGTGCGCCATCACCACCTCCACCGCCTCGTCGTATTCGGTCGGGCGCGCCGGGTGTCCCACCGACAGGACCGACTCAACATTGGACCTGAGCGCGAACGCGCGGTAGGGGGTTGGCGGCCGGTCGGCTTCGCTCGCGTCAATGAACGTGCCCAGCAGCAAGAATCGGCACATCTGCTTCTCGTTCTGCCAGACTTGGGGCAGCAGAGGCACGCCTTCGTCAACGGTCGTGAAGGTGTGTCCGATCAGCCGCCCCTCGCACAATGCCTCATAGACATGGGGACCATCTGGCCCTGCCAGCACATGACGCAGGTCCACCCACGCCCTCGGCAGCCGTCGGTCGGCAGGTTCGGCCCGCGCCTCGTCGGCCCGGTGCTCAATCGCCAACAGCTCGCGCTCGGCGGCGAAGCCCAGCCGCACGTGGTCCGCCGTGGCGACAGCCCGCAGGTGCGTGTCGTTCTCCCGGATCGCGTTACCGGGCGCGGCCTTCTGTGCGAACGCCGCCAGGGCCTTCGCTCTTTTGGAAGCGTTCAACGTGGTCGATGGGTAGGGCTCCAGCATCGGAAACCACTGGAAGTCCGGCCGGTGATAGTAGGGCGTCAGCCCTTCGGCAGCGAGCGCACCCGCCTCGGCACCGGCCAACTCGGCGGCCGCTTTCTCAGAACGCATTGCGTGTAGAGCGTCCCAGTCAACGTCGTCGCCTAGGGCGTCGGTCCACGCGCGGTTCCGGGCATTCCGGCGTAGGTTCACCCATGCGTTTGGCGACGGCCCCGCACCGCGCTTCCACTCGTCGTCCATCGCCGCCCCCTGTAGGCAAGCCCCTGAAAGTGTCGGCGCGGCAGCCCGTCAGGATCGGGCGTTTCGGCGGCCAGACCTAGCCGCGCCGGGTGGAAGGCTAGCGGGGTCCGCCTTGCACGTCACCCCTCGGTCGGCCTGCGCCGGATCGGCGCAACGGGTGCGGCCGGGCGGGCGTGAAGCTGCGCGAACCGCGCGCCTGCCAGCGCGACCGCGTCGGCCTGCGCCCGTTCGGCGACGTGTGCATAGCGATGGGTCGTCGCGGCCTGCGTATGTCCCAGGGCGCGCCCGATGACCGGCAGGCCGACGCCCGCCGACGCAAGCGAACTGGCCAGGGTGTGGCGCAGGTCATGGATACGCACGCCCTCCAGACCCGCGCGCGCGCAGACCGCCTGCCAGGGCTTGTTCAGGTCCACACGCGGGGCGTCGGGCGTGCGGCCGGGAAAAAGATACCGGCCGAACGGATCGGCCGCGCGCAGCCCGCGCACGATGGACAGCGCCTCGGGTGACAGCGCCGCGCGGTGTTCTCGCTTTTGCTTCGTGTGTGCGCTCGGCTTCGTCCACACACCGGCCTCAAGGTCGAACTGGTCGAAGCTCGCGCCGGTGACTTCGCGCAGGCGCGCGCCGGTCAGCAGCAGCAGGCGCAGGGCGTCGGCCGCACGCGGATCGGGCAGCTGGTCGCACGCGCGCAGGAACCGCCCCACCTCGTCGTCGGAAAGGAACCGCTCGCGCCGGTCCTCGGGAAACCTACGCACGCCCTCCACCGGGTTTGTCTCGGTCCACCCGTTTTCGACGGCCAGGGTGAACGCCTTGGAAAGATAGGCCAGTACCCGGTTCGCCTGATAGACACCCGCCCGGTCGGCCGTGGCGCGGTGCAGCTCGCGCACACGGGCGGTTGTCACGTCCTTCGCGCGCGTGCGTCCCAGGTCGGGCAGGACGTGAAGCCGGAACGCCCCTTCGATGCCCTTGACCGTGCGCGGCCGCAGGCGGGCGTGACGGGCATAGTCGCAGCTGTAGTGCGCGCATACGTCGGCGACGGTGCGCGCCTCGCGTTCGGCGGTGCGGTCGGCCATCGGGTCGCCGCCAAGCTGCGCCTGCGCGGCCAGGGCGTGCGCCTTGCGCCGCGCCTGTTCGACGGTCAGTTCAGGCCAGGTTCCGACCGTCACCTGTCGCAGGGGCGTGGTGCGCCCGCCCGCACCCGGCCGGTAGCGCAGGACGTAGGTGCGCTTGCCACCCGCCCCCACCCGCACCCCGAATCCGCTCAGCTCGGTATCCCAAATCGCGTAGCGTTCGCCTGTCGTTCTCAAACGGGTCATCACCGACGCGGTGAGCGCAACGGGTTTCGCCTTGTCTGTCATGGGTTCCACCTCGTCGCGCGGGTCATCACCGGGTCATCACCGGGTCACCGAAACGGGGGTTATCCCGGTGCGACACGCTGATTCACTGTGGACGAAAAAGCTTTGCCGAACAAGGGAAAAGGTCGCCGTGGTATATCGCGGGTCATCACCATAAACGGTCGAAAGTCAGTTTCTTAATCAGCCTGTCGCAGGTTCGATTCCTGCCGCACCCACCATACTTCGGCCAAGGCTCAGGGGACGACCTGGATCGCCATGGTACGCGCCGCGTTGGACTGCCGCATGTCGAAGGTGAGAAGGCTCATCGATAGGCGACTTGCGGTCGCGATGTAGAGAGCGTCCGGCATTCGTAGGCCCAGATCGAAACGCCGGACGAGTGTCACCGCCTCACCCACGTCCACGCTCTCGGTGGCGATCGGCATTGTTTGGGTGCGCCGCCAGCGGTCGAATGTCGAGAGCAGGGCCTGACCGTGGTCACCCCCGATCACCCCTGTACGGACCAGTCGACCGAAAGTGGCCGACACCTCCCCTGCTGCGAAGTCGGTGACAAAGAGGCTCTGGTTGCCGGACGCTAGCCATGCCTTGAGCACCGGTGTGTGCGCGTCGGGAATGAACAGTGAAACGAGCGCGCTGGCATCAGCGACAGCGAGGACAGCTGGCGGCAAGGGGCGGCTCAGTCTTCGTCGCGCATTGCGCGGACTTCAACCTGGATGTCGCCACGCACCGCTGGGAAGCGCTTGAGCTGATCCTCGATCCAATCGAGTGAAGCCGGGGAGCAGATCACGGGACCTGCCACCGGCCGCAGTTCTGCTACCGGTTTCCCGTGACGCGTGATCACGATGGTTTCGCCAGCCTCCGCCGCGCCTACGAGCGCGGCGAGACGGTCCTTCGCCTCTGCAATGCTGACTTTGGGCATACGAGCATCCTCGTTCTGGCCATAAGTTATAGCCATAAACACGGGATCGCAAATTGCCACGCCGTCCACGGAAAACGCCCCGCACCGGCGAGGTGCGGGGCGCGGTCACCGATGGGTGCTTGCGGGACCTCAGAACCCGGCGCGGAAGGTGACGCCGACCGTGCGCGGTTCGAAGGGATAGACGGCGAACGAGCCGGTCTGCTCGGGCACCTCGAAGCTGCCGATGAAGTAGGTGGCGTCGGTCAGATTGCGCACCCACAGCTCGAGGCGCCAAGAGTCGTCGGGGTGGATCAGCCCGAGCCGGCCATTCAGGATGGTCGTTGCCTCGTTGCGGGTCACCGGCGCGCGGCTGATCGAGGTGTCGTTCTCGCCGGCAAAGCGGGCATCCAGATAGAACAGTCCCGAATAACCGGTGTCGGCCAGCGGCACCTCATAGGTGATCGAGCCGCTGGCGGACCATTCCGGCACCAGCGGCAGTTGCTGGCCCTGCTGGCGCGAAAGCGGATTGGCCGCGGGAATGCCCGACACGTCCTCATAGGTCGCGCTGTTCCAGGTCACACCACCGGTCAGCGACAGACCGTCGAGGGGACGCGTTGCCGCCTCGATCTCGATGCCCTGACTGATGACTTCCGGCACGTTCGAGACGGTGAAGTTGAAGCCCTGGAAGTTCAGCGACTGATAGTCGGTGACGATCTGGTGGAACGCCGCCACATTGATGTTGGTGCGGCGGTCCGGCGCGGTCCACTTCAGGCCCGCCTCGAACGCGTCGGTGAACTCGGGCCGGAAGGCAAGGTCACGCGCCTGCGGGCCGTTGCCGATCGGGATGGGTCGGGTGGTGGTGAAGGGCAGCGCGCTGTCGAAGGTCGACCGGTCGAGGTTGAAGCCGCCGGCCTTGAACCCGCGCGAATACCCCGCATACAGCAGCAGGTCGTCGTTGGGCTCCCACGCCAGGTTGGCGGTGCCCGTCCATTCCTGGGAGGACTGGCTGTCGGCATAGCGGCCGTTGAATTCCGAGTTCACGGCCGGGTTGCAAGACAGAAGGGCCAGGTCACCCAGGCCCTGGATCAGGCCGCCCACGGCCGCGCGGACCGCGGGGCTGGGGCTGCGGATCGCCTGCAGGAAGAAGTCGCAGGTCGGCGCCACCGAGTTCAGATCGGCGGTGAAATCCTTGCTCTCATCGTTGTAACGCAGGCCCAGGGTCAGATCGAGCGTCGGCGTGATCTCGATGATGTTGTGGGTGAACACCGCCCACCCCTGGGTCGCCGTCTCATGCAGGTCACGCTGCTGGCCCGCGCCGGCCGGCGAGCCGGGGAACGGGTTCAGGAACAGCGGCGCCAGCGAGGGGTTGGCCCCAACCAGCGCCTGGAAGCCCGGATTGGTCGCCAGCGCAACCTGGCCAAAGGTGGGAATCGTCGGCCCCAGCGTGCCGAACAATTGCAGGCCGCTGGGCAGCGAGGTCGAGCGGGTGGCGCCGTTCGCCAGAAGATCGACATACAGATTGCCTTGCGCCCCGAACCGGATGGTGTCGATCAGGGCGTTGTCCTCGTCGATGTAGAAGGCACCGACCAGCCAGTCGACGGGACCGGCCTCACCCTGAAGGCGCAGCTCCTGGGTGAAGGTATTGATGTCGTTGCGATAACCCTCGCGATAGGCACGGTCGAAATCGCTGAAATCGATGTCCTGGTTCCGCAGCACCGACCAGTCGCGATAGGCGGTGATCGAGGTCAGCGTCATGTCGCCGATGTCCCAGGTCAGCTCGCCCGAGATGCCGCTTTCCTCGACGGCCTCGAGGATGTCGCGGCCGGGCGTTACGCTGGTCTGGAAGGAATCCGGGCCACGCACCACCGTACCGACCCCGCCCAGCGGGCGGATGAAGTTCACGGCGCCGGCGGTCACACCGTCGCTGACACGCACCGCGGCACAGCACTGCTCGTCGGTTTCGCCCATGTCGGCGATGATGCGCAGCGTGGCGGCGGGGGTTGGCTCCCACATCAGCTGGCCGCGCACCGACCAGCGGTTGCGATCGTTGAGGTCCCGGTCGCCGCGCACGTCGGTGATATAGCCGTCGCGGCTCTTGAGGGTCAGGTCAAGCCGCCCAAGCAGGGTCTCTCCGACCAGCGGGCCCGAAACGCCACCGCGGGCCTCGGCGAGGCTGTAGTCACCGACGGTGATCTCGCCATAGGCGGACATCTCGGAGGTCGGCCCCTGGGTGATGACGTTCACCGCGCCCGAGGAGGTGTTGCGGCCGAACAGCGTGCCCTGGGGCCCGCGCAGGATCTCCACCCGCTCGATCTGGGGAAGCTCGCCCAGCGCGGTGCCCGCACGCGAGCGATAGACGCCGTCGATGAA
>DBAV01000131.1 GCA_002291875.1 Hyphomonadaceae bacterium UBA1001
CGCGGCCTTCAAGCTGATCGAGATCGACGAGCGGTTCCGCGTGCTGCGCAAGGGCGCCGGCGTGATTGACCTGGGTGCGGCACCGGGCGGCTGGACGCAGGTGGCGTTGTCGCGCGGGGCGGCTGATGTGGTGGGAATCGACCTGCTGCCGGTCGAGCCCGTCGCCGGCGCGCAGATGCTGCAGGGCGATTTCCTGGACCCCGACATGGCCGCCTCGGTGCTGGAGGCGCTTGGGCGCGCGCCGGACCTGGTGCTGTCGGACATGGCCGCGAACACCACCGGCCACCGCGCGACCGACCATCTGCGCACCATTGCCCTGGCCGAGGCGGCTGCGGACTTTGCGCTGGCGCATCTGTCCGTGCGGGGGGGCTTTGTGACCAAGGTGTTCCAGGGCGGCGGCGAGGGCGGCCTGCTGACGCGCCTGAAACAGGCCTTTGAGGACGTGCGCCACCTCAAGCCGCCCAGCTCGCGGGCGGAAAGCCCCGAGCTGTTCCTGGTGGCACGCGGCTTTCGCGGCGCCGCCGACTGACCACTGCCGGGCCTTGCTTGGAAGCCGGGGGCCACACTGGTATCTGCGCGCCACCAATGGGGTAATCCGACGTGCAGATCCGCGACGCCATCACCTTCGACGACGTGCTCCTCGAGCCCGGCCTCTCCGAGATCATGCCGGCCGAGGCAAACACCCGCACACGGCTGACGCGGTCGATCTCGCTGAACATTCCCATCATGTCGGCGGCCATGGACACCGTGACCGAGGCGCGCCTGGCGATTGCGCTGGCGCAGGCGGGGGGGCTGGGTGTCATCCACCGCAACCTCTCGGTCGAGGACCAGGCCGCCGCCGTGGCCGGGGTCAAGCGCTTTGAGTCGGGGATGGTCATCAACCCGCTGACCATCTTTCCCGACCAGACGCTGGAGGACCTGCAGGCGCTGAAGGAGCGCTACAATGTCAGCGGGTTTCCGGTGGTCGAACGGCGCGCGGACGGCCGGGCGGGGCGGGTGGTCGGCATCGTGACCAACCGCGATGTGCGCTTTGCCGAGCGCAAGTCCCAGCCCGTGTCCGAACTGATGACCCGCGAGCCGGTGACGGTCGCGCCCGGTGTCGCCGCCGAGGAGGCCCAGCGCCTGCTGCACCGCCACCGCATCGAGCGGCTGGTGGTGACCGATGCGGACGGCATGTGCGTCGGGCTGATTACCGTCAAGGACATGGAGAAGGCCCAGACCTTCCCCAATGCCTGCAAGGACGAGCGCGGCCGCCTGCGGGTCGGCGCGGCCAGCACGGTGGGCGAGGAGGGCCATGCGCGCACCGAGGCGCTGCTGGCGGCCGGCGCCGACGTGGTGGTCATCGACACCGCCCATGGCCATTCGCGCGCCGTGCTGGAGGCGGTTGCGCGCGCCAAGCGTCTGTCCAACGAAGCCCAGATCATCGCGGGCAATGTGGCGACCTATGACGGCGCGCGCGCGCTGATCGATGCGGGTGCGGATGCGATCAAGGTCGGCATCGGGCCGGGCTCGATCTGCACCACGCGCATCGTGGCCGGTGTCGGCGTGCCCCAGCTGACCGCCATCGCCGACACCGTGCGCGCGGCCCAGGGGTCGGGCGTGCCGGTGATCGCTGACGGCGGCATCAAGTTCTCGGGCGACCTGGCCAAAGCGCTGGCCGTGGGGGCCGAAGTGGCCATGATCGGCTCGCTGCTGGCCGGCACCGACGAGAGCCCGGGCGAGGTGTTCCTGTATCAGGGCCGCTCGTACAAGGCTTATCGGGGCATGGGCTCGCTGGGGGCGATGGCGCGTGGCTCGGCCGACCGGTATTTCCAGAAGGAGGTGGCGGACACCATGAAGCTGGTGCCCGAGGGGATCGAGGGGCAGGTGGCCTACAAGGGCCCCGTGGCGCCGATCCTGCACCAGCTGATCGGCGGGCTGCGGGCGGCGATGGGCTATACCGGCGCACGCACGCTCGAAGAGTTCCGGGCCAAGGCGCGCTTCATCCGGCTGACATCGGCCGGGCTGCGCGAGAGCCACGTCCATGACGTCACCATCACGCGCGAATCGCCCAACTATCCCCTGGGCGCCTGAGCGCACCCGCCCTTTCATCAGGAACTTATGATGCGCCAGGGTGCGCGGCTGGCAGCCGCCGTCGAGATCCTGACCGACCTGTCGGCACGTCCCCGGCCGGCGGCGGACGCCGTGCGTGACTGGATGCTGTCGCACCGTTTTGCAGGCGCGCGCGACCGCTCGGCGATCGGTGATCTGGTGTTTTGCGCCCTGCGCTGGCGCCAGTCGTCCGCGGCCCGGTTGGGCGAAGACACCGAGCGCGCCTGGGTGCTGGGGGCGGTGGCTCATGGCCTGGGATGGGGGGTCGAGGGGGTCGAGCATGCGCTGCTGGGCGATGCCCATGCCCCCGCCGCCCTTTCAGACGACGAGCGCACGCGGCTGACAGCCCCCGCCGCGGCCGGCGCACCGTCCTGGATCGAGGGCGATTATCCCGAATGGCTCGATGCCGAGTTCCGGGCCGCGTTCGGCGACAAGGCAGGTCCGGAGGGTGCGGCCCTGGCGGTACCCGCGGGCCTGGACCTGAGGGCGAACACGCTGAAGACCGACCGCGCGCGCTTTCTGGCCGCCTTGTCCGACCTGCCGCGCCTGCCGGGCGCACCGGCCCCCACTCCCCATGCCCCGCACGGGGTGCGCCTGCCCTGGGCGATGGGCCAGGCGTTCAACTGGTCGCGCGAGCCCCTCTATGAACGCGGCTGGTTCGAGGTGCAGGACGAGGGCAGCCAGCTGGCCGCGCTGCTGTGCGCGGCCCGGCCGGGGATGCAGGTGGCCGATGTGTGTGCCGGCGCGGGCGGCAAGACGCTGGCGCTGGCAGCGATGATGGACAATCGCGGCCAGGTGCATGCCCACGACGTGCAGTCCACCCGGCTGGGCCCGCTGCTGCCGCGGCTGCGGCGGGCGGGCGTGCGCAATACCCAGGTGCATGTGCCGCGCCGGTCGGGCGACGTGCTGGCACCGCTGGTGGGCACCATTGATGTCGCGCTGGTGGATGCACCATGCACCGGCTCGGGCACCTGGCGGCGGGCACCGGATGCGAAATGGCGGCTGCGCCCGGCCGCCCTCGAGCGCCGCCTGCAGGAACAGCAGCAGGCGCTGGACCTGGCCTGGCCTCTGGTCCGGCCGGGGGGGCGGCTGGTGTATGTCACCTGCTCGGTGCTGCCGTCCGAGAACGACGGCGCGGTCGAAGCCTTCGTGCGCCGCACGCCGGACGCGCGCGTGGGCAGGGTGGACGCGCCCGCGACGCTGCAGGACGCCGCGCACGCGACGCGCCACGGCCTGCAGATGACCCCGCTGCGCACCGGCACGGACGGCTTTTATGTCGCGGTGGTGGTGAAGCCCGGCTGAGCGGGTGACTTCCGCCGGGCGCGGGCTGTGCTTAAGGGCAGGGGCATGACCCACGCCCCTGCCCAGCACGCCGCCGAGGCCCCGGCCCATGACCGGATCCTGATCGTCGATTTCGGCTCGCAGGTCACACAGCTGATCGCCCGGCGCGTGCGCGAGGCCGGCGTCTATTGCGAAATCCATCCGTTCTCGCGCGCGGCCGAGGCGCTGGCCGCGGCCCCCAGGCCAAGGGGCATCATCCTGTCGGGCGGGCCCGCCAGCGTCACCGAGAGCGCCAGCCCGCGCGCCCCCGCGCCGGTATTCGAGCCTGGCGGGGTTCCGGTGCTGGGTATCTGCTATGGCCAGCAGACCATGGCCGCCCAGCTGGGCGGCAGGGTCGAGCGATCCGACCATCGCGAATTCGGCCGCGCTGTCCTGGAGGTGGTCGCCGACAGCCCCCTGTTCGAGGGGGTGTGGGCGCGCGGCGAGCACCATTCGGTGTGGATGAGCCATGGCGACCGTGTAGGCGTGCTGCCCCCCGGCTTTGCGCCGATCGCCACCTCGGAGGGGACGCCGTTTGCGGCGATCGCCGACGAGGCGCGGCGGTTCTATGGTGTGCAGTTCCATCCCGAGGTGGTCCACACGCCCGATGGGGCGCGGCTTTTGGAGAATTTCGTGCGCCGCATCTGCGGCTGCGCGGGCGACTGGACGATGGCGGCCTTCCGCCGCGAGGCGATCGAGCGCATCCGCGCCCAGGTGGGGACGGGCCGCGTGATCTGCGGGCTTTCGGGCGGGGTCGACAGCGCTGTGGCCGCGGTCCTGATCCATGAGGCGGTCGGCGACCAGCTGACCTGTGTCTATGTCGATCACGGCCTGATGCGCGCGGGCGAGAGCGCCCAGGTCGTCGGTCTGTTCCGCGGCACGTTCAACATTCCGCTGGTGCATGCCGACGAGGGCGCACGCTTTCTGGCGGCCCTCTCGGGCCTCACCGACCCCGAGGACAAGCGCAAGACCATCGGCCGGCTGTTCGTCGAGGTGTTCGAGGAAAAGGCGCGCGAGATCGGCGGCGCGGCCTTTCTTGCGCAGGGCACCCTCTATCCGGACGTCATCGAAAGCGTCAGCTTTACCGGCGGGCCCTCGGTCACCATCAAGAGCCACCACAATGTCGGCGGCCTGCCCAAGCGCATGGACATGGCGCTGGTCGAGCCGCTGCGCGAACTGTTCAAGGATGAGGTGCGGGCACTGGGGCGCGAACTGGGCCTGCCCGACGCCTTTGTCGGTCGTCACCCCTTTCCGGGACCTGGCCTGGCCATCCGCATTCCCGGCGAGGTCACGGCCGAAAAGGTGGCGCTGCTGCAGAAGGCGGACGCAATCTATCTGGACGAGATCCGCCGCGCCGGCCTCTATGACGCCATCTGGCAGGCATTTGCGGTGCTGCTGCCGGTGCGCACGGTGGGGGTGATGGGCGACGGGCGCACCTATGACCAGGCGCTGGCACTGCGCGCGGTGACTTCGGTCGATGGCATGACGGCAGACTTCTATCCGTTTGACATGGCGTTCCTGGGCCGAGTGGCCACCCGCATCATCAACGAGGTCCGCGGCATCAACCGCGTCACCTACGACATCACCTCAAAACCCCCTGGCACGATCGAGTGGGAATAGGCGAAGGCGGGCGCTGACATGCCCGCACTGGCGCTGAATGATGTTCAAGCAATTCTGCTGGCGCTCGGCGCACGGCGTCGAGCGGTCGGCGCAACGTGACACAGTCCGCATCTTTTTTGTAGCAACGTTTCTACAACGCGTTGCTTTGAGATGATGGTTTTCGTAGACTGGCGCGCTGCAACGATGAGGTCTGACATGACCATGATCTCGAGCCGGGTGTTCAACCAGGATGTCGGCAAGGCCAAGAAGGCAGCGGAAAATGGCCCTGTGATCATCTCGGAACGGGGCCGGCCATCGCATGTGCTGATGCTTTACGCGGACTACGAAAAGCTGGCCCCAGGCCCGCGAACCGTTGCTGCCGCGCTGGCTCAGAAAGAAGTGGCCGATTTCGAGTTCGAACCGCCCCGGATGGGTGACACGATCATCCGTCCGATCGAATTCGACTGATGTTCCTGCTGGATACCAACGTCATCTCCGAGCTTCGTCGTCCCGACCGCGCGAACGCCGGGGTTTTGTCATGGGCGCGCAACCAGCCTGTAGAGGCGGTCTTCATTTCCGTGGTCAGCATCATGGAACTCGAGCTCGGGGTGCTCTCGATGGAGCGCCAGGACATCCGCCAGGGCGCAATACTGCGGCGTTGGCTGGAAGCGGAGGTGGTCTCGCGCTTCGGCGGTGCGATCCTTGCGGTGGATCAACCCATTGCGAGACGCTGTGCGGTCCTGCATGTTCCAGACCGGCGTCCCGAACGTGACGCACTGATTGCAGCAACGGCGCTGGTACATGGGCTTACCCTCGTTACGAGAAATGTTCGCGACTTCGTGTCCGCTGGTATCGAGCTCGTGAATCCCTGGGACGGTACCGGGCGGCCGACGTAAACCTGGCCGGGGCCGCAAGGCAGAGTGTTATCCCAGGCGCGGCATCACCCAGCGGGCGTGGGCGCCTTCGGCGGCCAGCAGGGCGTGCGCGCGGGCTTCGAGGGCCGACGGGTCGCTGCCGGTCAGCGCGGCGCCGTGGATGCCGTCGGCGATGAAGAGGCAGTCATGCCCATGGCTGTTGGCGCCCAGAACGTCCGTCTTGGGCCCGTCGCCGATCATCAGGATGCGCGCGGCGGGCGTCTGTTCCCCCGTGAGCGCGCGTGCCGCCACCAAAGCAGCCTCGAAGATCGGGGTGTGGGGCTTGCCAGCCATGACGACGCGCCCGCCCAGGTCCTCATAGACGTCGGCAATTGCGCCTGCACACGGATAAAGCCGGTTGCCCAGCCGCACCACCCGGTCGGGGTTGGCGCAGACCAGGGGCACCCCCCGCGCGGCGGGGCCGGATAGCCGTTCGCGATAGTCCTCGCCTGTCTGGTGCGCCGGATCGTCCAGCCCCGAGACCGCAATCACCGCCGCGGACCCGATGTCGGACCATTCGAGGTCCAGCCCCACCCACAGCGCCGCGTCCTCGGGCGGGCCGATCCGGTGGAAGGGGCCGGGTCGCAGCGTGCGCAGCGCCTCGCGCGTCACGTCGCCCGAAGTGACGATGGTGTCCCACGCGTCCCGCGGCACGCCCAGATGGTCCAGCTGGGGCGGGATCACCGCATTCGGTTTGGGCACGTTCGACACCAGCACCACGGGCAGGCCGCGCCGGCGCGCACCCTGCAATGCCCCGACCGCCCCGGCAAAGGCCGCGCGGCCATTGTGCAGCACCCCCCAGATGTCCACGAACAGCGCGTCGTACTGGTTCAGGATCGAGGCCAGCGCATCTATGGCACGGGGCGAGGCGGGTGCAGG
>DBAV01000136.1 GCA_002291875.1 Hyphomonadaceae bacterium UBA1001
CTGAGCTCGGGGTTCAGCACCTCGCCCCAGTAGATCGTGGGGATGTCCCCCATGTTGTAGTGGACGGTCGGCAGCACCGGGATCGGCTGGCGCGTCACGTCCACGCCTGCAAACACCTTGGCGGTCTCGGAAATGCCGGGCAGGCGCTCGGCAATGATCGCCGGATCCAGGTGATCGAGGTGCAGGAAGATGTGGTCCTTGTGCTTGCCGACGCCCCGGCCCTCGCGGATCTCGATGGTCATGGCGCGGGCCACCATGTCGCGCGGCGCCAGGTCCTTCACCGTGGGGGCATAGCGCTCCATGAAGCGCTCGCCCTCGCCATTGGTCAGAAATCCACCCTCGCCGCGCACGCCCTCGGTGATCAGGCAGCCGGCGCCATAGATGCCGGTGGGGTGGAACTGGACGAACTCCATGTCCTGGAGCGGCAGCCCCGCCCGCAGCACCATCGCATTGCCGTCACCCGTGCAGGTGTGGGCCGAGGTGCAGCTGAAATAGGCCCGGCCATAGCCGCCGGTGGCCAGGATGACGCGCTGGGCGCGGAAGCGGTGCATGGCGCCGGTCGCCAGCTCCCAGGTGGTCACACCGCGGCAGGCGCCCTCGGCGTCCATGATGAGGTCGAGCGCGAAATGCTCGATGAAGAACTCGACGTCGTGGCGCAGCGACTGGCCATAAAGCGTGTGCAGGATGGCGTGGCCGGTGCGGTCGGCGGCGGCGCAGGTGCGCTGGACCGGCGCCTCTCCGTAGTTGCGGGTCATGCCGCCAAAGGCGCGCTGATAGATGCGTCCGTCCTCGGTGCGCGAGAACGGCACGCCGAAATGGTCCAGCTCGTACACGGCCGCCGGCGCGTGGCGGCAGAGGTATTCGATGGCGTCCTGGTCGCCCAGCCAGTCCGACCCCTTGACGGTGTCGAACATGTGCCAGCGCCAGTCGTCCTCGCCCATATTGCCCAGCGCCGCCGAAATGCCCCCCTGCGCCGCCACCGTGTGCGAGCGGGTGGGAAACACCTTCGAGATGCAGGCCGTGCGCAGCCCCGCCTGGGCACAGCCCAGCGCTGCGCGCAGCCCCGAGCCGCCCGCGCCCACCACCACCACGTCGAAGGTGTGGTCGTTCCAGGTGTAGTCCTGCGTCATGCTGGTCCTCAGTTTCCGAAGCCGATCATCATCACGGCGTAGAGCCCGGCCACACCCGCCGCCACCACGACCAGCGCGTTCAGCGCCAGCAGGGCCAGCCGCGAGCCGGACTTCTGGATATAGTCCTCGATGATGGTGTTCATGCCGATGCGCATGTGGAAGCACGCCACCAGGATGAACAGGGCCACGCCGACCGCATTGACCGGCTGCTGCAGCCAGGCGACCACGCCCTCGTGTCCGCCCGACGCCGCCCGGATCGCGCTCAGCACGAACCAGGGCGCCAGGATCAGCAGGCCGACCGCCCCCAGGCGCTGGCGCAGATAGCCGCCCACGCCCTGGCCGGCCGCACCCAGGCCGCGCACCCGCCCCAGGGGCGTGCGCTGCGAGGTTCCCGCGGGTCCCGCCATCTCAGCGCCCCCCCATGCCGAAGGCGTGCAGGGCCACCAGGGCGGTCATCACCACCCCGCCGCCCAGGATCATCCACGAGCCCAGATTGGCCGCCCGCGGCGACCAGCCGATGTTCAGAAAGTCCCACACCAGGTGGCGCACCCCGCTGGCGATGTGCAGCGACAGCCCCAGAACCGCCCCCAGCAGCACGATCCAGACCAGCGGATGGCCGAGCAGGCCCTGGACGGTGGCATAGGCCTGCGGCCCCGCGGCGGCGGCCATCAGCCACACCACCACGCCCAGCAGGGCGACATAATTGGCCGCACCCGTCACGCGATGCAGGATCGAGGTCAGCATGGTCGGGTGCCAGCGCCACACCTGCAGATGCGGCGAAAGCGGTCTGCGGTCGGTCCATTCGCTCAAGGTGCGTGTCCTCCCTGGACGTGCATGCACACGTCCCGATCCGGGTAACCGCCTGTTGGACAGGCCACCCGACCCTGTCAATTCGACCCCGTGATGGATGTCACGTCCTGCGCTGTCTGGCGCGCCCGGCGCGCGCGTCTTATGGTCGCGCGGGGGCGCACGCAGCAGCGGAGGTAACGCGGTGGGGACCATCTACGAGGTCGCGGCGACGGGTCTGAACCTGCGCCAGCAGCCCGATTCCACCGCCGCGGTGCTGGCGGTGCTGCCACGCCGCACGCTGGTGATGCGCCTCGACCCGCAGGAGTGGGGCGAGGGGTGGTGGCGCGTGCGGGCCGAGTTCTCGACCGTGGCCTATGAAGGGTATGTGGCGGGCCGCCTGTTGCGCCTGCCGCCCGCACCCGACACCACGGGCGGGCCGCTGGACCTGACCGGGGCGCGGCTGCGTCTACTGGCGCCGAATGCGCGCGCCGAGGTGCTCGAGGGGCTGCTGGCGGCGTTCGCGACCGACGCGGTCGCGGCCGGCCTGACCAGCGGGTTGCGCCTGCGCCATTTCCTGGCCCAGTGCGCCCACGAGAGCGCCGGTTTTCGCCGCCTGACCGAGATCGGCGACGAGGCCTATTTCACCCGCATGTACGAACACAATGTCCGGCTGGCCCGGCGCCTGGGCAACACCCAGCCCGGCGACGGCGCGCGCTATCGCGGGCGCGGCATCATCCAGCTGACCGGACGGTTCAATTATGCCCGCTTTGGCCGCGAGCTGGGCCTCGATCTGGAAGGCCAGCCCGAAACCGCCGCCGAGCCGGTGACCGGCGCACGCCTGGCGATCGCCTACTGGCGCGTGCACGACCTGAACGCCCTGGCCGACCGCGATGACCTCGAGGCGGTGACGCGGGCCATCAATGGCGGGCTGAACGGGCTGGACGACCGCCGAGAATACCTGGCCGCCGCCACCCGCATCTGGACCGACGCCGTCGCCTGAACCGCCGCGCGAGGGGGCGTTCATGCACGCTTCCTCAACGCCGTTCTGGCATGGGGACGTGCATGAGCCAAACCCATCTCCATGCCCAAGGCACGGCCCCCTGGGACGCCAGCGACGCGGTGCTGGACTTTCTTGCCCGCACGCTGCGCGCCGACATGCGCACGCTGGAAACCGGCGCAGGGCGCTCGACCCTCCTGTTTGCGCGGGCCGGCTGCCGGCACGACACCGTGACCCCCTCCGAGAGCGAGGTGCAGGCCATCCGGGCCTCGGCCCTGGCCGAGGGTGTGGACCTGGGCCACGTCACCTTCCATGTCGGCTTCAGCCAGGACGTGCTGCCCCGGCTGGACGGCGGCGAGGACCTGGATGTGGTGTTCATCGACGGCGGGCACGGTTTTCCCATCCCGGCGGTGGACTTCCAGTATCTGGCGCCGCGCGTGGCGGTGGGCGGGGTGCTGCTGGTCGACGACATCAATCTGTGGTCGGTGGACATGGTGGTGCGCTTCCTGCGCCACGAGGACGGGTGGGCCGACGAAGGCACGCTGAACCGCCGCACGGCGGTGTTCCGCAAGACCGCGCCCTTCCAGGCACACGAATGGACCAGGCAGCGCTATACCTATGCCCGCAGCTGGTGGCCGCAGATGGTCCGCCGCGCCCGCAACGGGGTCGATCTGGCCCTGCGCGGCGACCTGCGGGCGATTGCGCGCAAGCTGGCCAAGGAACGCGCGCTGGCCCGCGCCGCCCGCGACGATTACTGACACCACCACTGCAGGCGACCGTCGGTCGCGTTTGCAAGCGCGCGTGATGGCGCTAGACACCGCCCCGACCGGCGCGTCCGCAGTGTGGACAGCGCGCGGCGGGAGAATGCGACGACATGGTCGAACTGGCACTGCCGAAGAATTCCAGGATCACCCGCGGCAAGACCTTTCCCGCCGCTGTGCAGGGCCCGCAGGTCCGGACCTTCCGCGTCTATCGCTGGGATCCCGAGAGCGGCGAGAACCCGCGCTGGGACACCTATGAGGTCGATACCGCCAATTGCGGCCCCATGGTTCTGGACGCGCTGATCTACATCAAGAACGACATCGACCCCACGCTGACCTTCCGGCGCTCGTGCCGGGAAGGGGTGTGTGGCTCGTGCTCGATGAACATCGGGGGACGCAACACCCTGGCGTGCACGCGCGGGTGGGACGAATACCAGGGCACGATCACCATCGCGCCGCTGCCGCACATGCCGGTCATCAAGGACCTGGTGCCCGACCTGACCAACTTTTACACCCAGTACGCCTCGATCGAGCCCTGGCTGAAGACCGACACGCCCCAGCCCGAGCGCGAATGGCGCCAGTCGCCGCAGGAGCGCGAGCGGCTGGACGGCCTTTATGAGTGCATCCTGTGCGCGTGCTGCACCACGTCCTGCCCGTCCTATTGGTGGAATGGCGACCGCTATCTGGGCCCTGCCGCTTTGCTTCAGGCCTATCGCTGGCTGATCGACACCCGCGACGAGGCCACGGGCGAGCGCCTCGACGACCTCGAGGACCCGTTCCGCCTGTATCGCTGCCACACCATCATGAACTGCACGCGGTCCTGCCCGAAGGGGCTGAACCCGGCCGAGGCCATCGGCAAGATCAAGACGCTGATGGTGGAGCGCCAATCGTGAGGTAGAGCGCGCGGGCCTCCTCGGGCGGCCCGCGCCGCGACCCCAGCGCGGCCACCTGCCACACGCGCACCTGTTCGCCCCAGACATAGGTCACGACATCGCCCACCCGCAGCTTGTGGTGCGGCTTGTCCACCGGCGCGCGATTGACGCGAAACCCGCCGGCCGCCACCGCGCGGGCACACAGCGCGCGGGTCTTGGCCACGCGCGCATACCACAACCAGACATCCAGCCTTTCCCACTCGGCCGGACGCTCCACGGCTTACTTCAGCTTCAGCGCCGCCAGCTTGGCGAAGGGGTTGTCCTCCGCGGCGATGGGCGTCTTGTCCTGGTGGAACACGCGCGTCTCGCCATTGCCGCCGCGGTCGTCGCGGGGGCCGCGCGGGCGATCATCACGGGGGCCGCGCGGGCGATCAT
>DBAV01000065.1:0-13403 GCA_002291875.1 Hyphomonadaceae bacterium UBA1001
TCGACGCGCTGGCCCTGGCGCGCGGCGGCATGGGTGCTGCCTGGCTGTGCATCGAAACGGGCGCCCATGAAGAGGCCATTGTGCGCGGGGGCGAGAGCCTTGTTTCAGGGCATTCGGGCGCGCTGGTGTCGCTGACCCGCGACACCAGCGAGGCCCCTGCGGGCGAACCGGTGTCGCAGGTGCTCGAGGGGCTGCGACGACGCGGGCACGAGGTCTACCGGCTGACCCCGCTCGGCCTTGAATACGTACCGGCCGGCGTGGCCGACATCGACCGCCTGCCGCGCTGCACCTATGTGTCCGAGCGCGGGCTGGGGCTGCGCTTCAGGTCTGATGTCATCGACCTGCCCACCGCCTGGGGACAGAGCTTTCTGGTTCCGTTCGGACCACAATGATGGGCGCGGGGACGCGCCGGGGGATCTGCCGACATGCATGACATCCGCTCGATCCGGGAGAATCCCGAGGCGTTTGACGCCGGGCTTGCGCGGCGGGGGCTGCCTGCGATCTCGGCCGAGCTGCTGGCGCTGGACACCAGTGCGCGCACGCTGGCCCTGACACGCCAGAATGCCGAGGCCAGGCGCAATGAGTTGTCGCGCCAGATCGGCGCGGCCATGAAGGCGGGCGACAGCGAGACGGCCCAACGCCTCAAGGCCGAGGTCGAATCACTGCGGGCGGCGCTGGATGATGGGCGCGCCAGCGAGGATGAGGTCGCCGCAGCCCTGCGCGCGCGCCTCGAGGTTCTGCCGAACCTGCCGGACGAAACCGTGCCGGACGGGGCCGACGAGACCGCCAATGTCGAGGTGCGCCGGTGGGGCGAGCCCAGGACACTGGGGTTCCAGGCGCGCTCGCATTTCGAAATCGGGGCCGGGCTGGGCCTGATGGACTTCGAGGGTGCCGCTGCAGTGGCCGGCGCCCGCTTCGTCGTGCTTCGCGGGGCGCTTGCGCGGCTGGAACGTGCGCTGGCGGCGTTCATGGTCGACCTGCACACCGCCGAGTTCGGCTATGTCGAGATCGCCCCGCCGCTCCTGGTCCGCTCGGAGGCGGTGTATGGGGTCGGCCAGCTGCCAAAGTTCGAGGATGACCTGTTCCGGACCACGGACGGGCGCTGGTTGATCTCGACGGCCGAAGTCTCGCTGACCAATCTGGTGCGCGAGCGGATTTTGCGCGAGGCGGACCTGCCCATGCGCCTGACCGCCGACACGCCCTGCTTTCGCTCGGAGGCCGGGGCGGCAGGGCGGGACACGCGCGGCATGATGCGCATGCACCAGTTCCGCAAGGTCGAGCTGGTGTCGGTGGTCGCCCCCGAGGAGTCGGCTGCCGAACACGAGCGGATGACCGCCTGTGCCGAAGAGGTTCTGCGTCGGCTCGAGCTGCCTTTCCGCACCATGCTGCTGTGCGCGGGCGACATGGGTGCGGCCGCGCGCCGGACCTATGACCTCGAGGTCTGGCTGCCCAGCGAGGGGCGCTATCGGGAAATCTCGTCGTGTTCGAGCTGCGGTGACTATCAGGCCCGGCGGATGAACGCGCGCTACCGCACCGCCGACGGGCGCAATTTGCCGGTCCATACGCTGAACGGCTCGGGGCTGGCGGTCGGTCGCACCATGGTTGCGCTGCTGGAAAATCACCAGCAGGCCGACGCCAGTGTGGTCATTCCGCCCGCCCTGCGCCCGTGGATGGGCGGGATGGAGCGGATCGGCTGATGCGCATCCTGTGTGTCAACGATGACGGCATCCATGCACCGGGCCTGAGCGTGCTGGAAGGGGTGGCGCGCGCCCTGTCGCAGGATGTCTGGGTGGTTGCGCCTGAAACCGAACAGAGCGGGGCTTCGCGCGCGCTGACGCTGACCCAGCCCATCCGCGTGCGCGAGGCAGCGCCGCGCCGATTCGCGGTCACCGGGACGCCGACCGACTGCGTGCAGCTGGCGTTGCACGAGCTGATCGAGGGGCCGCGACCGGACGTCGTGCTTTCGGGCGTCAATCGCGGCCAGAACATCGCCGAGGACGTCACCTTTTCGGGCACCATTGCAGCCGCCATGCAGGGCATGCAGCTGGGGATTCCTTCGATCGCGCTCTCTCAGGCGGGGTCGGGCGAGGAGGGCACACCGTTCTCGTTCCAGCCGGCCGAGCAGCACGCACGGGCAATCGTCCAGGGCCTTCTGGGGCTGCGCTGGCCCCCGGACGTGGTGATGAACGTCAACTTTCCCGCACGGGTCCGCGGCGATCGGCCCGAGGTGCGTGTGACGCGCCAAGGGCTGCGCGACCAGAACGTGCTCTTCGCCGACCGGCGCACCGATCTTCGGGGCAATGCCTATTTCTGGCTGGGCTATCGGCCCAAGGCCAGCAATCCGCCCGAGGGGACCGACCTGCATGCCATCCATAATGGCCATATCTCGGTGACGCCGCTGCATGTCGACCTGACACACTTTGAAACGATCGAGGCCGTGCGGCGCGCGCTGGAAAACGCCTAGACCTCGGACAGCAGCGCCACAATGAACTGACGCGCCGTGCGCCCGGTGCGCGCGCCCCGCCCGCTGGACCATTCCAGCGCGCGCCGGTGCAGGTCCGCGTCCACCGGCACGCCGGCCAGGCGCGCATGGGCGTCGACCGCAGCCAGAAAGTCGCTCTGGCCGAGGGGATGAAAGGCCAGCGACAGTCCAAACCGGTCCGACAGCGCAAGCGTGTCTTCCATTGTGTCGCGGTCATGCACGTCCGACAGGTCGAGATCGTTCGGCCGGGCGGCAAGGTGGCGGCGGTTGCTGGTCGCGTAAACGATCACATTCTGCGGCCGCCCGAAAAGCCCCCCGTCCAGCACTGGCGGCAGCGCGCGCAGGCGCGGATCCTCGGCGTCGGCCCCCAGATCGTCAACGAACAGCACGACTTGGTAGCTGGTGTCTGCCAGCGCCATGACCAGGCGCCGGACTCCCACGGCATTCGCCGCATCCGTCTCGATCACCCGCAGTGAGGGCGCCGTGCGCCCGACCGAGGCCAGCACGGCCTTGACCGCAGCACTCTTGCCGGTGCCCCGAGCGCCCCACAGCAGCGCATCATTCGCCGCCCTCCCGGCCGCAAACGCCGCCGTGTTCGCCGCAAGGCGCGTCAGTTGGGCCTCGCAGCCACACAGCGCCTCGATCGGGGTCCAGCGGGCCACAGCCGTGTCGGGCACGCCAATCAGCTTGCCCGAGGCGCTGTCATGGACGGAGGCGACGCCGGCCATCAGGCTGAGGGTGTTGGGTACCTCGTCTTCGCTGTCCGCACCGAGCGCGGCCATGGTCTGCCAGAAAGAGCCGCCTGCCATTCCAGAGCCTCCGCGGGGTCCGGCCTGAGCCGCCGGATTGCGGTCGCCGCATGGGGCATGCTAGCGCGCGCTCAAACGAACCGCACCACATCCTCACGGAGACTTCATGCTGACGTCTGTCCTTGTGTCGCAGGCCGCCGCCGCACCCGCCGCGGGGGCCGGTGGCGACCCCTTCATGAGCGCGTTGGTCCAGATACTGCCGTTTTTCCTGATCCTGATCCTGTTCTGGTTCATGATCATCCGGCCGCAGCAGAAGCGCATGAAGACCCACCGCGAGATGATCTCGAACCTGCGCCGTGGTGACACGGTGGTCACCAGCGGTGGCCTGATCGGCAAGATCCGCAATGTCCAGGACGACGAGGTCAAGCTGGAGCTGGCCACCGGCGTGGAGGTGCGGGTGGTGCGCGGTACCATCGCCGAGGTCCGCAACAAGGGCGAGCCCGCGCCCGCCAACGATACCAAGGGTTGATTGCAGGCCATGCTGCAGGTTCCCCGCTGGCGACTGATCGCGGTCCTGGTGGCGCTGGTGGCGGGTATCGCCTTCACCGTCCCGAATTTCCTTCCATCGGACCTGCGCCAGTCCCTCCCGGGGTTCCTGCCGCGTGACACCGTCAATCTGGGCCTGGACCTGCGCGGCGGCTCGCACCTGCTGCTGCAGGTCGACACCGAGGCGCTCGAGCGCGAGCGTCTGACCAACCTCGTCGAGGACATGCAGCAAAGGCTGCGCAACCCCGAGGAAGAAGGGGCCGAGCGCATTGCGATCGCGTCCAGCGGTGTGGAGGGCGCGACGGCACGGCTGCAGCTTTCCGATCCCACCCGGCTTGCCGTCGCCATGGAGCGCGTGCGCGACCTCGAGGCCCCGATCCAGGGCGCGACGGCAATGGCAGGTGCCACCAGCACCTTTACCTTCACGTCCACCCCCGAGGGTCTGATCACCGCCACGATGTCCGAGGAGGCGGCGCGCGTCGAGGCGCAGCGCGCCGTGGCCCAGTCGATCGAGATCCTGCGGCGCCGGATCGACCCCACCGGCACCGCCGAAACATCGATCGCCCCTCAGGGGGCAGACCGGATCGTCGTGCAGGCCCCTGGCCAGAGCGATCCCGAGCAGCTCAAGGCGCGCATCGGCCAGACTGCCAAGCTGTCCTTTCACATGGTCAATGAAAGCGTGTCGCCGACCGAACTGGCCCAGGGCCGCCCGGCGCCTCTGGGTGCGGTGGTCTTTCCCGACGAGACCGGCGCGCCGCTGGCGGTCCAGCGCCGGGCGGACGTGACCGGCGAGCAGCTGATCGACGCCCAACAGAGCTTTGACGAGAACGGGGCGGCCGTTGTCAGCTTCCGATTCAATGCCCAGGGCGCGAGGGCCTTTGCCCGCATCACCGAGCAGAATGTCGGACAGCGGTTTGCCATCGTGCTGGACGACCAGATCATCTCGGCGCCGGTGATCGTGACGCCCATCCTGGCCGGTTCGGGCCAGATTTCCGGCAATTTCACCCCCGAGACGGCACAGGAACTGGCGCTGCTGCTGCGGTCGGGCGCGTTGCCGGCGCCGCTGAACGTGATCGAACAGCGCTCGGTTGGTCCCGAACTGGGTGGCGAGGCCATCCAGGCCGGCGCGATCGCCGGGATTGTTGCGGGCTTGCTGGTGCTGGCCTTCATGTTCCTGGCTTATGGGTTCGTGTTCGGTGGCATCTGCGTGGTCGCGCTGATCGTCAACTTCCTGATCATCATGGCGGCCCTGACCATGGTCGGGGCGGCGCTGACCCTGCCGGGCATTGCGGGGCTGGTGCTGACGCTGGCGATGGCGGTGGATGCGAACGTGCTGATGTATGAACGCATGCGAGACGAGCAGGCCGCGGGCAAGGGGCCGGCGCTCTCGGCCGAGCTTGGCTTTCAGCGGGCCTTCGTCACCATTCTGGATGCCAATGTCACCACGATCCTGGCCGCGGTCATCCTGTTCAATTTCGGTGCGGGGCCGGTGCGCGGGTTCGCCTGGACGCTGACCATTGGCTGTCTTGCCACCGTGTTCTCGGCCGTCCTCGTGACCCAGGTGCTGGTCGCCGGATGGTTCAGGGCGACACGCCCCAAGAAACTGCCGATCTAGGAAACGCCGTCCATGTGGCCCCTCATCAAGTACGTCCCGAAGAAGACGAATCTGCGTTTCGTCAGCGTCGCGATCCCCATGGCCTTCGTCTCGGCGGTGCTGGTGATCGGCTCGTTGGTGTCGATCTTTACCCAGGGCTTCAATCTGGGCGTCGATTTCCGTGGCGGCACCATCCTCGAGGTGCGCGCCGCCGCGCCGATCTCGACCGAGCGGCTGGGCGAGACGATCCGTTCGCTGGGCATCGGTGACGTGACCGTCCAGAACATCGCGGACAATCCGAACGCGGCCTTTGTCCGCTTCGAAACGCCCGACGACAGCGACCCCGCGCGTCTGGTGGACCAGGTCAAGACCGAAGTGCGCGCTGCCTTCCCGGGCGCCGAGTTTCCCCGAACCGAGGTGGTGGGCGCGCGCGTGTCGGCCGAATTGCTGTTCGGGGGCCTGACGGCACTCGGGCTCGCGCTCTTGCTGATCATGGCCTACATCTGGTTCCGGTTCGAATGGCAGTTCGGACTGGGGGCAATCCTGTCGCTGGCCCACGATGTCATCCTGACACTGGGGCTGTTCTCGGTCCTGCAGATCGAATTCAACCTGGTGATCGTTGCAGCGCTGCTGACCATCATCGGCTATTCGATCAACGACTCGGTGGTCGTGTTCGACCGGGTCCGCGAAAACCTGCGAAAATACAAGAAGATGCCCCTGCGCGAGCTGATCGACCTTTCAACCAACGAGACGCTCTCGCGCACAATCATCACCGGCGTGACCGCCCTGATGGCGCTGACCTCGCTCTTCCTGTTCGGCGGCGAGGCGCTGGAGGGCTTCTCGATCGCGCTGATCTTCGGCATCATCGTGGGTACGTACTCGTCCGTGTATGTCGGCACGCCGGTCATCCTGCTGTGGGGCGTCAAGCGCGGCGAATCCCAGGAAGTGATTGCGCCGAATGGCAAGCAGGCGCGCGGCACGCCATGAGCGGGTCGGATCGAACACAAGGCTGGAGGCAAGCATGGTGAAGTTTCTCGGTGACCTGAAAATGGTCGCCTACACGAGCCTGGCGCTGGCGATTGCCCTGATGCTGGCCTTCGGACTGGCGGGCGGACTTGCGCTGGATTCCAGCGCGTTCTGGCAGGCGGTGGTGCGGTGGGTGCACGTCCTGGCCGGCATCATGTGGATCGGCCACCTGTACTATTTCAACTTCACCCAGATCCCGAACATGCCCAAGATCCCCGACGAACAGAAGCCGGCGGTGACCAAGGTGATCGCACCGGCAGCGCTGTTCTGGTTCCGCTGGGGGGCAGTGGTGACCTTGGTCAGTGGCCTGCTGCTGGCTTGGATGAACGGCTATCTGGTGGCGGCGCTGACGCTGGGGGCTTCGGAAGGGTTCTCGGTGGCGCGCAACATCCTGATCGGGGTCGGGATGTGGTTGGCCACCATCATGTTCATCAATGTCTGGCTGGTGATCTGGCCGAACCAGCAGAAGGCGCTGAACATCGACAACCGCTTTCCCGACCTGGCGGCGGCCGACCGCGCTGCAGCCGGCAAGACCGCCATGCTGTTCTCGCGGACGAACACCCTGCTTTCGATGCCGATGCTGGCGGCCATGGTCGGGGTCCAGTGGCTTGCATGACAGCCGCGCGCGTGCGCATAAAACCGAACGGCCGCCCGCTCTGGGCGGCCGTTTGCGTCTGAGGGCGGGGTGGTGGCACCATCGGACAGCACGGTGCTGGAAGGGGCGCTGCGCGAGGGGGATCCGGATCGCTGGGCAGCCACGCGCCTGGCCGCCCTGCCGGCGCGTGCGGACCTTGTCGCGCTCTACGGGTTCAATGTCGAGCTTGCCCGCATTGTCGAGCGCGTGCGCGAGCCGATGCTGGGACAGATCCGGCTGCAATGGTGGCGCGAGCGCCTGCTCGCCTCCGAGGCGCCGCCAGCCCCGACCGCGCCGCTGGAGGAGGCGCTGGTGGGGCTGATCGCCCGCCGGGCCGCCATCGCGCCGGTTCTGGATCGGATGATCTCGCTGCGGACCGAGCAAATCGGGCCAGAGGTCTTTGCGTCCGATCAGGCACGGCAGGCGTGGATGGATGGAGTGGGGTGCGCCCTGGGCGAAGCGGCGGCCATCGTGCTGGCGGTGCAGGACGCGCGGGCGCTCGCGCTGGCGCAGCGTCTGGGCGCGATCTGGGCGCGCGTCGGGGAACTGAGGGCCGAAGGCTGGTGGGCGAGCATTGGCCGCGACCGCCTGGCCCATGTTGGCGCGGACCGCGCCGGCTGGTGGGCCGCCGAAGTGCGTGCCTGTGTCGCGATCGAAAGTGGGGTGCGGGCAGACTTCAACGAATCGCCGCCCGCAACGCGCGCAGCCCTGTTGGGCGGAATGGCGCACCTGGCGCTGACGCGCGCAGACCTGCGCCGGATGGGCGCAGGCCAGCCCTTTGCGCCGCCCCGGTCACAACCGGTCGTGCGCCGCCTGGTCATGGTGCTGGCGGTGGCGCGCGGCCGGTTGTGAAGCCGGTGGTGCCGCGGTTAAGGGACAGCTGACGCAGCCATCGGAATTGCGGCATCCTGGGCCGCCAGCCACGCCCCAAAATCCTGTGCCGCGCGGTTCGAGAGCGCACGCTTGCGCGCCTGGCCCTTTTCCGCCCCCTTGAGCCGGCGTCCATCCGGGCCCGTTACCGGCGGCTGGTCGATGGGCGGGAACAGGCCGAAATTGGCATTCATCGGCTGAAAGGTGGCCCGGCCGGACAGGTGGCCGCCCGTGATGTGATTCACGAGGGCACCGATCGAGGTGGTCGGAGGCGGCAGCGGCACAACGCGGCCAAGGCGCTCGGCCGCTGCAAGGCGCCCGGCGACCATGCCGATCCCCGCGCTCTCGACATAGCCCTCGCAGCCGGTGATCTGGCCGGCAAAGCGCAGCCGCGGGTCTGCCTTCAGCCGCAGGCGCGCATCCAGCAGCACCGGAGAATTCAGGAAGGTGTTGCGGTGGATGCCGCCAAGGCGGGCGAATTCGGCGCCCTCCAGGCCCGGGATCATGCGGAAGATGCGGGTCTGCTCGGCATGTTTCAGCTTGGTCTGGAAGCCGACCATGTTGAACAGCGTGCCATGGGCGTTGTCCTGACGCAGCTGGACGACCGCCCAGGGGCGCCGGCCGGTACGCGGATCGACCAGGCCCACCGGCTTCATGGGGCCAAAGCGCAGGGTGTCACGGCCACGTTCGGCCATCACCTCGATCGGCAGGCAGCCTTCGAAATAGGGCGTGTCGCGTTCCCAGTCCTTGAACTCGGTGCACGCCCCCGCCAGCAGGGCGTCGATGAAGGCCTCATAGCCGTCGCGTTCGAACGCGCAGTTGATGTAATCCGCACCGTCCCCGCCCGGCCCGTTCTTGTCATAGCGAGACTGGAACCACGCCTTTTCGAAGTCGATCGAGTCGCGATGGATGATCGGGGCGATCGCATCGAAGAAGGCCAGGTCCTCGGCGCCGGTCAGCGAGCGGATTGCCTCGGCGAGTGCGCCCGAGGTCAGCGGCCCCGTGGCCACGATCACGCTGTCCCAATCGGCTGGCGGCAGGTCCGCAACCTCGCCGCGCTGGATCGTGACCAGAGGATGGGTCGCCAGCGCCTGGGTCACCGCCTGCGCAAAGCCGTCGCGATCGACCGCCAGCGCCGATCCTGCGGGAACCTGATGGGCATCCGCGCATCGCATCACCAGTGAGCCGGCCTGCCGCAGCTCGCGGTGCAGGACACCGACCGCATTGGTCGCTGCATCATCCGACCGGAACGAGTTCGAGCACACCAGTTCGGCACAAAGGTCGGTTTGGTGCGCCTCGGTGCCGCGCACGGGGCGCATCTCGTGCACCACCACCGGTACGCCCGCCTGGGCGATCTGCCACGCCGCCTCGGAACCTGCGAGCCCGGCGCCGATGACATGAATGGGTCGGTTTGCCATGGCGGCGATGTGCGCCATATGGCGCTCGGTTTCAATGTGGCGGATGGGGTGCATGGCGGGCTGGCGCGAGGTGCCGGAGCAGGCGGCGGCGGGTTGGCGGTTCTGGCGCCGCAATGCGCTGAGCGTGCTGCCGATTGCGCTGCTGACCGGGTTGCTGGCGGCTGCCGTAAAGGCGGGCTTTGTGGCGTTCTTCGGCGCCGAGGCGCCCGGCCTGCCGACCATCCTGTTCAACCTGACGTGGCTGGTGATCCTCGCGCCGGCCATCTGGGCGCTCTACACCGCGGCGACGGGCACGGGCGAGGTCAGGCTGGGCCGGCCGCCCGTGCGTGCCGTGGCGGGGGTTGCAGCGGCGTCGGTCTCGGTCGCGGGCGTGCTGATGCTGTCCGTGTTCATCTTTGCCTTCCTGTCGGTCCTGCTGCTGAGTGCGGGGGTGGCGGGCATGGGCTGGGAGGGGCGCGAGGGAGAGGCGCCCGATGCGGCCTTTGCGCGCATGGTGGCGACGGGCGGCACGGGCTTTCTGGCGCTGATCGGGGTGCTGCTGGCCGGCCTCGGAGCGTTCCACCTCTATGTGGTGGGCCGGCTTTCGCTGGCGCACACGCAGACGGTCCGGGCGGGGCGCATGCGTGTGCTGTCGGGGATCGGGGCGACACGGCGACGCGGGCTGGCGCTGGGCATGGTCTGGGCGCTGATGCTGGCGCCGCTCTTCGCGATCGGTCTGGTGGTGGACCTCGGGACCGGCGGACGCCTTGCCGAGATCATTGCCACCAGCATCCCCGTGGTCTTTGGCCTTACGGCGGCCGTGGTCTGGCTGGGCCTTGCACCCCTGGCGGGCGCCCTGGCGCGGGCGGAGGCGAACGCCCCATCAGCCGGCGGCTGAAGCGCGCCGGCGCCGCTTGGCGGGCGCGCCCGCGTCGCCCCCCTTGGAACGGGAGGCCGCAGCCTCAGCCTCGACGCGGGCCACCCGGTCCCTGCGCCGCTGGTCATGGCGCTCGAGCGTTTCGGCCAGATAGCGTCCGGTCCAGCTCTCCTGATTGCGGGCGACCGCTTCGGGCGTGCCGGTGGCCACAACGCGTCCACCGCCGTCCCCGCCTTCGGGCCCCATGTCGATGATCCAGTCGGCGGTCTTTATGACGTCGAGATTGTGCTCGATCACCACCACGGTGTTGCCGGCGTCGACCAGCTCCTGAAGCACCTCGAGCAGCTTGTGGGTATCTTCGAAGTGCAGCCCGGTGGTCGGCTCGTCCAGGATATAGAGGGTACGCCCCGTGGCGCGGCGCGAGAGCTCCTTGGACAGCTTGACCCGCTGGGCTTCGCCGCCCGACAGCGTAGTGGCCTGCTGGCCGACATGCACATAGCCCAGACCCACGCGCTGTAGGGTCTGCATGCGGTCGCGAATCGGCGGCACGGCGGCGAACAGGCTGGCAGCCTCGTCGACGGTCATATCCAGAACGTCGGCGATCGACTTGCCGCGGAACAGGATTTCCAGCGTTTCGCGGTTGTACCGCTTGCCCTTGCAGGTGTCGCAGGTGACGTAGACGTCGGGCAGGAAGTGCATCTCGATCTTGAGCACGCCGTCGCCCTGGCACTGCTCGCACCGCCCACCCTTGACGTTGAACGAGAAACGCCCCGGCCCATAGCCGCGCGCCTTGGCCTCGGGCAGTTCGGCGAACCAGTCGCGGATCGGCGTGAAGGCGCCGGTATAGGTTGCCGGATTCGACCGCGGGGTGCGCCCGATCGGCGACTGGTCGATGTCGATGATCTTGTCGAGGTGCTGCAGGCCCTCGATCGCATCGTGGGGGGCGGGAACGTCGCTGGCGCCGTTCAGCTTGCGCGCGGTGCCCTTCATCAGCGTCTCGATGACCAGGGTCGACTTGCCGCCGCCCGACACGCCGGTGACGCAGGTCAGCACGCCGAGCGGAATCTCGACATCGACATTGCGCAGATTGTTGCCGCGCGCGTTCAGAATCCGGATGGCCCGTTTCGAGGGCGGCTTGCGGCGCTCGCGGATCGGGATTTCACGGTCGCCGCGCAGATAGGCGCCGGTCACGCTCTCGGGGTGGCGGGTGATGGCCTCGGGCACCCCCTCGGCGATGACGCGCCCCCCGTGAACGCCCGCTGCAGGGCCCATGTCGATCACATGGTCGGCGGTCAGGATCGCCTCCTCGTCGTGCTCGACCACCAGCACCGAATTGCCCAGATCCCGCAGCCGGCGCAGCGTGCCCAGCAGGCGCGCATTGTCACGCTGGTGCAGGCCGATCGAGGGCTCGTCCAGGACATAAAGGACCCCTGTCAGGCCCGAGCCGATCTGGCTGGCCAGGCGGATGCGCTGGCTCTCCCCGCCCGAAAGCGTTCCCGAGGCGCGGCCGAGCCCCAGATAATCGAGGCCGACATCGACCAGAAAGCGCAGGCGATCGTTGATCTCCTTGAGGATGCGCTGGGCGATTTCGGTCTGCTGGGGGCTGAGCCCGCCGACCAGGCCCTCGAACCACACCCGGGCATCGCGGATCGAGAGCGACGAGATTTCGGCGATGTCGCGCCTTCCCACGCGCACCGCCAGGGCCTCGGGGCGCAGCCGCTTGCCGCCGCAGGCAGGGCAGGGGGCGGCTGACTGGAAGCGCCCCAGCTCTTCGCGCACCCACGCCGAGTCGGTCTCCTTGAACCGCCGCGTCAGGTTGGGCAGCACTCCCTCGAACGGCTTGCGGGTTTCATAACGCCGCACACCATCGTCATAGACAAACTGGACGACGGCGCCGCCCGTGCCGTGGATGACGGCGTGGCGCATCTCCTCGGACAGGCGCCGCCAGGGCGTCTTCATGTCCTGGCCGAAATGGCGTGCCAGGGCCTGCAGCGTTTGCCCGTAGAGGGGCGAGGTGCCCTTTGCCCAGGGCGCCACCGCCCCATCCTGCAGCGTGCGCTCGCCGTCCGGAACGATCAGCTCGGGATCAAAGCGCAGCTGCTCGCCAAGCCCGTCGCACTTGGGGCACGCCCCGACGGGATTGTTGAACGAAAACAACCGCGGCTCGATCTCGGCAATGGTGAACCCCGAGACGGGACAGGCGAATTTCTGTGACAGCAGAAAATTCTGGGGGCCGTCGGGAACGGGGTCGGCATGTTCTACAATCACCAGCCCGTCCGACAGCTTGAGCGCGGTCTCGATCGAGCCGGCCAGCCGCGCCTCGAGTCCGGACTTCACCGCGACCCGGTCGACCACCACGTCGATGTCGTGCTTGAGTTTCTTGTCGAGCGCGGGCGCGTCCTCGATCATGTGGTCGGTGCCGTCGATGCGCACGCGCTGGAAGCCCCGGCGCAGCAGGTCGGCAATCTCCTTTTTGAACTCGCCCTTGCGGTCGCGCGCGATCGGCGCCAGCAGCAGCACGCGCGTTCCCTCGGGCAGCGCCAGCACCCGATCGACCATCTGGGACACCTCGAGGCTCTCGATCGGCAGGCCGGTGGCCGGCGAATAGGCGATCCCGATGCGCGCCCACAGCAGGCGCATATAGTCGTAGATCTCGGTGACCGTGCCCACGGTCGAGCGCGGATTGCGCGAGGTGGTCTTCTGTTCGATCGCGATGGCGGGTGACAGGCCCTCGATGGAATCGACGTCAGGCTTGTGCATCAGCTCGAGGAACTGGCGCGCATAGGCCGACAAGCTCTCGACATAGCGGCGCTGTCCCTCGGCATAGATGGTGTCGAAGGCGAGAGACGACTTGCCCGACCCCGAGAGCCCGGTCAGCACCACCAGCTGGCCGCGCGGAATGTCGACGTTCAACTGCTTGAGATTGTGTTCGCGCGCGCCGCGGACCCGGATGAAGGGCAGTTCGGTCATTGGGATCCCCTGGGTGCTGGTCCGCTCTGGGCGGTGTCGCGGCCGAGCGCAAGAACGTGAGGTGAACGAATGTCAGCCGTGGCGCAACGCGTCGTGGATTGTGGAGAACGCGCGATTGCGACACGGCGGGGGACGCGGCAAGAACCGCGGGGCGGGCTTGATTTTCGGAACGGAATGCGAACATCTGCATCCGTGGCGATTTCGACAGGAACTGGACAGGGAGACGTGTGATGGCTGGCAGCGTGAACAAGGTGATCC
>DBAV01000065.1:13731-13867 GCA_002291875.1 Hyphomonadaceae bacterium UBA1001
GCAGCGTGAACAAGGTGATCCTGGTGGGCAATCTGGGCAAGGATCCAGAGGTGCGTTCGCTGCCGAGCGGCGAGCGGATGGTCAGCTTCACGCTCGCGACCTCGGAAAACTGGCGCGACAAGATGTCGGGCGAGCG
>DBAV01000135.1 GCA_002291875.1 Hyphomonadaceae bacterium UBA1001
ATGATGGCCTTCTTCCTGCTGATGTGGCTGGTGAACGCCACCAGCCCCGAACAAAAGCGCGGCATTGCGGATTATTTTGCCCCCGCCTCGGTCTCGATGACCACCTCGGGTGCGGGCGGCATTCTGGCGGGGACGGCGCTGGCGACCGAGGGCGCGCGCAATGGCGAGGGCGCGCCGGTTTCCAACCAGGTCAGCTCGGCCGGCGCAGAGGGCGATGCGGAGGGCCAGGGGGCTTCGGACAAGCAGACCGAGCCCAGCGAGGCGGCGCTGGACCGGGCCCGGGCGATGCGCGAGGACACCGATTTCGACCGTGCCGAGATGGCCATCCGTCAGGCGATCCAGGACATGCCCGACGTGGCCGAGCTGTCCAAGCACCTGATCCTGGACCGCACCCCCGAGGGCATGCGCATCCAGCTGGTCGACCAGGAAGGGCGTTCGATGTTCGCCGAGGGCGCAGCCGAGCCGAATGAACGCGCACGGCGCCTTCTGGCCGCGGTGGCACGCTCGCTGCAGTCGCTGCCGAACCGGGTGACGATCTCGGGACACACCGCGACCGGCGGCAATCTGCGCTCGGGCGAGTCCGGGTGGGACCTTTCGGCCGACCGCGC
Source organism: Hyphomonadaceae bacterium UBA1001 (assembly GCA_002291875.1). Lineage (GTDB taxonomy): Bacteria > Pseudomonadota > Alphaproteobacteria > Caulobacterales > Aquidulcibacteraceae > UBA1001. Next base: position 609 of record DBAV01000135.1, read on the forward strand.
GAATGCCGCCCGGCGCATCCTGCAGGCCGAGGGTGTGGGCATCGACCGCATCTTTTCGGTCTCGGGCAAGGCCGATTCCGATCCGCTGTTTCCCGATGACCCCACACTGGCGGGCAATCGCCGCGTCGCCATCACCTTGCTGCGCGAAGCGTCGGCCCTGCCATCGGATGTGCGGCTCTAGGGTCAAGCCCGGTCACGGAAACGGCGCCAGCTCGGCCAGGACCCGTTTCGGCAGCCCCGAGCGAATGATCCTGTAGGACGCCAGGATCCGCGCCTCGATCTCCTCCGCCCCGGCCTCATAGCGAACATTCACCCATGAGCGGTGCATGTAGGGGGCCTTCCGGCCGACCCCGATCTCGATCAGGAGGGCGGCGGTTTCGATGTCGGCGGTCTTGACCGACACGCCTTCGACCTGGACCGACTGAAGGGCGAACATGCGTCCCGCCACCTTCCAGCAGTCATGACCACCGCCCCACGGATCGTTGACCACCGCACCGGGCAGGGCCGCGCAGATGGCATTGACCCGGGCCCTGTCCATTGTCGCCTCCATCCCTTTGCCGGACGCGCGCTTGCCGGCCCGTATGGTTGGTCTATAGCGGCGCGCCTTGCGAGAATAGGGGACACCGATGGCGAAGGGTGACGTGAAGAAGGTGGTGCTGGCCTATTCGGGCGGGCTGGACACCTCGATCATCCTGAAATGGCTGCAGGAGACCCATGACTGCGAGGTGGTGACCTTCACCGCCGATCTGGGCCAGGGCGAGGAACTGGGCCCGGCGCGCGAGAAGGCGCTGGCGATGGGGGTCAGGCCCGAAAACATCTTCATCGACGACCTGCGCGAGGAATTCGTCCGCGACTTCGTGTTTCCGATGTTCCGGGCGAACACGCTCTATGAGGGACAGTATCTGCTGGGCACCTCGATCGCGCGCCCGCTGATCGCCCGGCGCCAGATCGAGATCGCCAATCTGGTGGACGCGGACGCGGTGTGTCACGGCGCCACCGGCAAGGGCAATGATCAGGTCCGGTTCGAGCTTTCCTACTATGCGCTGAAACCCGACGTGCGGGTGATCGCGCCCTGGCGCGAATGGTCCTTCCAGGGGCGGCCCGACCTGATCGCCTATGCACGCCAGCACGGCATCCCGATCGCGGCGGGCAAGGAGCAGGACGCCCCGTTCTCGATCGACGCCAACCTGCTGCACACCTCGTCCGAGGGCCTTGCGCTCGAGGATCCGGCCAATGCGGTGCCCGACATCGTCACGCGCCGCGCCGACCGGCGGACGGTCACCCCTGAAGAGGCCCCCGATCGCGCCGAAACCATCACGGTGGGCTTTGAGTCCGGCGATGCGGTGTCGGTGAACGGCACGCCGCTGGCGCCGCACCTGCTGCTGGCGGAACTGAACCGGCTGGGCGCCATCCACGGCATCGGCGGGCTGGATCTGGTCGAGAACCGCTTTGTCGGCATGAAGAGCCGCGGGTTCTATGAAACGCCGGGGGGCACCATCCTGTGGCACGCCCATCGCGCCATCGAGTCGATCACGCTGGACCGCGGGGCCATGCACCTCAAGGACGAGCTGATGCCGCGCTATGCCGGGCTCATCTACAACGGGATGTGGTTCACGCCCGAGCGGCGGATGCTGCAGGCGGCCATCGACGCCAGCCAGGACGATGTGTCCGGCGAGGTGACGCTGAAGCTCTACAAGGGCGGGGTGCACGTCCAGGGACGCACCAGCCCCAATTCGCTCTATTCCAGGGCGCTGGTGGGCTTTGACGAGGCGGGGGGCTATAATCAGGCCGACGCCGAGGGCTTCATCAAGCTGAACGCCCTGCGCCTGCGCATCGCCGCCTGGCGCGACCGCCGCGTGGGGCGCAACCAGCCGTGAGCCCGCGCGAGGACCGCATCGACGGCATCGAGACGCACTTGGCCCACCTGCAGCGCGCCATCGAAGACCTCTCGGATGTGGTTGCGCGCCAGGACCGCGAGATCGACCAGCTGCGTCGGCATCTTCGCGAGCTTCAGGCGATCGAGGCCGACCGCCGCGCGGGCGAGGGGCCCGCTGCCGACCAGCGCCCGCCGCACTGGTGACGGGCGCACGGGGTTCGACGTTCGCGCTCAACGCACCTCGCGCACGATGAAGCGCTCGAGGTCGTCGCCCGCCGCGTCCTCGCTGACGGTGCGGCCGCGCCAGCCGGGGCCGCGCGTGTGGACCGCATCGCGGTCGCCGCACACCAGGTGATGCCATTCGGGCAGGTCGCGGCCGGCCGCCACCAGCCGGTAGGCGCAGGTCTCGGGGAACCAGGTCAGGCTGGCGGCGGTCTGAGGCGTCACCACGATGCACTCGGGCACGCGCGCGGTCCGGTTGGCATAATCCGAACAGCGCGCCTCGGTGCCGTTGAACAGCCGGCATGCGACACAGGTCTGGAACTCCTCGCCGGTCACCTCCTCGTCCAGGCGAATGACGCAGCACCCGCCGCAGCCATCGCAAAGCGACTCCCACTGGGCCTGGGTCATGTCGGCGGGCGCCGTCGTCTTCCAGAACGGCCCATCGCCGGTTGCGCTCACCCGAACCACCCCCGCCGGCGGCGCCAGTGCACCGGCGCGTCGTTTTCCGACCGCGGCACCAGCTGGTCGTTCAGCAGGGGCCTGTAGCGGCGGATCAGGTCCTCCTCGATGTGCAGGCGGTCATCCTCGGACTCGACGCCCATCCAGTGGCGTTCCGTCGCGCCCAGCAGCCACGCCTCGGGCCAGCGCTCGTGGCCGATCACCCGCTCGCGCAGGTCTGCCGCCTTGCCGATGTACAGCGTCTTGAAAAAGAACACGAAGCGTCGGCGCACCATCATGTAGATGCCGGGCCGGTTCTCGGGGATGTCCGCATTGGTCAGCGCGATGCGGAAGGTGCGCAGCGCCCCGGTCTCGCCGCGCCAGATCTTGATCAGGAACATGCTCGCCCGCTTTCCAGCCGCCCGATTCGCGGCGCGGGCGAATCTTGACACGCCCACGGTGCGCGCGCACCTCGTGTCCATGCGAGACGACGGCCGCGAACTGCTGTTCGAGATCATGGACCTCGGGGGGTGGATGCGGGTCTGCGTGGTCGATCCCGTGACCGCCGAGGAGGTGGTGGTGACAGCGCCCTCTGGCACGGCGCGTGCCGACCTGGAACGGCTGGCGCGGCGACGCATGATCGCCCACCTTGCTGCGAGGGGGCTTCTGGCCTCGGCAAATACGGAGACCGACACCGATGCGGGCGGGGCACCGCGGCGCGATCCGCGCGGCGGGATCATCGTCTGAACGCGGGGCGGGATGGGCGGCGTCAGCCGGCCGGCACATGCATCAGCGAGCCCAGCCAGAACAAGAGCAGGTGCAGGCCACCGATCATCGCCAACGCCAGCGCACTCGAGGCCACCAGCCTGGACGGCTCCATGGCGCCCAGCGCCCGCCGGCGCGACCACGCCCAGTGCGCCACACTCCCGGCAAGGAAGATGCCGACCCACCAGAACGGCTCGCCCATTGCGCCGGCAATCCCCGAGAGCGCCACAAAGGCCACCTCGACGGCGGCAACGCGCACATCGGGACGTCGGGCGGGCATGGCGGAACTCCTGGGCTGGCGGCGGCGCAAAGGGTGCGCACGCGATGCCGTCAAGGGCGGCGGCCGACAATCGGTGCGCTGCATCCGCGGCAATGGCCATCCGGTGGCGTCAGGGCTTTCGCGCCGGGCAGGGGTGGTTTAGGGAACGCGCGACCCATCCCATCCCCGAGGAGCCGTCCCCATGCATGACGCCAGCCCCGCGCCGCGGACCCAGGACGGCTTTTTCACCCGAACGCTGGCCGGCGCCGACCCGGACCTCGCCGCCGCGATCGACGCCGAACTGCACCGCCAGCAGGACGAGATCGAGCTGATCGCCTCGGAAAACATTGTCAGCCGGGCCGTCCTCGAGGCGCAGGGGTCGGTGCTCACGAACAAGTATGCCGAAGGCTATCCGGGCCGGCGCTATTATGGCGGCTGCCAGCATGTGGACGTGGCCGAGGAGCTGGCCATCGAACGGGCGAAGGCGCTGTTCGGCTGCGCGTTCGCAAACGTCCAGCCGCATTCGGGCGCGCAGGCGAACCAGGCGGTGTTCTTTGCCCTGCTGCAGCCCGGTGACACCTTCATGGGCCTGGACCTGGCGGCGGGCGGGCACCTGACGCACGGCGCGCCGGCCAACCAGTCGGGCAAATGGTTCCAGGTGGCACCCTATGGCGTGCTGCCGGACACCCATCTCATCGACTACGACGCGGTGGAGGCCATCTCACGCGAGCGCCGGCCCAAGCTGATCATCACCGGCGGCAGCGCCTATCCGCGCACCATCGACTTTGCCCGGTTCCGGGCGATCGCGGACGAGGTGGGCGCGCTGTTCATGGTGGACATGGCGCACTTTGCGGGCTTGGTGGCGGGCGGGGCCTATCCAAGCCCGTTCCCGCACGCCCATGTCGTGACCACGACGACCCACAAGACCCTGCGCGGCCCGCGCGGCGGCATGATCCTGTCCAACGATCCCGACCTGGGCAAGAAGTTCAATTCCGCGGTGTTCCCCGGCCTGCAGGGTGGCCCGCTGATGCATGTCATCG
>DBAV01000176.1 GCA_002291875.1 Hyphomonadaceae bacterium UBA1001
TGCGCTGGATGAATTCAAAGAAGATCGGCCCGATCGATTCCTTTGAAAAGATCTGAAGCAGCAGGCCCTGGTCACCGGCAGGGTCACCGTCGATCAGGATGCGCCGCGCCCGCAGCGCCTCGACATCATGGCCATGACCCGGCAGCCGCTTGTCGATCAGGTCGAAATAGGTGTCGATGGTGTCCTGGAGCGCCACGCCCCGCTCGCGTAGCCGGTCCACCGTGGCCAGAAGGTCGTCCGAACCCATGGCGATGTGCTGGATGCCTTCGCCATTGTAGCGCTGGAGGAACTCCTCGATCTGGTCGACCTTGCCGGCCTCGCCTTTGGACTCGTTGAGGGGGATGCGGATCTTGCCGCACGGGCTGGTCATCGCCTTCGAAAACAGGCCGGTGACCTTGCCCTCGATGTCGAAGTGGCGGATTTCGCGGAAATTGAAGATGCGTTCGTACCAGTCTGCCCAGTATGCCATGCGGCCACGGTGCACATTGTGGGTCAGGTGGTCCAGATAGGTCAGGCCCACCGCGTTGGTGCGTTCCGCGGCTTCGGCCCCTTCGATGGGTCGGAAATCGACATCATAGATCGACTGGGCGCCGTATCGGTCGACCAGATAGAGATGGGTGCCGCCAATGCCCTCGATGGCCGGAATGTCCAGTTCCATGGGGCCGATCGGGCTTTCGACCGGGGTAGCGCCGCGTCGGACCGCCTCTTCGAAGGCGTGGCGCGCGTCACGCACGCGAAACGCCATCGCGTTTGCCGAAGGCCCGTGTTGACCGCGAAAATCGGCCGGCTGGCCCTGTGGCTCCATGTTGAGGATGAAGTTCACATCCCCCTGCTTGAACCGCAGCACGTCCTTGGACCGGTGTCGCGCGACCGCCGTAAAGCCCATGGCTTCAAAGCAGGTGCGCAGGGCCTCGGGGTCGGGCCCGGTGAACTCGACGAACTCGAACCCATCGGTGCCGATCGGGTTGTGGTGCTGGTCTGACATGCGGACCTCGCGCTGAGAAGGGGTGGGCAGGGACGGCGGATGCAGCTCTTGGTTGCACGCAGATGCGACCATCGCACGTCGCGCGCAAGTGCGCTGTTGGCAAACCGGGGTCAAATGCCCGGCACCATCGGCCCGTCCCGCGCCCTGCGCCGGCCAATTCCGCCGCAGGCGACTTCCTGATAGGGCGGCGCATGATCTTTGCCGTGGCACCCATGATGGACTGGACGGACGCGCATTGCCGCGCCTTCCATCGCGTGCTTTCGCGCCATGCCGTGCTCTATTCCGAGATGATCACGGCCGACGCGGTGATCCATGGCCGGCGCGACAGGCTTCTGGGCTTTAAGGGGTGTGCAGGCCCGGTTGCGCTGCAGCTGGGCGGCTCGGATCCGGCCCGCCTGGCCGAAGCGACCGCCATCGGCGCGGCGTACGGGTATGTCGAGGTCAATCTGAATGTGGGCTGCCCGTCCGACCGCGTTCAGGAAGGGCGCTTTGGTGCGTGCCTGATGCGCGAGCCAGCCCTGGTGGCCGAGTGCCTTTCGGCAATGGCCGGCGCTGCGCCCGCCGGCGTCGAGGTGACGGTCAAGCACCGCCTGGGTGTGGATGACCAGGACCCCGAGGATTCGCTGTTCGGCTTTGTAGAGACGGTTGCGGCAGCCGGCGTGCGCACATTTGTCGTCCATGCCCGCAAGGCCTGGCTGAAGGGGCTCAGCCCGCGCGAGAACCGCGACATTCCGCCCCTCGACTACGCCATTGTCCGCAGGCTCAAGCAGGCGCGGCCCGACCTGCGCATCGTCCTGAACGGGGGGCTTTGCGATCCCGCAACGGCGCGCACCGAGGCGGCCGGGCTGGACGGGGTCATGCTGGGCCGGGCCGCCTATCAACGACCGGCACTGCTGCTGCAGGTCGATCCGCTCTTTGCCGACCTTCCGGCCCCGCACGCCAGCGCGATCGAGGCACTGCGTGCCTACCGGCCTTACGTCTGCGACCGGCTGGCCGAAGGCGTGCCGCTGAACGCGATCACCCGCCACGTGCTGGGACTGTTTCATGGCCAGCCGGGTGGACGGGTGTTCCGTCGCGTCCTCTCCGAGCACGCGCCCAAGCGCGGTGCGGGCATCGAGGTGCTGGACGCTGCGCTCGGCGCGGTGGCGGACGGACTGAAGGCAGCGGCCTGACGCCTGCGCGGTCGGCGCCCTAGCGGCGCGCGCAGGTGTCCATCATCGCCTCGAGGACCGTGGATGCAGCCTGCGCCATGCGCCCCCGGTCCTCGCTTGGCGGCAGCATGAACACCGTCCCCGACCGCAGGCGCACCTCGACCGACCAGGTCTTGCGGTCGCCACTGCGGGTCAGCTCGACCAGTTCGACCCTGTCAATGTCTGCCAGTCGATGCGACTGGCGCTGGACACCCAGCAGCGAATTCCATTCGAATTCCAGATGGTCACCCTGCAGCGACCAGCGATGCCGGTCGGCCAGGACCGCCGCCAGCACGAACCCACCGCCCGCCATCCAGGCTGCCGCCAGCACCAGCGCCGTCAGGCCAACCGTGCCGGGTACCGCAAACATGTCGCGCAATTCCCAGGTCGTGGCGGCAATGCAGGCGGCACCCGCCACCGCAAGCACGCTGCGCGCGGTGACCGGCAGGACGGAGGTGACGACGACGGTTGCGCTCATGGCTGTGCCTCTTGCAACCCGAACGATCCGCCCGACCGGTTACCGTTCGGCCAAGCGGCATGGTGAATGAACGCACTGTCATGTGGCGTGGGCATGGGCCGTCATGTTGCCCGCCGCCGGGGGCGCCGCTAGGAGCGCACCCGACGAACGACGCTCGCCAGACACGAAAGGCAGGACGCATGGCCCGCAAGAAGATCGCCCTCATCGGCGCCGGCATGATCGGCGGCACGCTGGCCCACATCTGCGCCCGCGAGGAACTGGGCGATGTAGTGCTGTTCGACATCATGGAAGGCGTTCCGCAGGGCAAGGCGCTGGACATCGACGAGGCCAGCCCGGTCTTCGGCAAGGATGTCACCATTGTCGGCGCCAATGATTATGCCGCCATTGCCGGTGCGGACGTCTGCATCGTCACGGCCGGTGTGCCGCGTAAGCCCGGCATGAGCCGCGATGACCTGCTGAACATCAATCTCAAGGTCATGCAGGCGGTGGGTCAGGGCATCCGGACCCATGCGCCCGACAGTTTCGTGATCTGCGTCACCAACCCGCTGGACGCCATGGTGTGGGCCCTGCGCGAATTCTCGGGCCTGCCGCACCACATGGTCTGCGGCATGGCGGGTGTTCTGGATTCGGCGCGCTTCCGCTGGTTCCTGGCCGACGAGTTCAAGGTGGCGGTCGAGGATGTGACGGCCTTCGTTCTGGGCGGGCATGGCGACACCATGGTGCCGTCGGTTCGCTATTCGACCGTTGCCGGCATCCCGCTGCCCGACCTTGTGAAGATGGGCTGGACCACCCACGAGCGCCTCGAGCAGATCGTCCAGCGCACGCGCGATGGCGGTGCGGAAATCGTTGGCCTGCTGAAGACCGGCTCGGCCTTCTATGCACCCGCCGAGAGCGCCATCGTGATGGCCAAGTCGTTTTTGCGCGACAAGAAGCGCGTGCTGCCCTGTGCGGCCTATCTGAATGGCCAGTACGGACAGACCGACCTTTATGTCGGGGTGCCGGTGGTGATCGGCTCGGGCGGTGTCGAGCGCATCATCGAGGTCCAGCTCGACGACCAGGAGCGCGCAATGTTCGAGCATTCGGCGAACGCGGTCAGGGGGCTGGTCGCCGCATGCCGCCAGCTTGAACCGGCCCTGGGCTGACGGCGCCATGAAGGTCCTGCCTCCATCGGCGGACCAGGGGCCGGTGCTGGAAACCCCGCGCCTTTGGCTTCGCCTCCCGCGCGAAGAGGACTGCGAGGCGTGGGCCGCGTTCAGCGGCGACGAACAGACGATGCGGTTTCTCGGCGGCCCCCAGACGCCGGCCACCGCATGGCGCGCACTGGCCACGATGGCCGGATCATGGGCGCTGCGCGGCTATGGCATGTTCTCGGTGATCGAGAAATCGTCGGGCGTGTGCATTGGCCGAATCGGGCCGTGGTCCCCCCATCTGTGGCCCGGAACCGAAATCGGTTGGGGACTGCGGCGCGAATGGGTGGGACAGGGCCTTGCGGTCGAAGCGGCCGCTGCCAGCATGGACTTTGCGGTGGATGTGCTGGGATGGTCCGAGATCATCCACTGCATCGATCCCGAGAACCACCCCTCGATCGCGGTCGCCGAGCGCCTCGGGTCAAGGCGGTTGCGCCCCGTCAGCCTGCCACCTCCGTTCGACGTTCACACCATCATCGCGTGGGGCCAGTCCGCTGATGACTGGAAAGCGCGACGCGCACGCGCCTGAGCCCGGCGCACCGGCCTCGCCGGTCAGGCTGTTCGCCGCCATTAGGGCGTGGTAACCCCTCGGCCGGAGGGGACACGATGGCGACATCGCTCGAGGACAGGCTTTTCACCAACGCTGATGCACCGGGGCCCAAGCGGATCCTGGCACTGGATGGCGGCGGGGCGCGCGGCGTCCTGACCTGCGGCATCCTCGAACGTGTCGAGCACATTCTCGCCGCGCGGACCCCTGATCCCGACGCCTTTCGCCTCTCGGACTATTTCGACCTGATCGGGGGCACCTCCACGGGGTCCATCCTGGCGGTCGGACTTGCACTGGGATGGCGGGTGCGCGAGCTGCGCGACCTCTATCTCGAGCTTTGCCCGCAGATCTTTGGTGACCCCATCGCCAAGGGCCTGAACAAGGCCAAGTTCGACCATGCCGTGCTCGAGCGCATCCTGACCGAAAGGCTGTGCGAGCGGACGCTTGGATCGCGCGATCTGAAGACGGGGCTGGCGCTGTTCGCCAAGCGCATCGACACCGGATCCCCCTGGTCGCTCTCGAACAACCCCAAGGCCCGATACTGGTCGCCAGAGACCGCGCTGGCCAACGGCTACGCATCGTCACTGGAAACCTTTTTTCCCAATCGTGACTATCGGCTGGTGGATCTGGTGCGTGCATCCGCGGCCGCGCCCACCTTCTTTGACGAGGTGACGATCGAACTGGGCGCCGAAAAGCTGTCGGACGGTACCGTCCTGACGCAGAAGGCAACCTTCATGGACGGCGCGCTGGGCGGCTTCAACAACCCCGCCCTGCAGCTGTTCCTGATGGCCACCTCCAGGCCCTATGGCTTCAGTTGGCAGGCTTCCGAGGACCGCCTGCTGATCTGTTCCGTGGGGACCGGCCTGTGGCGTCCGGTCATCAATGACAAGGTCCTGCGCGAGGCGCCCGGTGGCGGGCATATCGCGCGCGAGGCGATGCAGGCGGTCGAAGCGCTGCGCGGCATGGTGGTGGACACCGCCAATCACGCCACCGCGGTCCTGCAATCACTCAGCCGGCCCGCCGTGCCGTGGATCATCAATTCCGAGGTTCAGGGCGGGGAATTGCTGCTGCCCCAGCCTGTCCTGACCTTTCAGCGCTATGATGTGCGCCTGGATGTGCGCGGCCTGAGACAGGACCTGGGCATCGACACCGTGGTCGAGGATGACATTGCGCGCATGCGCCGCCTGGACCAGGCCGATCCCCACTATCTCGAGCGTCTGTACTGGCTGGGTCGCTATGCAGGCGACCGGTCGGTGCACGGCGCACACTTTCCCGCGGGCTTTGACCTTCCGGCATGGCAGGTTGGAACCGGCGAGACGCCAGCGGAGCCCGATATCGACGTCGAGGCGGAGGCCAAGGTCCTGGCCGATTTTGCCGATGCGCGCGTTTCGGCCCCGCCGCCTGCGCCCGCGAACAGCGGGGCGTTTGAAACGCGGCCCGCAACAGCGAGCGCACCTCGCGAGCCTGCCCTGGCGCCGCCCTCCAGACGCGATCGCCTGAGGCTGGAAACGTTGTCCGAATTGTTCGTGCGGCGCAGGCCCGGCTGAGCGTTCGGCCGGCGCCTCAGCTGTGGGCGAAGATATCCGTTTCGTCCCAGCCAAGGATGTCCAGCTCGGCACGGTGGCGCAGGAAGTCAAAGCACGCCTGGGCCAACTCGGTGCGCCCTTCGCGATGGAGCATCACGTCCAGCCGCGCCTTCAGCCCATGCAGGTGCAAGACGTCCGAGGCCGCATAAGCCAGTTGCGCATCGCTGAGCTCAGCCGCACCCCAGTCAGAACTCTGCTGGGTCTTCGAGAGGTCGATTCCCAGAACCTCCTTCACGAGGTCCTTGAGGCCGTGGCGATCGGTATAGGTCCGGGCCAGCTTGGAGGCGATCTTGGTGCAATAGACAGGCGCCATGTCGATGCCCAGCGTCCGCCGGATCATCGCGACGTCGAACCGCGCGAAGTGCAGCAGCTTCAGCTGTGCCGGATCGGCCAGCACTGCGGAAAGACGCGGCGCGTCCGGACGCTCGCCCAGCTGGACGACATGGGCTTCATCACCGCCGTCGCTGAGCTGGACCACGCACAGCCGGTCGCGCGTCAACGAGAGCCCCATGGCTTCGGTGTCGACGGCCACCGGGCCCGAAAACCGGACCCAGTCGGACAGGTCGCCGAGATGGTGGTGCACGACGACATTGCGGCCGTCCACCGTGATCGAAATCCGTCGCGTGGCATAGGTCATCGCAGACCGTTGAACGCCTGAACCGTACACTGTCAAATCCAGCGGGCAGACAGCACCGCGCGCGTGCGGGTGGGGTGCCGGAAAGCAACGGGTCTGCGAGGTTTTGGCCCGACCATGGCCGGCCTCGAATATCGGTTACAATTCAAGCATTGCATCGATTCAGTGCCGTCGCTATCTTCTTGGTTAGGGATTGGGAGCTTCGACCCCAGACGCTGGCCCCAGGGGCAGTGCTGGCGGAACCGGGTCGGAACGAGAGGGTTTGGCCTTGAAGATGGTTGACAGTGCGCCAGGCGCGCCGGCCCGTGGCAGGCCGCGCGACGAAAACATTGACCGGGCGGTGTTGCAGACCGCGGCGACGATCCTGACCAGCCAGGGCCTGCATGCGCTGACGGTCGATGCGGTCGCCAGGCAGGCCCATGTCTCGCGGCCGGCACTCTATCGGCGCTGGAAGAACGCCCGCAGCCTGGCGCTCGACACGCTGGACTACATCATCGCAAAAAACCTGGGCGCCGGCTTTCGGCCTGCCCCCGATTTGCACAGGCGCCCGCACGCCCAGATCGTGCGCTCGGTGGCACGCGTGCTCGCCCGCTCGATGGACCTCAGGACGGTCAGCGGAACGCTGGCGGCCATGATGCCTGCCCTGCGCAATGACGCCGACTTCAACCGCCGTCTAATGGATGAGGACGCGCGGACCCGCGTCGAGGTCGAGCGCGTGCTGGCGCCGGTGGCCGAGGCCCGCCACGTCCCGGTGTCCGCGCTGACCACCATGCTGATCGGCGCGATCGCCTATGAGACCGTCTATCGGAACCGGTCGGTGGATGACGAACTGCTCGATTCGATCGTGGTGCTGCTGGCCGGCCCGGACGCCGCAGCCGCCTGACCGCGGCCCTCTGGACGTGTGCGTGCCCGTCGCTAGGATTCTCCTTAAATGGAGGGTTGGCGATGAGCGTGTCCGCTGATGCGATTCGCAGGCTGCCGAAGGCTGAACTTCACCTGCATCTGGAAGGCTCGCTCGAGCCCGACCTGATGTTCGAGCTGGCGCGTCGAAACCGTGTGCCGATCCGCTTCGAGACGGTCGAGCAGGTCGCGGCGGCCTACAGCTTCAGCCGGCTGCAGGATTTCCTCGACATCTATTACGAGGCTGCCGGCGTCCTGCAGCACGAACGCGACTTTGCCGACCTGACTTCGGCCTATCTCGATCGCGTCGCCGCTGATGGGGTGCGCCATGTCGAAGTGTTCTTCGATCCCCAGACCCACACCGATCGCGGACTGCCGATCGCGGTGCCGTTCGAGGGCATCCTGTCCGCCCTCCAGGCTGGCGAGGACCGTCACGGGATCACCTGGCAGCTGATTCCATGCATCCTGCGCCATCTGGACGAGGAGGCGGGCCTGGCGACGCTGCGGGCGTGCGAACCCTGGTTCGACCGCATCCTGGGGATCGGGCTCGACAGCTCGGAAGTGGGCCATCCGCCATCGAAATTCCTCCGCCTGTTCCAGAGGGTGCGCGAGGCGGGCCTGAAGGTCTTCGCGCACGCCGGCGAGGAAGGACCGCCCGCCTATGTGGCCGAGGCGCTGGATTTGCTGCGGGTGGACCGGATCGATCACGGCAATCGTGCGCTGGAAGACCCGGCCCTGGTGGAACGGATCCGCGCGGCAGGCCTGACGCTGACGGTGTGCCCGCTTTCAAACCTGGCCCTCTGTGTGGTGGACGACCTGAGACACCACCCTCTCCGGCGGATGCTGGATCTGGGGCTGCGCGCCACCGTCAATTCGGACGATCCGGCCTTCTTCGGGGGGTATGTCGGGGCCAACTACGAGGCGATCACCTCGGCGCTCGACCTCGATCGGGGCCACCTCGCAACACTGGCGCGCAACAGCTTCGAGGGCGCCCGGCTGCGTCCGGGAACGCATGGCACGGTGATGGACGAGATCGCGGCGTGGGAGCGCGAACACTGAGACCTGTTGCATGCGCGCAACAATCGTCTTCGAGAATGCGTTTGACGCAGGGAATCGGTCGCCCGGACGCCACACTGGTGCCGGATTCGCGGCGCATCGGGCGAGCATGGCTAGGGAAGCGAGAGCAAAGTCCGCAAAAGTGGATGGCGTGTCCGAATGGCAGGGTGAACATCCCGCAGGGGCGGCCGCGCCCCGGGCACCCGCGCGCGACGAGGGGGCCGAGCGCGATGGCGGGCCGGTGCGCGACTGCATGCTGAAGCTGGCGATGATCGCCCTCACGCTCGGGCCCACGACCGCGCCGGCTGCCCTGGCAGATCCAGACCGGCCATCGGCACTGGCCGACGGGCTGTTTCAGGTCGAAAGCGGGGTGCGGCGCGAGGTCGCCGCGCGAACCTATCAGACCGCCGACGGCAGCATCAGGTTTACCCTCGACCGCACCTCCGGCACAACCCTGATGCAGTTCGACGGCACCGAGGAGGTTCTGGCCCTTCAGTCCGTTGTCGGTCCGCGCAATGACGAGATCCTGCGCACCGACACCGGCGTGTCGGTGGTGCGCATCACCTCGACCGGCGGCATGGTGTTCTATCGCGGGCAGGGGGATGCGGGCATCCCCGCCGCGCTCGAGGCCGCGCGCCCGCCGATCCCGCCACCCGCCCCGCCTCCGGGCGGGCTGCAGCGCAGTCTGCAGGTTCTGGTAACCGCCTATGCAACCCAGACGGGCCGTCCGCTCGAGATCCAGGTGGGATCCTCACCTGTCTCTGCCCAACCCCTGATGTGGGATGCCACGCGACGCGCGGTGACCGCACTCGAGGCAGCCCGTCCCGAGCGCGCCTCGATGGTGACCCGGGTCAGTGTGACGGTCGGAACCCCGCCCGGCGCCGCCCTTCGCGGTCAGATGCTGCAGGTTACCGTGACGCCCACCATGGGGTGGGGGGGGCGACCCTCCTCGAACGCCATCCGTCGCGTGATCGACGGGGGGTAGCCGGCGGCCGGCCTCAGGCTGGAATGGTCATTGCTGACGCCTTCGGCCAAAAGCGTGCGTCGGACGGGATTGGCACACACACCGTCCGACGTCGCACGCCATTTTTTTGGAGCCGACAGGATGAGGGCCTCGACACCTGCATTTCGTACAGCGCTTCTGGGCATGACGGCGTCGCTGTGCGTCGGCACCGCCTTCGCTGAACCCGTCGCGCTCGCCTCGGTGGATCGCGCTGCCGAGCATCGCGCGGCGCTGGGCGCCCTGTCGGAGGCGTTGGGCGAGGCCCACGCCGTGCGCCGGCTGTGTGAGGGGCGGGGCGCCCAATCCTTCCGTGACATGATGTTTGCCGTGCTCGATCGCGAGGGCCTGACCGAGAGCGAGGAGGGAGAGCGTCTGATCGACGCCTTCAACCGCGGCTTTCATCGCGGCGAAACCGCATGGACCCGTTGCACGCCCGCGGCCGAAGCCTGGCAGAGACGCGCCTCGGCGCGCGCTCAGGGCGCCGCCGACACCCTGGCCAGCCTGCGCCCCGACGCCAGCACGCCCTGAGGCGACCGGGCGTTTCGCCTTGCCGGGGCATGGGCTTTCGTGCGAACGCCCGCTCCATGTCCACGGCCAAGACACCACCAGACCCGGACCGGCAGAAGGCCATCGCGTTGACCCAGATTCTCGATGCCTGGGATCGCGCCCTGGCCGAAGGGGTCGAGCCCGAGATGCTGGCGTCGGTTGCCCTGTTCGCCGCGCTGACGGACATGGTCGAGCTTCATGGAAAGGAGGCGGTTGCGGCCTTCTGCGAGACCCTTCCCGCGCGCATCAGGTCCGGCGAGTTCACACTCGCCGCAGACCGCTGACCGGGCAGGCTGGAACCGCGCATGAGCCTGCCGGCGGACCTGACGTCCTTGTGGCTGATGATCGCTGCGCTGGGCGTGGCCGGTCTTCTGGCAGGGTATCTGGGCGGGCTGTTCGGGATCGGTGGCGGCATCATCCTTGTGCCGGTGCTGTTCCACCTGTTCGGGGCCCTGGGCGTCAGTGACGCGGTGCGCGCGCAGGCGGCGGTGGCGACCTCGCTGTCGACCATCATCGCAACCTCGCTGCGATCGATGCGGGCGCACCGTGCGTCGGGCATGGTCGATGACGCGGTGCTGCGGACATGGATTCCGTGGATCGTGGCAGGGGCCGCCGGCGGTGCTTTGGTTGCCGGCATGTCCGATCCGCGGCTGATCCTGGGGGTGTTTGGCGCGGTGGGACTGGTGCTGGCTGCACATATGGCGTTCGGGCGCGAAACCTGGCGCCTGGCTGCGGACCTGCCGCGCGGCTGGGGCCGACGCGCCACCGCATCGGCGCTGGGGGGACTTTCGGCCGTCATGGGCATTGGCGGCGGAGCCTTTGGCACCGCGATCATGACCCTGTGCGGCCGACCCATCCATCAGGCCGTGGCAACCGCCTCAGGCTTTGGCGCTGCCATCGCGGCTCCGGCCACGCTGATGTTTATCATCACCGGCTGGGGCGTTGAGGGGCTGGCACCGCTGTCGCTCGGCTATGTGAACCTGGTCGGTTTCGTGGTGCTGGCCGCCCTGACCACCCTGACCGCACCTTTCGGCGCTCGCCTGGCCCACCGGCTGGACCGCACGGTCTTGCGGCGCCTGTTCGCGCTTTTCTTTGCGGTGATGGCGACCAGCATGCTCCATGAGGCGCTGGGAGGCTGACGCCGATCAGTGAATGCGCGCCACAGGCCTGACATCCGGCTGGCCGAGCAGGAAATAAAGCACCAGCAGGCCCGCGATCACCAACACCCAGTATCCGGCATAGCGCAGCAATTGGGGCGCGTTGGCAGAGCCCAGGCGCCCCCCGCGCACGACGAGGATCAGCGACGCCACCATCAGGGCGATCGACGCCCACGCCACCGGGGGGAGGGACTGCATGCGTTCGGGCGCGATCATCGCCCCGATTACCAGCGCGCCCAGTACCAGTATGACGATCAGGGCTGCCGATCCCATGGTTCAGGCCTTTCCCAACTTGCGCGGGTCGATCGCGCTTTCGCGTCCGGGCAGTTCGGCCATGATGCGCTGGCGTTCGGATTCGTCCAGTCGGGCCCAAGTACCAATCTCATGGAGCGTGCGGAAACATCCAAGGCAAAGCCCCGACTCGCCGTCCACCGCACAGACCTTGATGCAGGGCGAGGAGATTGCAGCGACGGCCATCACCGGGCGATAGCGCGGGGCGCGCGCATCTGCAATCAAGCGCCGCGCGCGTTGTCGTCCTGCGGGGCTTTCCGGCCGCGCCGCGCCGCGCTGCGCGTCATCCCCGCCCCGCCACGTGCTCTCGAGGACCAGTCTTGCACGATCACGACCGCCAGCCCTTTGCCGACATCACCGACCTGGCGCGGCGCGGGCCGGGGATGGATCACGACGCGGCGAAAGCCGCCAGCGAGCGGGCCGGAGCGCAGGGCGAGGACAGTGCCGCGCTCGGCCGGCTGCCGGCATTGGCGGGGTGGCTGGCGGGGTGGCAGGGACGCGACCCGCCGACCATCCAGCGGCCTGCCCTCGTGATCTTCGCATCCAGTCATGGCGTCTCGGCCCATGGCGTGTCCAATTTCACCGGCGAGGTGATACGGGCGCGCCTTCAGGCGCTCGCGAGCGGACAGGCGGACATTGCCCGGCTGTGCGCCGCGGCGGGCTGTGGGCTGAAGGTGCTCGATCTTGCACTGGATCAGCCCACGCCGGACATCTCGGTCATGCCCGCCTTTGGCGAACGTGACCTTGCCGCCACGATCGCCTTTGGCATGGAGGCGCTGGCCGATCGTCCCGATGTGCTGGCGCTCGGCGACATCGGGGCTGGAAATGGCGTGATCGCAGTCGCCGTAGTCACCGCCTTGCACGGCGGCGATCCCAGCTTCTGGATCGGCCCGGTGCTGGGAGGGGACGCCGCGCTGCGCGAGGCGCGGATCGGCCTGGTTCGCCGCGCACTCGAAACGCATCGTGGCCATCTCGGCGAGCCTCTGGAAATCCTGCGGCGTCTTGGCGGGCGCGAACTGGCCGCGATGACCGGTGCGATCATCGCAGCCCGCCATCAGCGCGTTCCGGTCGTGCTCGATGGGCTCAGCTCGCTTGCCGCGGCGTCCCTGGTGGCAAGGCTGGTCCCGGGTGGGGCGGATCACTGCGTGGCAGGATCAAGCTCGGGAGATGGTCCGCGGCGCGCATTGCTGGATCGGCTGAACATGCAGCCGCTTCTGGATTGGGGCATCCTGACGGGGATCGGCATCGGCGCGGTCAGTGCGCTGGGGCCACTGCGCATAGCGGCCGCCCTTGGCGCCCCGTTCCCCGCCGAGCCGCCACGCGCGACCTGATGTCGCGAGCGCGCCTGCGCCTTGTCGGGCGCGCGCGCGGCACTATAGGTCGGACACAACTATCCATGACATGCCAAGGCGACCGCTCCATGAAGCTCGAGTTTTCCCCCGAGGACCTGGAATTCCGCGACGAGGTCCGCGCCTTCATCAACGAGCACTTTCCCGCATGGGTCCGCGACGCCGAGAGCCGTGATGCGATGACCCGCGAGCACTATCTGGCCTGGCACAAGGTGCTGCATGCCAAGGGCTGGGTCGCCCCCGCATGGCCCGTCGAGTATGGCGGCGCGACCTGGCGCGGCAAGGCGTGGTCCCCGACCCAGCGCTACATCTGGTCCGAGGAGAACGCGCGCGCCGAGACGACGCACCTGCTGCCCTTCGGCCTGCAGATGGTCGGTCCCGTGATCTACACCTTCGGCACGCCGGAACAGAAGGCGCGTTTCCTGCCACGCATCCTGTCCGCCGAGGACTGGTGGTGCCAGGGCTATTCGGAACCGGGCGCGGGATCGGACCTGGCTTCGCTGCGCACGAAGGCCGAACGCCGCGGTGACGTTTATGTGGTCAACGGCATGAAGACCTGGACCACCCTTGCCCAGTTTGCGGACTGGGGCTTTTTCCTCGTGCGGACCAAGTTCGAGGGCAAGCCGCAGGAGGGCATCTCGTTCCTGCTGATCGACATGACCTCGCCGGGCATCACCGTGCGCCCGATCATCACCATGGATGGCGGACACGAGGTCAACGAGGTCTACCTCGACAATGTCGAAGTGCCGGTCGAGAACCTCGTCGGTCAGGAAAACATGGGCTGGACCTGTGCCAAATTCCTGCTTGCGCACGAGCGGACGGGGATCGCGGGTGTCGCGCGTTCCAAGCGGGGCATCGAAAAGCTGCGCACCATCGCGCGCACCGAACTGTCCGAGGGCCGCCCGCTGATCTCGGACATCGATTTCTCGCGCAAGGTCTCGGAGCTCGAGATTGACCTCACCTCGCTGGAATTCACCGAGCTGCGCTCGTTGGCCGGCGAGAGCGCGGGGCGGGGCCCGGGCCCCGAATCATCCCTGCTGAAGATCAAGGGCACCGAGATCCAGCAGCGCCTGACCGAACTGGCCCTCGAGGCAGTCGGCCATTATGGCGCGCCGTATTTCCGCGGTTTTCCCGAAGAGGGGGGCAACATGTTCCCGATCGGCCCGGACTATGCCCACCAGGCCGCGCCGGTCTATTTCAACATGCGCAAGACTTCGATCTATGGCGGATCGAACGAAATCCAGCGCAACATCATCGCGAAGATGGTGCTCGGCCTCTAGGCCCCGCTGGCCGCACGGCCCGTGCTCTGGCGATCATGGCACAGGGTCAAGCCGTGTCCTTGCCGGCATAGGCGGCTTCCAGCGCGGCGTGGTCCAGCTTGACCATCTGACGCATGGCCTCGAACGCGCGCGCCCCGGCAGCGCGATCGTCCGAAGCCAGCATCTCCGGCAGTCGACGCGGACAGATCTGCCAGGAGATTCCCCAACGGTCGGTGATCCAGCCGCACGCGACCTCCTTGCCACCGTTCGCGAGGATGGCATTCCACAGCCGGTCGGTTTCCGCCTGCGCGTCGGTCAACACGCTGAATGAAGCCGCGTGCGAATGCGGCGGCCCGCCCGGCGCGTTCAAAAGCATCATCGGCGTTCCCGCCAGGGTGAATTCCAGCACGAGCGGAGGGCCGCCCTCCGGCCCGTGACCACCCTCGATCCGGCTGTCCGGCAGCAGCGATACGTAGAAATCGACCGCCTCATGACCATTGCCGCCCAGCCACCAGCAGGTGCGGACCTTGGAACCCAGCCACGCCATGTCCTGCTCCGCTGTCCTGGCCGCCGCGAACGGCTGTCAGGGCCGCTGTGCCGCGCACAGCTCTTCGATATCGCGCAGGCAGCCATCAAGTTGCTCGCGCACGATCATTAGCTTGCGGGCGACCTCTGCCCTCGCCAGCATCACCTTGGCCGCGTCCTCGGCTTCGGCGCACGCCTCGGCCAGGGCAAAGGCACCGATCCCGTTTGCCGACCCCTTCAGCGCATGGGCGGCATCGCGCCAGACCGTCTCGGGCGCATCCGGGCTGAGCAGGCGCACCCACAGCTCCGACTGGATGGCGAAAAGGCGCAGGACCTCGGTCTGAAGGTCGCGATCACCGCCCGTCATCGCATCGAAATGTCCGAGATCGATGCTCCTCATGCTCACTGCCACCACAGGTGCGCTCCGCGTTGTACCCCCCAACTCCTGGACCAGAGTGGGTTGCAGGGCACTTAACGCGGCCGATGGACGTCAACTGACCGCCGAACCGCCTGCGGTCACGCGGACCGCATCGATCGAAACCTGGCCCGCAACACTGTCGCCGCGGATGCGCACGGGCGCATAAAGCCCGTTCGCCTGGCGGACGACCCAGATGCTGATCGCCCCGCGGAAGGGCGGATCGTCATCCGCCTCGAAGCCGGCGATCTGGTCATAACGGGTATTGCAGCGGATCGCCTGACCCGTAAAGGC
>DBAV01000108.1:0-193 GCA_002291875.1 Hyphomonadaceae bacterium UBA1001
CATCGCGCGCGGTTCTTTTCCTATTTGTCACTGTTCACCTTCATGATGCTGATGCTGGTGGCGGCGAACGATTTCCTGCAGCTGTTCTTTGGCTGGGAAGGGGTGGGGCTGGCCTCCTACCTTCTGATCGGCTTTTGGTACCGGAAGAAGTCGGCGAACGATGCGGCGATCAAGGCCTTCATCGTCAACCGCG
>DBAV01000108.1:503-27986 GCA_002291875.1 Hyphomonadaceae bacterium UBA1001
GCGATGAAGGCCTTCATCGTCAACCGCGTCGGCGATTTCGGTTTCGTGCTGGGGATCTTCGCGATCTTCGCCGCCTACGGCTCGATCCGCTTCGACGAGGTGTTCGCCGCAGCGCAGGCCCAGCCGGACCTGATGTTCGATCTGGGGATCATGGTCCTGCCGGCGGTCGAAGTGGCGGCGGTCCTGCTGTTCATCGGGGCCATGGGCAAGTCGGCCCAGTTCTTCCTGCATGTCTGGCTGCCGGATGCGATGGAGGGGCCCACCCCGGTTTCAGCCCTCATCCACGCTGCCACCATGGTGACCGCAGGGGTGTTCCTGGTCTGCCGGTGCGCCATCCTGTTCGAGCTTGCGCCGAATGCGGCGACCCTGGTGACCGTGATCGGGGCGGTGACCGCGCTCTATGCGGCGACCGTGGGCCTGGCGCAGAACGACATCAAGCGGGTGATCGCCTATTCGACCTGTTCGCAGTTGGGCTACATGTTCTTTGCGGCCGGGGTCGGGGTCTATCAGGCGGCGATGTTCCACCTGTTCACGCACGCCTTCTTCAAGGCGCTGCTGTTCCTGGGCGCCGGTTCGGTGATCCACGGGCTTCACCATGAGCAGGACATGCGGCGCATGGGCGGCCTGCGAAAGGCCATGCCGGTGACGTGGATCATGATGCTGATCGGGACGCTGGCCATCACCGGGTTCGGCATACCGGGCACGCCCATCGGCTTTGCGGGCTTTTTCTCGAAGGACGCGATCATCGAGAGCGCCTATGCGGCCGGGACGGCCGGAGATCCGGCCGGCTATTTCGCCTTCTGGGTCGGGGTCGGGGCAGCGCTGCTGACCTCGTTCTATTCCTGGCGCCTGATGTTCATGACGTTCCATGGCAAGTATCGCGGCGCCGGGCATGTGGATGGCGACGCGCACGCCCATGATGGGCACCCCGCCACCGATGGGCATGCTGCTGCCGACGCGTCCGGCGCGGACCACCACCACGGCGCGGGCCATGGCGGCGCGCATCACGCCCACGAGTCACCGCCGATCATGCTGGTCCCGCTGGTCGTGCTGGCGGTGGGCGCGGTCGCGGCGGGCTTTGCCTTCCTCGACGCCTTTTTCTATCACCACCAGGCCGAGTTCTGGGCGGGGTCGATCATGACCCTGCCGGCCAACAACGTCCTCGAGCTGGCCCACAAGGTGCCGTTGTGGGTGAAGTGGGCCCCGCTGGTGGTCACGCTGATCGGCCTCGGGGCTGCGGTGTGGGTCTATCTGCTGAACCAGGGCATGGGCGAACGGATCGCGCGCACAGCGGGCGCCCTGCATGCCTTCCTGATCCGCAAATGGATGTTCGATGAACTCTATGACCTGATCTTCGTGCGCCCCGCGCGCGCGATCGGCGACGTGTTCTGGAAGGTCGGCGACCAGCGCATCATCGATGGTGGCGGGCCGGACGGCGTGGCCGCAGGGGTCGCAGGCGGGGCACGGGCGGTCAGCCGCTTCCAGAGCGGATACATGTATCACTATGCCTTTGTCATGCTGCTCGCGGTGGCCGGACTTGGGGCCTATGTGCTGACCGTGACGGCGGGGGCGCGCTGATCATGGAACTGCCCTGGCTCTCGATGCTGGCCTTCCTGCCTCTGGCGGGTGCGATCCTGATTGTGCTGGCGCGCCTGGCGTTTTCCGCGGGCGGGGGCGACACGGCCGCGCGCTGGATCGCCTTGGTCGCCACACTGGCGACAGCGGCGCTCTCGATCCATGTGGCATCGCTGGTCGACCTCGACCGGCCCGATTTCCAGCTGGTCGAACGGGTGCCGTGGTTCGCCGGCCTTGAATACCATGTCGGGATCGACGGCATCAGCCTGCCGCTGGTGCTGCTGACGACGCTTCTGATGCCGCTGTGCATCCTGGCCAGCTGGCGCAGCATCGACCGTCAGGTCAGCCTCTACATGGCGCTCTTCCTGGTGCTGGAGACACTGATCATCGGCGTGTTCATCGCGCTGGACCTGTTCCTGTTCTACGTCTTCTTCGAGGGCGGGCTGATCCCGATGTTCATCATCATCGGGATTTGGGGTGGGGCGCGCCGCGTCTATGCGGCCTTCAAGTTCTTCCTCTATACGCTGCTGGGCTCGGTCCTGATGCTGGTGGCGATGGTTGCGATGGCATTGGACGCCGGCACCACCGACATCACCGCCCTGATGGACCATGGCTTTGCCCCGGCCCTGCAGACCTGGCTGTGGCTGGCCTTCTTCGCCTCGTTCGCGGTCAAGATGCCGATGTGGCCTGTGCACACCTGGCTTCCCGACGCCCACGTCGAGGCCCCCACGGCAGGTTCGGTGATCCTGGCGGCGGTCCTGTTGAAGCTGGGCGGGTATGGCTTCATCCGCTTCTCGCTGCCGATGTTCCCCGACGCGTCGGAACTGTTTGCCCCGCTGGTGTTCGCCCTTTCGGTCATCGCCATCGTCTATGCCTCGCTCGTGGCGTTCCGTCAGACCGACGTGAAAAAGCTGATCGCCTATTCCTCGGTCGCCCACATGGGCTTTGTGACCATGGGACTGTTCGCCGGAAACGAGCAGGGGGTGCAGGGCGCCATGTTCCAGATGGTCTCGCACGGCATCATCTCGGCGGCGCTGTTCCTGTGTGTCGGTGTTGTCTATGACCGCATGCACACCCGGGAAATCGCGGCCTATGGGGGGCTGGTGCATCGCATGCCGGTCTATGCGACCGTGTTCCTGCTGTTCACCATGGCCAATATCGGCCTGCCCGGGACCAGCGGCTTTGTCGGCGAGTTCCTGACCATGCTGGGCGCGTTCGAGGCAAATGCCTGGGTCGCGGTGGGCGCAGCGCTGGGGGTGATCCTCAGCGCCATGTACGGACTGACACTCTATCGGCGCATGGTGTTCGGCGAGGTGACCAATCCGGCGGTGTCGGGGATGGGCGATCTCAGCGTGCGCGAGGTGACGGTCTTTCTGCCCCTGGTGGTGGCTGCGATCGTCCTGGGCATCTATCCCTCGCTGGTGCTCGACGTGACCGCGCCCGCAGTCGCCGCGGTGGTCGAGCGTGTCGCCGGTTTCGGGAGCTGAGGCGCGATGAACCCCGAAATTTCCGCCGAGATGGTCGTTGCCAGCCTGCGGCTGATGGCGCCCGAGACGTTCCTTGCGGTCTATGCCCTCTTTCTGGCGGTCCTGGGGGCCTTTGTCGGCGACCGCGGCGCGCGGGCACTGTCGACACTGACAGCGCTGGTGCTGGTGGTCGCCGCGGTCGGGTCGGTGATCTACGCGCCGCTCGAGCGCACCGAGGCCTTCAACGGCGCCATCGTGGTCGACCCGCTGACCGCGTGGGCCAAGGGCGGATTGCTGCTGCTGGCGGCCTTTGCCGTCCAGATGGCCTCGGTCGTGTTCGCGCGTGACGGTTCGGCCCGCTTTGAATACCCGCTGCTCGTGACGCTAGCGGCACTGGGCATGTGCATCATGATCGGGGCGAACGACCTGATCACCATGTATCTGGGCATCGAGCTGAACGCGCTGGCCGCCTATGTGCTGGCTGCCTTCCGCCGGGACGACTCGCGTTCGTCCGAGGCGGGGCTGAAGTATTTCGTGCTCAGCGCGATCTCGTCGGGGCTGCTGCTGTACGGTGCGTCGCTGGTCTATGGCTTCACCGGCGCGGTGCGGTTTGCCGACATCGCCGCCGCGGCGGACCCGGACAATGTGGGCCTGATCTTCGGGCTGGTGTTCGTGCTGTGCGGGCTGGCCTTCAAGATCTCGGCCGCGCCCTTCCACATGTGGGCGCCCGATGTCTATGAGGGCGCACCCGCGCCGGTCACCGCGTTCTTCGCCACCGCCTCCAAGATCGCGGGCGTGATCCTGATGGCCCGCATCCTGATGGAGCCCTTCGGCGACCTGCACGACCGGTGGGTCCAGGTGATCAGCGTCATCGCAGGCGTTTCGATGATCGTGGGATCGCTGGGTGCACTGGTGCAGACCAATCTGCGCCGGCTGATGGCGTACTCGTCAATCGCCAATATCGGTTATGTGCTGATGGCGCTGGCGGCGGGATCGCAGCTGGGTGTGCAGGCGGCGCTGCTCTATCTGGCGCTCTATCTGCCGGTCACTCTGGCGATGTTCGCAGGGATCCTGGCCCTGCGGCGCCAGGGCGAGGACCTCGAGCGGATCGGGGACCTTTCGGGCCTGGCGCGCAACCACCCCTTCATGGCCACCTGTTTCACCATGCTGCTGTTCAGCCTCGCGGGCGTTCCCCCCCTCGTGGGCTTTTTCGGCAAGCTGGCGGCTTTCCAGGCAACGCTCGATGCCGGGCTGGTTGTGCTGGCGATCGTCGGTGCGTTGGCGACCGTGGTCAGCGCGGCCTATTATCTGCGCATCATCAAGGTGATGTGGTTCGACGAACCGGTGGCGCGGATGGAGCCGGCGGGCCCGACCCTTGCCGTCACGCTGGCAGCCGGAACGGTGCTTTCGTTCCCGGTTCTGGTGGTGCTGCTCGGCCCGCTCGAGACGGCCGTGCGCGCCATGAGCGCACTGTACGGACCGTGACGGCGCGCGCGGTGCAGACCCCTGTCATCTGGTTCGACGAGATCGACAGCACCAATGCGCATGCCGTTGCGCGGGCGGACACCCAGGGCTTTGATCCGCCGCTGTGGATTGCCGCGCGCCGCCAGACGGCCGGGCGCGGGCGGCGCGCACGCAGCTGGAGCTCACCGGTCGGCAACCTTTACGCAACATGGCTGGGCCCGGCACCGGCGTTGGCGGCGGGAACGCCCCTGCATGCGGTGGGACTGGTGGTCGGCATTGCGCTGGCGCGCGCGGCGCGGGCCCTGTCGGATGCGCACACCGAGCTGAAATGGCCGAATGACCTGATGGTTGGCGGGGCAAAGGCGGCCGGGATCCTGGTCGAGTCCGGTACCGCCCGCAGCGCGCGCTGGCTGGCGATCGGGGTCGGGGTCAATCTGGCCGAGGCGCCCCATCTGGATCACCGGCGGACAGCCCGGGTGATCGGCCGGGACGGCGCGACGATTGCGCCTGAAGCCATGCTCGAAATGCTGGACCGCGAATGGACGGACCTATCGGCACAATGGGTGCGGGAAGGGATGGCTCCCATCATCACCGAATGGATGGCGCTGGGGCTTGCGCCGGGCACGCCGATCGAGGTGGATCTTGGCGAGCGGCGGCTGGTGGGTGCCTATGCGGGTCTTTCGGCGGGCGGTGAACTGCTGGTGCGCGGTGCTGACGGGGTGCAGACGGCCGTGACCGCCGGCGAGGTCGGCCTGCTGACGGCGGAGGCACGCTGATGCTGCTGGCGATCGACGCGGGAAACACCAACACCAAGTTCATCATCATGGACGGCGAGCGTGCGCGCCACGAATGGCGCTTTGCCACCGACACGGCACGCACGGCCGACGAATACGCGGTCTGGCTGTCGCAGCTGCTGTCCTTCAACCAGCTGTCCTTCCAGCGTCTGACCGCCTGCATCATCTCGTCGGTGGTGCCCCAGTCGCTGTTCCACATCCGCAATCTGGCGCGCCGCTATGTCGGGGTCGAGCCGATGGTCATCGGCGAGGGGGTGACCCTGGGGATCGAGGTGCGCATCGACCGCCCCTCCGAAGCGGGCGCGGACCGGCTGGTCAACGCGGTGGGCGCGTACAAGGCCCATGGCGGGCCGCTGATCGTGGTCGATTCCGGAACCGCCACCAATTTCGACATTGTCGGTGCCGATGGCGCGTTCGAAGGCGGCATCATTGCGCCGGGGATCAATCTGTCCATGCAGGCGCTTCACCTGGCCGCCGCCAAGCTGCCACGGATCGAGATCCGCAATCCCGGCAAGGTCATCGGGCGCGACACCGTGTCGGCGATGCAGTCGGGGGTGTTCTGGGGTTATATCGGCCTGATCGAGGGGTTGTGTGCCCGTATCCGGCAGGAATACGGCACACCGATGAAGGTTGTCGGAACCGGCGGGGTCGCAGCGTTGTTCGAGGGCGAGACGGACGTCGTGGACGCCTATGACCTCGACATCACGGCGCGTGGCCTTTGGGAAATCTTCCAGCGCAATGGCGGTGCCCTGTGACCCCGGTTCGACCTGACGCGCAGGCCGAACTGGTGTTCCTGCCGCTGGGCGGTGCCGGCGAAATCGGCATGAACCTGAACCTCTACGGGTATGGGGCGCCCGACGACCGGGCATGGGTACTGGTGGACCTTGGGGTCAGCTTCAGCGATCCGGCCGCGCCGGGCGTCGAACTGGTGATGCCGGACCCGACCTATATCGAGGGGTTTCGCGAGGACCTTCTGGGCATTGTGCTGACCCATGCGCACGAGGACCATATCGGGGCGGTCGCGCATCTTTGGCCGCGCCTGCGCGTGCCGGTGTGGGCGACGCCCTTCACGGCCGAACTTCTGACCGAAAAGCTGCGCGAGAAGGGGATCGAGGACGCGGTCGACCTGCGTGTGGTGCCCCTGGGCGGACGCATACAGCTGGGCCCGTTCGAGCTCGAGCTGGTGACGCTGACCCACTCCATTCCCGAGCCCAACGGGCTGGCCATCCACACGCCGCTGGGCACGGTCCTGCACACCGGTGACTGGAAGCTGGACCCCGACCCGGTGATCGGTGCGCCCACCGACGAGCGCCGTGTGCGCGAACTGGGCGAGGGCGGGGTGCTGGCGATGATCTGCGACAGCACGAACGTCTTCACCGAGGGGCGCGCCGGCTCGGAGAGCGAGGTCGCCCAGCATCTGGTGGACGCCATCGGCGCCCAGAGCGGCCAGGTGGTGGTTACGGCCTTTGCCTCGAACGTCGCGCGCATCCAGTCGGTGATCGAGGCCGCCGAGCGGTGCGGGCGCAGCGTGTGCCTGGTGGGCCGGTCGATGAAGCGGGTCGCCGGGGCCGCGCGGCGCGTGGGCTTTCTGGCGCATGTCCGCCCGTTTGTGGACGAGGCAGAGGCAGCGGCCATGCCGGCCGAAAACGTGCTCTATCTGTGCACGGGTAGCCAGGGCGAGCCGCGCGCGGCGCTGGCCAAGATCGCCCTGGGCCAGCACCCCGGCATTCGCCTGCGCCCCGGGGACGCGGTGCTGTTCTCCTCGCGCATCATTCCCGGCAACGAGGGCGCGATCGGCGCCTTGCAGAACCAGCTGGCCCTCGACGGGGTGCGGGTCATCACCGACCGTGACATCCACATCCACGTGTCGGGGCATCCGTGCCGCGAGGAACTGCGCGAGATGTACCAGTGGGTGCGGCCACGGATCGCCGTCCCCGTCCATGGAGAGGCGCGCCACATCGCCGAACATGTGCGCCTGGCCCAGCAGATGCAGGTTCCCGAAGCGGTCGCGGCACGCAATGGCGACATGATCCGCCTGGCACCGGGGCCCGCAAAGGTCATCGATGAGGTGCCCAGCGGGCGCTGGTATCTGGACGGCACCGATTTCGTGCCCTCGGGTCACCGGGCATTGCGCGATCGGCGCAAGCTGTCGGCCGAAGGTATCGTCACAGTGGCGCTGGCGCTGGATGACCGCAGGCGCCTGCGCTCCAGCCCGGTCGTGAGGGTCGTCGGGCTTGCCTCGCCCGAGGGGGAAGCGCAGGAGGACAGCCGTCTCGACGCGCTGGTCGATGCGGCCGAAACCGCCACGCGCGGCGGGCGCCGCGGCGTCGAGAGCGATCTCGAGGAAGGCGTGATGCGGGCCGTGCGCCGGACCGCCCAGCGCCTGTGGGGCAAGCGTCCCCACGTCGAGGTCCTGGTCCTCGAGATTTAGGAAGGGACGTCATGCTGGGCCGCCTCAATCATGTCGGTGTCGCCGTCCCGTCGATCGAGGCGGCCAAGGACACCTATCGGACCCTCTATGGAGTGGCCGACGATGCCATCACCGCCACCCGCGACATGCCCGAGCAGGGTGTTCGGGTCGCCTTCGTGAACGTCGCCAACAGCCAGATCGAGCTGATCGAACCCTTGGGCGAGGCCAGTCCCATCCACCGTTTCCTGGAAAAGAACCCGTCCGGCGGCCAGCATCATGTCTGTTTCGAGGTCGACGACCTGATCGGCGCGCGCGATGCCATGGTGGCGCGTGGTGCCACCGTGTTGGGCCCGCCGCGCATCGGCGCACACGGAACCCTGATCATCTTCGTGCATCCGCGCGACTCGAACGGCGTGCTGATCGAGCTTATGGAAAAGCCTGCGGACCCCCACTGATCATGCTCGACGCCTTCACCTTCTTTGCCACCTTCTTCATCCTGTGGTGGCTGATGTTCTTCATCGCGCTGCCGTTCGGCATCCGCAGCCACCACGAGCAGGGCGATGTCATCCGGGGCACCGAGCCGGGCGCGCCGGTCCAGCACGGGCTTGTCCGAAAGATCGTCCTTGCGGCCGCCGCGGCCGCCGCCGTCACTGTCCTGATCCAGGTGGTGCTGGCGCTGGGCATCATTCCATCCCCCGATGTCAGCTTCGAACGACCCCAGGGCCCCAGCGCCCCGGTCGCGCCCAGCTGATTTTCCCTCAAGGTTTTCCATGCGCCTCAGCCAGTATTTCCTGCCGACCCTTCGCGACACCCCGGCCGAGGCCCAGATCGTCTCGCACCGCCTGATGTTGCGTGCCGGGCTGGTCCGCCAGCAGGCGGCGGGGATTTATTCTTGGCTTCCGCTGGGCCTGAGGGTGCTGCGGCGCATCGAGGCGATCGTTCGCGAGGAACAGAACCGTGCGGGGGCGATCGAACTTCTGATGCCGACCCTGCAATCGGCCCAGCTCTGGCGCGAGAGCGGCCGCTATGACGACTATGGGGCCGAAATGCTGCGCATCGTCGACCGGCACGAACGCGACCTGCTGTACGGGCCGACCAATGAGGAGATGGTCACCGACATCTTCCGCTCGACCGTGCGGTCGTATCGCGACCTGCCGCTGAACCTCTATCACATCCAGTGGAAGTTCCGTGACGAGATCCGCCCCCGCTTTGGCGTGATGCGCGGGCGCGAATTCCTGATGAAGGACGCCTATTCGTTCGACCTTGACGAGGCGGGGGCCCGCGCTGCCTACAACCGGATGTTCGTCGCGTATCTGAACACCTTTGCGCGCATGGGCCTCCGGGCGGTGCCGATGCGCGCCGACACCGGCCCCATCGGCGGCGATCTCAGCCACGAATTCATCATCCTGGCAGAGACGGGCGAGAGCCAGGTGTTCTGTGATCGCCAGCTGGTCGACATGCCGCCCCCCGGGGACGTCGATTTCCGGTCTGACCTGCAGCCGATCGTCGAGGCGCGCACGGCGCTCTATGCGGCCACCGAGGAAATGCACGACGCCACCCGTTTCGAACGCGAGGTGCCCGAGGAACGGCGCCTGAGCGCGCGCGGGATCGAGGTCGGGCACATCTTCTATTTCGGCGACAAGTACTCGAAGGCGATGAACGCCACGGTGCACGGTCCGGACGGGGTCGAACGGCCGGTCCAGATGGGCAGCTACGGGATCGGGGTGTCACGTCTGGTCGGAGCGGTGATCGAGGCGTCGCACGACGAGGCCGGCATTGTCTGGCCCGATGCGATCGCGCCCTTTGACGTGGCGGTGCTGAACCTGCGGGCAGGGGACGGCGCAACCGACGCTGCCGCCCAGCACGCCTATGACACCCTCGGCCGATCCGGGCTTGAAGCCTTGCTGGACGACACGGCCGAGCGGCCCGGCGCCAAGTTCTCGGTGATGGAGCTGATCGGCATCCCCTGGCAGCTGGTGATCGGCCCCAACGGGCTTGCACGCGGGGTTGTCGAGCTGCGTCACCGGGCCAGTGGCGAGCGCCACGAGCTTTCGCTCGAGAGCGCGCTGTCCAAGCTGGGCAGCCGATGACGGGCGAGGCACTGAAGGGGGGCGCGCGTCCGTTCGGCGCGTTCGAGCGCAGCCTTGCCATGCGCTATCTGCGCACCAAGCGCCAGCATGGCGGCATCGCACTGATCTCGAGCATCGCCATGGCCGGGATTGCGGCGGCGGTGTTCGTGCTGATCGTCGTGATGTCCGTGATGAACGGGTTTCGGACCGAACTGCTGTCGCGCATCCTGGGGTTTTCGGGCCATGTCTATGTTCTGACCGATGGCCTGCCGGCGGCGGACGTGAATGCGATCAAGCAACGCCTGATGGCGGTGGACGGTGTGGTCGAGGCCGCCCCGCTTGTCGAGGGACAGGGCCTGCTGACCTCCGAGCGTGCCAATTCGGGGGTGTTCGTGCGCGGCATCGATCGCGAGACCCTGCTTGCGACACCTTTGGTATCGGACAACATCGTCGCCGGCGACATCGACACCTTCGGCACCCCGGGCGCCGAGCCGGTTGTACTGCTGGGCACCACGCTGGCAGTGAACATGGGCGTCCGGCCGGGCGACATCATCACCCTGCTTTCGCCCGAGGGCGCACAGACGCCCTTCGGCGTTGCGCCGCGCCGCAAGTCGTATGTGGTCGGGGGGCTGTTCTCGGCCGGCATGAGCGAATTCGACAGCGGCTTTGTCATCATGCCGCTCGACGAGGCACAGGGCTTTTTCGGGCGCGGGGACGGCGTCGACCGCATCGACCTGCTCCTTGCCGATCCGGACGCGCTGGACACCGCCCTGCCGGCCATCCGCCAGGCCAGCGGGCCCACGGTCACGGTGCTGGACTGGCAGCAACAGAATGCGGCCTATGTGAGCGCGCTGCAGATCGAGCGCAATGTCATGCGCCTGATCCTGATGCTGATTGTCGCCATCGCCGCGCTGAACATCATTTCGGGGCTGGTCATGCTGGTCAAGAACAAGGGGCGCGACATCGCGGTCCTGCGGACCATGGGCGCCACGGCGAACGGGGTGATGCGGATCTTCCTGATGGTGGGCGCCAGCATCGGGGTGGTGGGCACGGTGATCGGGCTGGTGCTGGGGGTGCTGTTCTGCGTGAACATCGGTGCGATCCAGGACCTGGTCAGCCAGGTGACCGGCGCCAACGTCTTCAACCCCGAGGTCTATTTCCTGTCGCGCATCCCCGCCCGCGTTGAATGGACCGAGGTGATCGGGGTGACGCTGTTTGCCCTGCTGATGTCGCTGCTGGCGACGCTTCCCCCCGCCATCCGCGCGGCGCGGCTCGATCCGGTCGAGGCGCTGCGCTATGAGTGAGGCCGCACTGACGATCCGGGGGCTGGTGCGCGACTACACCACGCCCGCGGGCACGCTGACCATCCTGCGCGGGGTGGATCTGGACGTCGCCAGAGGCGAGATCGTGGGCCTGGTGGGACCGTCCGGTTCGGGCAAGTCCTCGCTGCTGCATGCGGCGGGACTGCTCGAGCGCCCGACCGCCGGCACCATCCTGATCCAGGGGCTGGACTGCACGGCGCTAGGCGACCGCGAGCGCACCGCCATCCGCCGCAACCGGCTCGGGTTCGTCTACCAGTCCCACAACCTGCTGCCCGAGTTCGACGCGCTGGACAATGTCGCGCTGCCACTTCGGATCGCCGGGGCCGACCTGCGCACTGCCCGCACAGAGGCCGAGCGGCTGCTGGGCCAGGTGGGTCTTGAACACAGGCTGGGCCATCAGCCCGCCCAGCTGTCGGGCGGAGAGCAACAGCGCGTGGCCATCGCCCGGGCCATCGCCAACCGCCCGGCTGTCGTGATCGCCGACGAGCCCACGGGCAATCTGGATCCCGACACCAGCACGCGTGTGTTCGAGGTGCTGCGCGCGCTTGCCCATGCCGAGGGGGCCAGCCTGCTGGTGGCGACCCACAATCTCGAGCTGACGCGGTTCATGGACCGGGTGCTTGCGGTTCGGGGCGGCGTTGTGGTGGACCGCAACACCCCGGCCTGATTGCGAATCCCCCCGATGGGGCGCATCTGGACCTCATGTCGTCCCCAGATGATACTGCCCGACCCTTTGTGCACCTCAGGGTGCGCTCGGCCCATTCGCTGTTGCGCTCGACGCTGCGCACCGAGCAGATCGTCAAGGCGTGCCTCACCCATGGCTGCCCTGCCGTGGCGGTGACCGACGAGGACAATCTGTTCGGCGCGCTGGAGTTCTCGACCAAGGCGGTGGCGTCGGGGGTTCAGCCCATCATGGGCGCCACGGTCCGCGTGCGCCTGAAGGGGGCGCTGGGCCCCGACGGACACGCCCGGCTGGCCCTGCTGGCGGCGGACGCGCAAGGCTATACCAATCTGATGCGCCTGGTGTCGCTGGGCTTTCTGGAGGGCGTGGACCGCGACGGGGTGCCGAATGTCCTTTGGCAAGAGGTGCTCGAGCGCTCAAGCGGCCTCATCTGTCTGACAGCCGGACGCGAAGGTCCGGTGAGCCTGCATCTGCGGGCGCGCAGGGCGGGGGACGCGGCCGAGGCGCTGGACGAACTGCGCGAGGCGTTCGGCGATCGCCTCTATGTCGAGCTTCAGCGCCACGGCCTCAAGGACGAAATCACCACCGAGGCCGCGATGGTCGCGATGGCCTATGAACGCGACCTGCCGCTGGTGGCCACCAATGACGTTTTGTTTGCGCAGCAGGCGGACGCGGCCGCGCACGACGCACTGATCTGCATTGCCGAGGGCAGCTATCTCAGCCAGGCCGACCGGCCGCGTGCACCGGCGACCGCCTGGTTCCGTTCGTCCGCCGAAATGGCCGAACTGTTCTCCGATCTGCCCGAGGCGTTGGACAGCACGCTTGAGATCGCCCGGCGGTGCGCGGTGCGCGCGCGCGATGCCGATCCGATGCTGCCGCGCTTCGAGGTGGACACCGGCCTTGGCGAGGATGAGGAAATGGGCCGCCAGGCGCGCGAGGGCCTGCGTGCACGCCTGGCGGTCGTGCCCCATGCCGCCCCCGTTGCGGACTATGAGGCGCGCCTCGAGCACGAGATCGACACCATCGCGCGGATGGGTTTCTCGGGATACTTCCTGATCGTCTCGGACTTCATCAAATGGGCCAAGGCCCATGACATTCCGGTGGGGCCGGGGCGCGGCTCGGGTGCAGGCTCGGCGGTGGCCTGGGCGCTGCAGATCACCGACCTCGACCCGCTGCGGTTCGGGCTTCTGTTCGAACGCTTCCTGAACATCGAGCGGATTTCGATGCCCGACTTCGACGTCGACTTCTGTCAGGAGCGGCGCGAGGAGGTGATCGAGTACGTCAAGGCCAAATATGGTGCCGATCGGGTGGCCCAGATCATCACGTTCGGCAGCCTCCAGGCGCGGGCGGTGGTGCGCGATGTCGGCCGGGTGATGCAGCTGCCCTATGGCCAGATCAACCGCTTCTGCAAGCTGATCCCCCACAATCCGGCCCAACCGGTGACCCTGGCCAGGGCGGTCGAGGAAGAAGAGCCGCTGCGCGAGGAAATCCGGCAGAGCCGCGAGCTTGGAACGCTGGTGGACGTGGCGCTGCAGCTGGAGGGGCTCTACCGCAATGCCTCGACTCACGCCGCCGGAATCGTGATCGCCAACCGCCCGCTCGACCAGATCGTTCCGCTGTTCCGCGACCCGCGCTCGCCGCTGCCCGCCACCCAGTTCAACATGAAGTGGGTCGACAAGGCCGGGCTGGTGAAGTTCGACTTTCTGGGCCTCAAGACGCTGACGGTGATCGACCGGGCGCTGCGGTTCATCCGCCGCAAGGGCGTCGAGGTGGATCTCGCGACCCTGCCCCTTGATGACGCGGCAACATACGAGCTGCTGGCCTCGGGGCACACGCTGGGCGTGTTCCAGCTGGAAAGCCAGGGGATGCGCGACACGCTGCGCAAGATGCGCGCGGACAGCCTCGAGGACATCATCGCGCTGATCTCGCTCTATCGGCCTGGGCCGATGAAGAATATCGACACCTATGTCGACGTGAAATTCGGCCGGCGCGAGGCGGACTATCTGCACCCGCTGATCGAGCCCATCCTGCGCGAGACCTATGGCGTCATCATCTATCAGGAACAGGTGATGCAGATCGCCCAGGTGCTGTCGGGATACAGCCTGGGCAAGGCCGACCTGCTGCGGCGCGCGATGGGCAAGAAGAACGCGGCCGAGATGGAGGCCCAGCAGGCGACCTTCATCGAAGGCGCGACCGCGCGCGGCGTCGCGCCCGACCGCGCGGCCTACATCTTCCAGCTGGTGCAGGAGTTCGCCGGCTATGGCTTCAACAAGTCCCACGCCGCCGCCTATGCGCTCATCGCCTACCAAACCGCCTGGCTGAAGGCCAACCATCCGGTCGAGTTCATGGCCGCGTCGATGAGCCTTGAGCTGGACAACACCGACAAGCTGGCGACCTTTGCCCAGGAAGCCCGCCGGATGGGGATTTCGATCCTGCCGCCCTGCGTGAACGCCAGCTCGGCCGATTTCGACGTGTCGGATGGCGCCATCCGCTATGCGCTGGGCGCGGTGCGCAATGTCGGGCTGGCGGCGATGGAGGGCGTGGTCGAGGCACGCAGGGCCGGCGGGCCCTTTGGGGATCTGGCCGACTTCGCGCGGCGGGTGGATGCGCGCGCGATCAACAGGCGCCTGATCGAGAACCTGGCCAAGGCCGGCGCGTTCGATGCCATCGAGCCCAACCGGGCCCGCGCGCATGCGGCGGCCGAACAGATGGCGGCGCTGAGCGTCAGTGAAACCGAAGAGCGACGCAGCGCGCAGAACTCGCTGTTCGCAATTGTCGAGGCGCCGCGCTTTCCTGCGGCCAAGGTGTGGAACCAGACCCAGAAGCTGGACCACGAGCTGGCCGCGATCGGTTTCTACCTTTCGGGCCATCCGCTGTCGGATTTCCTTGCCGGCCCCTTGCGCGGACGGTGCGAGACCTGGGGCGAAGCGCAGACCGCGCTGCGCGATGCCGAGAGCCGACTGGCGCGCATGGTGGCGATCGTGCGTGACGTGGTCGAGCGCACCAGCAAGCAGTCGGGCGAGCGCTTTGCCTATGTGCGCCTGTCGGACCCCAGCGGCGAATACGAGGTGATGGTGCGCGCCGAAGAGCTGCAAAGGTCGCGCCCTCGGCTGCAGGTGGGCACTGCTGTGGTGTTCGAGTGCCGCTTTCGGCGCACCCCCGAGGGGGATGTCCGCACCAGTGGCGAAAAGTTCGAGCCCCTGGCCGAGGTCGAGGCGCGTTCCGCCGAGATGCTGCGCCTTCGCCTCGATTCCGCCGACGCCGCCCAGCGGGCGGTCACGCTGCTGGAGGGGCTGGACCGCAGCGGGGCGGAAGGCGAGCGGCGCAGGCTGCGGCTGGTGCTCTCGCTTTCGGACGGGCGCGAGATCGAGATCGCCGCCCCCGGGCGCTGGGTGGCCAACGCCTCCGCGCGCAGTACGCTGGCAGATACCCATGGCGTGATGGCGGTTCAGTAGGTCCATTGCCTTGCCGAGCAGGTTCGGCTAGGTGCCCGCCATCTCTCACGCGAGTGAAGACTCCGGTGGCGTGCCCGCACGCCCACGGCTCGCGGAGGTCAAACCGGAAGGAAACATCATGGCATTGCCTGAAATCGGCATGCGCGAGCTGCTCGAGGCTGGCGCGCACTTCGGACACCAGACCCACCGCTGGAACCCTAAGATGGGCCAGTACATCTTTGGCGTCCGTTCAAACATCCACATCATCGACCTGTCGCAGACCGTTCCCCTGATGCACCAGGCGCTGCTGCGGGTGCGTGAGGTGGCATCGCGCAATGGCCGGATCCTGTTCGTCGGCACCAAGCGCCAGGCGTCCGAGGCGATCGCCCAGCATGCGTCGCGTTGCGCCCAGTATTACATGAACCAGCGCTGGCTGGGTGGCACGCTGACCAACTGGCAGACCGTGTCCAAGTCGATCGCGCGCCTCAAGCAGCTCGAGCAATTGCTCTCGGGCGAAGGCAGCACCGGCTATACCAAGAAGGAAGAGCTCCAGCTTCAGCGCGAGCGTGAAAAGCTCGAGCGCTCGCTGGGCGGCATCAAGGAAATGGCTGGCCTGCCGAACCTGATGTTCGTGATCGACACCAACAAGGAGGCGATCGCCATCCAAGAGGCGCGCAAGCTGGGCATTCCTGTGGTTGCGATCGTCGATTCCAACTGCGATCCGGACGTCGTCGATTTCCCGATCCCGGGCAATGACGATGCGGCACGCGCCATCGAACTGTACTGCCAGGCGATCGCGGACGCGGTGCTCAGCGGCATGGCGGACGGAGACTCTGCATCCGGCATCGACCTTGGCGAGGCGATCGCGCCGGTCGAACCGACCCTGATGCAGTCGGCCGCCGCGGACGAGGCCCCCCAGCCCGAACCGGTGTCGATGGAAGACGCGGTTCGCAACGACTGAACCAAGAGCGGGCGCCCGGGGGCGTCCGCATTTCCGGAGGACCAGCAATGGCAGAAGTGAGCGCCGCGCTCGTCAAGGAGCTGCGCGAAAAGACTGGCGTCGGCATGATGGACTGCAAGAAGGCGCTGACCGAAACGGGCGGCGACCTCGAGGCTGCGGCCGACTGGCTGCGCGCCAAGGGCCTGTCCAAGGCCGCCAAGAAGGCCGACCGCGTCGCCGCCGAGGGGTTGGTGGGTGTCGCCACTCGCCCCGAAGGTCGCGGCATGGTCGGGGCCGTCGTGGAACTGAATTCGGAAACCGACTTCGTGGCCCGCAACGAGATGTTCCAGCGCGCGCTGGGCGGGATCACCCGCACCGCCCTGGACACCGCGGGCACGCCGGAGGCGATCCTTGCCGCGCGGGCGCCCGAGGGCGAGGGCACGGTGGGGGATCTGGTCACCCATCTGGTGGCGACGATCGGCGAGAACATGACCGTGCGGCGCGCCGCGCGCCTGGCCGTGCCCGCGGGCGTCGTGGCCTCGTACGTGCACAGTGCCACCACCGACGGGCTGGGGCGGATCGGTGTGCTGGTGGCGATCGAGTCCGAGGGGCCTGCCGATGCCCTGAATGATTTGGGCCGGCGCATTGCGATGCACATCGCCGCCACCCAGCCTCAGTCGCTGTCGGTCGAAGACCTGTCGCAGGACGCGATCCAGCGTGAGCGGGCCATCTTCACCGAGCAGGCGCGCGAATCGGGCAAGCCCGAATCGGTCATCGAAAAGATGATCGAAGGGCGCATCCGCAAGTTCTACGAAGAGGTCGTGCTGCTGAAGCAGGGCTTTGTCATGGACCCCGACACCACGGTCGAGCAGCTGGTGGCCAAGGCCGGCAAGGAGCTCGGCACGCCGGTGAAGCTGACTGGCTTCGCACGTCTTGCGTTGGGCGAAGGCGTGGAGAAGAAGGTTGAGGACTTTGCCGCAGAGGTGGCTGCCGCCGCCGGCGCGGTGAAGGCCTGATAGATCGTCCCACGGGGCAGGGGCCTGTTGGGACCGAAGGAGAGGGGCGCCATGGACGCGGTCGATCAGGGTCGAGTTGCTGCTGATCGCCCGCGCTTCCGGCGCGTCCTTCTAAAGATTTCCGGCGAAGCCCTGATGGGCGACGGAAGCTATGGAATCGACGTCGACGCGTGCAATCGCATCGCGACCGAGATCGGGGACGCGGTCGCCCAAGGCGTCCAGCTGAGCCTGGTGATCGGGGGCGGCAACATATTCCGCGGGCTGTCGGGGGCCGCGCGCGGGATGGACCGCACCTCGGCCGACTATATGGGCATGCTGGCGACCGTGATGAACGCCCTGGCCATGCAAAGCGCGCTCGAATCGATGCGGCGCGACACCCGTGTCCTGTCGGCGCTGGACATGAACAAGGTCTGCGAGCCCTATATCCGCCGGCGCGCCCTGCGCCACATGGAGAAGGGCCGGATCGTCATTGTGGCTGCCGGAACCGGAAACCCCTTCTTCACCACCGACACGGCTGCTGCGCTGCGCGCCGCCGAGCTGGGATGCGATGCCCTGTTCAAGGGGACGGGCGTTGATGGTGTCTACACGTCTGACCCCAAGCTGGACCCCGATGCCACACGGTTCGAGGAACTGGCCCACCAGGACGTGTTGGCCAGAGACCTTCGCGTCATGGACGCCTCGGCGGTCGCGCTGATGCGTGACAACCGCATTCCCATCGTCGTTTTCAATATTCGCACCCGCGGTGCCCTGGGCGAGGTGCTCGCCGGGCGCGGCAGCAGCACCATCATCAGGAACTAGGATCTGGCCATGAGCGGAAAGTTCGACATCAAGGACATCGAGCGCCGCATGGATGGCGCGCTGGGCGCCCTGAAGGACGACCTGAACGGCCTGCGCACGGGGCGGGCCAGTGCCGCCCTGCTGGAGCCGGTGATGGTGGACGCCTATGGCTCGACCGTGCCGCTGCAGCAGGTCGGTGCCATTTCGGTGCCCGAGCCGCGCATGCTGGCCGTTCAGGTCTGGGACCGCGGAACGGTCGGAGCGGTGGAGAAGGCCATCCGCAATGCCGGGTTGGGGCTGAATCCGATCACGGATGGGCAGACCCTGCGCGTTCCGATCCCGCCGCTGAACGAGGAGCGGCGCAAGGAACTGGCCAAGCTGGCCGGCAAGTACGCCGAACAGGCACGCGTGGCGATCCGCAATGTCCGCCGTGACGGCATGGAGCTCTTGAAAAAGCTCGAGAGGGACGGCGAGATCGGCCAGGACCAGCAGAAGAAGCTGGCCGACCAAGTGCAGGCCGCGACCGACTCGCACGTCAAAAAGGTCGACGAAACGCTGCGGATCAAGGAAGAAGAGATCATGCAGGTCTGACGCCTGCTCTGGCGGAGGCGTGTCCGTGTCCAACGCAGCGGCCCATGTCGAACGCGCCGCCGCGGGCGCAGCGGCAGCCGGGGCCCTTCCGCGCCATGTGGCCATCATCATGGACGGCAATGGGCGCTGGGCCAAGGCGCGGGGCCTGCCGCGGGCCTTCGGCCATCGCGAAGGGGTGGAGGCGCTGCGCCGCACGGTCGAGGCGGCGGGCGAAATGGGCATCGCCTATCTGACGGTGTTCGGCTTCTCGAGCGAGAACTGGCGTCGCCCCCGCAGCGAGGTCGACGCCCTGTTCGACCTATTGCGCCTCTATGTCGGCCGCGACCTCGACCGGCTGGCGCGCGAAGGCGTGCGCATCAAGGTTGTGGGGCATCGTGACGGCCTGCCGGCCGACGTGCTCTCGATCATCGACAATGCCCAGGCGCGTACCCGCGACAATGATCGGCTGAAGCTGACGATCGCCTTCAACTATGGCGGCCGGCAGGAGATTCTGGTCGCCAGCCGCGACATCGCCCGGGCGGTCGCGCGCGGCGAGCTCGACCCCGAGCGGATCGACGAGGCCACCTTCCGCTCGTTCATCGGATGGGGCGACACACCCGATCCCGACCTTCTGATCCGGACCAGCGGCGAGCAGAGGCTTTCCAATTTCCTGCTGTGGCAGTGCGCCTATACCGAACTGGTGTTCGAGGATGCCCACTGGCCCGACTTCGGCAAGGCGACGCTGGCGTCGGCGATCGCCGACTATGGACGGCGTGAGCGCCGATATGGCGGCCACGGTGGCGACGCCTGACGTGACATTGCCCACAGGTTCCAGGACACGCTGGCACGATCTTCTGCCACGGCTGCTGACGGCAGCGGTGCTGTTGCCGCTGTCGGTGACCATCGTCCTCGCTGGCGGGCCTTTCCTTGCGGCCACGGCGGCCTTTGTTGTCGTGGTGCTGCTGTCCGAGCTGACACTGATCGTGGGGCGCGGCGATTCCAGTTCGATGTTCTGGAGCACGGCCATTCTCGGCTGCGTCGCGGTGGTGCTGGCGGGGATCGGCCAGTTTGCGCCGGCCGCGGCGCTGGCGGTGGTGGCCGAAGTGGCGGCGGGTCTGACCGGCGCCGACAGCCCCGGCCGGCGCCTTCTGGCCGGGCTCTCGGCTGGCGTGATCGTGGGCGGCTGTGTCGCCTTTTTTGCCCTTCATCGCGCCGAGCCCACAGGCGCGTGGGTCGCGCTGGGCTTTGTTCTGATCGCGATCTCCTGCGACTCGGCAGCCTATTTTGCCGGACGCATTGTCGGCGGGCCCGTCCTGCCGGCGCCATGGGCCAACAAGACCTGGGCCGGCACCATCGCATCAGTGGTCGCGGGCGTCAGCGCCGGGTTCCTGTATGCGCTGCTTGCGGGTGGCGCGATGTTTGAATGGGCGGTGTTCGCGGCGATCACGGCCGTTTCGGTCACCGGGGGTGACCTGCTGGAGTCCGCCTTGAAAAGAACCTTTGCTGTCAAGGATTCCAGCACGCTGCTGCCAGGGCATGGCGGGGTTCTGGATCGCGTTGACGGGCTCTTGCTGGCCAGTCTCGTGGTCGTCGCCGTGGTGTCCGCTGGGCTTGTGGGCCTTCCCTCGGTGACGCTGCCGCTGTGGTGGATGCCCATCCCATGATACGTCGGATCTCGATCCTCGGGGCGACCGGTTCGGTCGGCGGCTCGACCATCGACGTGATTGCCCAGGCGCGCGCCGCGGGCGCCGAGATCGACGTGGTGTCGCTGACCGCCAACACCGATGTCGAGGGGCTTGCGCGTGCCGCCCGCGCCACCCGGTGCCGCCATGCCGTGATCGCCGATCCGGGGCGCCTCGGTGACCTGCGCGATGCGCTGTCCGGAACCAGGTGCGAGGCAGCCGCAGGCCCGCAGGCCGTGGTTGAAGCTGCCGCGCGCGAGGCGGACTGGACCATGTCCGCGATCGTTGGGGCTGCCGGTGTGGCCCCCACCCTGGCGGCGGTGCGCCGCGGAGGAACGCTGGCGTTGGCCAACAAGGAAAGTCTGGTCTGCGGCGGCACCTTCATGATCGACGAGGCAAGGCGCGCGGGCACGACCATCCTGCCCGTCGACAGCGAACACAACGCAGTCTTCCAGGTGTTGACCCATCCCGCCCATGTGGCCCGCGTCACCCTGACCGCATCGGGCGGGCCCTTTCGGACCTGGGAGCACCAGCGGATCGCGGCTGCGCCGGCGAGCGAGGCGCTGCGCCACCCGACCTGGACCATGGGACGCAAGATCACCATCGACAGCGCCACCCTGATGAACAAGGGGCTGGAATTGATCGAGGCTGCGTTGCTGTTCAGCCTCAGCGATGCCGACCTCGACGTGGTCGTGCACCCCCAGTCGATCGTGCATGCACTGGTCACCTATTGCGACGGTGCCACTTTGGCGCAGCTGTCCGCGCCCGACATGCGGATCCCGATCGCCAGCGCACTGGCCCATCCGGGGCGCATCGCCCTGCAGACCAGCCCCCTCGACCTGGTGTCGGCGGGATCGCTGACTTTCGAGGCGCCGGACCTGAAACGGTTCCCGGCACTGGGCCTTGCCCGCGCCAGCCTGCGCGAGGGCGGGGCCT
Source organism: Hyphomonadaceae bacterium UBA1001 (assembly GCA_002291875.1). Taxonomy (GTDB): domain Bacteria; phylum Pseudomonadota; class Alphaproteobacteria; order Caulobacterales; family Aquidulcibacteraceae; genus UBA1001. The sequence continues at coordinate 21,641 of DBAV01000108.1, forward strand.
TACCAGCGGTGCTGAACGCGGCCAATGAGGTTGCGGTCGAGGCCTATCTGGATGACCGGATCGGCTTTTACGACCTCAGCGCCCTGTGCGAAGCCACGCTCGAGGCGGCGTCACGTGCCTCATTTGCGCCGCCGCGCTGCGTTGAAGACATGCTGGAGATCGATCGCTGGGCGCGCGCCCACGCGGTGGGCTACGAGAAGGAACTGCATTGATGGAAGGCTTTTTCGGCATCCTGATGACGGCGATCCTGCCTTTTCTTCTTGTCCTGACCGTCATCATCTTCGTGCACGAGTACGGGCATTTTCAGGTTGCGCGCTGGCTGAAGGTGCGGGTGGACACCTTCTCGATCGGGTTCGGTTCTGCGATCGCACAATGGCGCGGCCGCGACGGCATGATCTGGCAGATCGGTTCGATTCCGCTGGGTGGTTATGTCAAGTTCAGTGGCGACAAGGATGAGGCGTCCGCGGCGCCGACCGACGAGGCTGCCGCCATCGCGCCCGATCGCGCGCGCGCCGAAGGGTATTTCCATGCCCAGGGGCCGGGCGTGCGCTCGCTGATCGCCGCCGCCGGCCCGGTGTTCAACTTTGTCTTCGCCGCGCTGGTGTTTGCCCTGGTGTTCGCCGCGTTCGGTCGGGACTATGATCCGACCACCCGGCCCGTCACCGTCGAGCGCTTGAACGCCCAATCGGCCGCAGGCGCGGCCGGGGTGCAGGCCGGGGACGTGATCGTGTCCCTGGATGGCCGCGCCATCGCCAACCTGCTCGACCTGCGAGAAACGCTGAAAGGCATCGGGGGCGGAGAGACCGCAATCCTGGTTGTCGAGCGTGATGGCGAGCGGGTCGCCACCGAGGTCGCCTTCCGGACACCTGCAGAGGCTCACGGCCGGCTGGGGATCGTGATCTCTCAGCGCGAGACCCTCGGGGTAGGCGAGGCCATCGGTGCCGGGGCAAAGCAGGTCGTGGACATCGTCGTCAGGACGGCGGACTATCTTTGGCGCCTGATCACGTTGCAGGCGGATGCCAGCCAGCTGTCCAGCGTGATCGGCATGACACACACCACCCATGTCGTGGTCGAATCGGCCGTCGACATCGGGACTGCAGCTGGCGGCGGAAGCCAGACCGTCCTCGAGCTGACACGCACCTTGCTGATCTGGATGGCGCTGCTGTCGGTGGCGGTGGGGTTCATGAACCTGCTGCCGATCCCGGTGCTGGACGGCGGGCAGATCCTGATGAACGCGATCGAAGCCGTGCGCCGAAAACCCCTGCCGGCAAAGGGTGTTGCCCTTGCCTACCAGACCGGTTTCGCGCTCCTGATCACCATGTTCCTGTTCGCATCCTGGAATGACCTGCAGCGGCTCAATGCGCTTGAGTTTGTCCAAGGGATGCTGTCTTAAACCACGGTCTTCAGGGGCGGGGACGGCGAGGAAACGCATGAATCCTTTGTTGCGTAAGGTCGTTGTCGGCGCCGTCACGTGCCTCGCCGCCGGCGTCGGGGGCGTCACGCTGGGCGCTGGCGCCGAGGCATCGGCGCAGACGCCCGCCGATGGAACCGCGCCTCCCGGAACCGCGGGCGCGCCCGCCACCGCGCCTGCGCCCGCTCCGGTTGCCGCCGCACCGATCGGGCGAATCCTGGTCGAGGGCAATCAGCGGATCGAGGCGTCCACCGTCGCCTCCTATCTGCTGGTCCAGCCCGGCGATGCCTTCGATCCCGAGCGCATCGATCTTTCGCTGAAGACGCTGTTCGGCACCGGCCTGTTTGCCGACGTGCGATTCGAGCAGCGCGGCACCGACCTTGTGGTGGTGGTGGTCGAGAACCCGATCATCAGCCGCGTTATCTTCGAGGGCAACAGCGCGGTCGACAATGATCGCCTGACCGACGAAATCCAGTCCGCGCCACGGGCGGTCTTCACCACCGCGCGCGTCCAGTCCGACGTCCAGCGCATCGTCGAGGTCTATCGGCGGTCGGGCCGCTTTGCCGCGCAGGTGACGCCCCAGGTCCGTGAACTGGACCAGAATCGTGTCGACCTGATCTTCTCGATCGACGAGGGCCCGACCACGGGCATCGAACGCATCAGTTTCATCGGCAACCGCGAGTTTTCGGATCGCGAACTGCGCTCGGCCATCGTGACCGAGGAGAGCGCATGGTGGCGCTTTTTCTCGAACCGCGACAGCTATGATCCCGACCAGCTGGAGTTCGACCGCGAGCAGCTGCGGCAATTGTACACCAACAACGGGTTTGCCGACTTCCGGGTGGTCTCGGCCACCGCAGAGCTGACCCCCGACCAGCGGAATTTCTTCATCACCTTCACCGTCGACGAGGGTGTGAAGTACGAATTCGGGCAGGTCCAGGTCGAGACCGAACTCGACAAGCTGCCGGCCGAGCTGCTGCGCTCGGTGGTGCCGATCCGCAGTGGAGAGACCTTCAACGGCGAGCTGCTCGAGCAGGCCGAGGATGCGATCACCTTCGCCGCCGGGTCGGCAGGTTATGCCAATGTCCAGGTGCGCCCGCGCCTGCAGCGCAACCCCGAGACCCGCACCGTCGACATCACCTTCGATGTTGACGAAGGGCCGCGCGTATTCATCGAGCGGATCGACATTGTCGGCAATACCTCGACCATCGATCCGGTCATCCGCCGCGAGATGCAGCTGGCCGAAGGCGACAGCTTCAACCGCATCCTGATCGAGCGCTCGCAGAACCAGATCCGCCGCCTCCAGTTCTTCAAGGAAGTGGAGATCACCGAGCGGCCCGGCAGCCAGCCCGACCGCGCCATTGTCGAAGTTGCCGTCGAAGAGCAGCCGACCGGCGAGCTGGCCTTTGCAGCGGGCTTCTCGTCCACCGACAACTTCCTGTTCGAGGTGAACATCACCGAGCGCAACCTGCGCGGGCGGGGCCAGTTCCTCCGGCTGAACGTTGCAACCAGCGCACGGCGCCGCAACATCGAGCTGCGTTTCGGCGAGCCGAAATTCCTCGGGCGCGACCTGGCCTTCAATTTCGACCTGTACTCGGTGCGGTCGGATTTTCTGGACGAGGCGTCCTTCCTGACGCAGACCACCGGCGCAGGCGTGCGGCTGGGCTTTCCGATCACCCAGAACACCCAGTTGGGGCTTTCCTACACGCTGCGCGAAGATGACGTGCAGGTGTCGATCCCGCCCAGCATCGATGCCCAGGGCAATCTGGTCGATGGGTGTGCGGTCGCCTCGGCACCGGCGCTGTGTCGCCAGCGCGGCACCTTCCTGACCTCGGTGCTGGGCTATTCATTCCTCTGGGACCGCCGCAACACCCCGGTCAATCCGACCCGCGGCTTCAACCTCAATTTCAGCCAGGAGCTGGCGGGCATTGGCGGCGACGTCAATTACATCCGCTCGCAGTTCGAAGGCACCGTCTATCGCGGTATCATCGAAGATGTCACGGCCAGCCTCTCGCTGTCGGCGGGCTACATCTTTGGCTGGAATGACGACGAGGTCCGCATCAACGACCGCTTCTTCAAGGGCGGCCAGTCCTTCCGCGGCTTCGACATTGCAGGCCTGGGGCCGCGCCAGATCTTTGCGACCCGTCCGGTCAATCCAGACGGCACGCAGGGGGACACCAGCTTCATCTTCGGCGACTCGTTGGGCGGGCGCGCGTTCGGCATTCTGACGGCCGAAGTGACCGTCCCGCTGGGCCTGCCCGAACAATTCGGCCTCTCGGGTGCGCTGTTCACCGATGTGGGCACGTTGGGCCTGCTCGATGATGCCGATCGCGTCACCTTCGACGATACTCTCAGCAATCCGAATGTGCGCGCGTTCGTGAAGGATGCCCTTTCGCTGCGGGCCTCGGCGGGGATTTCGATCTTCTGGGATTCCCCGTTCGGCCCAGTACGGTTCGATTTTGCCCACATTCTCGCCCGAGAGGAATACGATCGGACCGAGACATTCCGCTTCAGCCAGAGCACCCGCTTCTAGGCTCATGAAAGGTCAGGACATGAAACGACTTCTCGCCGCCCTTGCGGTGTCCACGATGACGCTGGGAGCGGTGGCAGTCACCACTCCGGTGGCCATGGCCCAGGCCGGCCAGTCCATGGTGGTCGTGTTCGACGCCGACAAGGTGTTCACAGACTCCATGGTCGGCAAGGACATCCAGGCCAAACTGACCGCCATTCAGACCCAGATCCAGACCGAGCTGCGGCCGGACGCCGAATGGGTGCGCAACGAGAACGCCGCCCTTGCGCAGGCGACGCAGGGCCTGACCCCGCAGCAGATCCAGCAGCGCGCCGACCTGCGCCCGCGCATTGAGGCCTATGCGACGCGCGAGCAGGACCTGCAGCGCAAGACTGCCATCGCCGCCCGCGAGTATCAGGCCACCGAGGCCAAGGCGCTGCAGGATTTCTCGAACCAGCTGCGCACGGTGGTGACCGCTGCCGCGCAGGCGCGCGGGGCCAGCATCGTGGTCGAGCGTTCGACCATTTATCATTTCGTGCCGACCGTCGACATCACCACCGATGTCACCAACCGGCTGAATGCGGCGGTGACGACCATGAATGTCGTGCGCCAGCGCATGCCGCAGCAGCCGGCGGCTCAGGCGCCGGCTCCGGCGGCACAACCCGCCGCGCCGGCGCGTCCCCGGCCGCAATGATCGACCGGCGGTTCTACGCCGTCGCTGCACCCATCGAACTCCGCCGCGCCGCGGCGGAGTTCTGTTTTGAGGTGCCGGAGGGGAGCGAAGGGGTTCTCGCCGAGCCGGTTGCGCTGGATGGTGGGGGCCCGGCCGGCACGTTCGGCTTTCTGGTAGGACGCGCCCCGCCCGCATTTTTGGATGCGGCACCGGCATTTCTCTTTCGCCGCGGTGCACCCATGGCGGTTGGGACTGGGCCGGTGTTCCTGGGAACCCCAACCCCCAAGCGCACCTTCCTGCAACTCGCCAGCGCCCTGGTGTCCCCGCGCGCGTGGGATGACCGCGAGGTAGACGCGCCCGACGTGGACGCAGGCGCGCGGGTTTCGCCCGATGCCGTGGTTTCGGCGGGTGTGCGGGTCGGCCATGGCACGGTGATCGAGCCGGGCGCGTGGATCGGGCCCGGCGTCCAGATCGGCCGCGATTGCCACATCGGGGCGGGCGCCAGCCTGCGCTGTGCGCTGTTGGGCGACGGGGTCAAGCTCCTGGCCGGCGCGCGCGTTGGTGAAGCCGGGTTTGGCGTGCACGCAGGCAGCACCGGCCTCGAGGACGTCGCCCATTTCGGCCGCGTCATCCTGCAGGACCGCGTCACCCTTGGGGCCAACAGCACCGTGGACCGCGGCATGCTGGGTGACACGGTGATCGGCGAGGCGACCAAGATCGACAATCTGTGCCATGTCGCCCACAATGTCCGCATTGGCCGGGGCGTGGTCATGGCGGCCCTGTGCGGCGTTTCGGGCAGCACCCACATTGGCGATGGGGTCAGGATCGGCGGGGCTGTTGGCATTGCCGACCATCTGACGATCGGGGACGGAGCAAGCCTTGCGGCGGGCGCGCGGATCATGCGCGACGTGCCGGCGGGCGAAACGTGGGGCGGATTTCCATCCAAGCCGCTGCGCGCGTGGTTGCGCGAGGTGGCGTGGCTGGGCAAGAACGCCTCTGTACGCGGGAGGGCAGATGATCGACGACCAGACCAGTGATGCGCCGGCCGACGCAGTGGCGTCAGGCGTGATCGGGATCGACGAGATCCTGAGGCGACTGCCGCACCGCTATCCCTTCCTGCTGATCGACAGGGCCGACGATTTCCTCCCGATGAAGTCGATCCGCGGCACCAAGGCGGTGACCTTCAACGAACCCTTTTTCCAGGGGCACTTTCCGGGGCGTCCGGTGATGCCCGGCGTCCTGCTGATCGAAGCCATGGCCCAGACCGGCGCCATCCTGATCTCGAAATCCATGGATGTGGATGTCGAACGGCACGGCGTGTTCTTCATGTCGGTGGATGGGGCACGCTTTCGCACCCCGGTCCGGCCCGGCGACCTTCTGGAAATGAGTGTCGACGTGCTGATCGCCCGGCGCGGCGTGTTCAAGTTCCAGGGCGAGGCGCATGTCCGCGGCCAGCGGGCGGCCGAGGCCACCTTTGCGGCCAAGGTGGTCGAGCTGCCGGTATGACCGCCATCCATCCGACCGCGGTGGTCGATCCCAAGGCCCAGATCCACGAGAGCGCCCGGATCGGACCATTCTGCGTCATCGGCCCGGACGTGACCGTGGGTGAGGGGACAACGCTGGTCAGTCATGTCTCGATCACCGGCGCGACCACGCTGGGACGCGATTGCACCGTCCATCCGTTCTGCACCCTGGGGCACCCTCCCCAGGACTTCAAATGGAAGGGCGAGCGCACCCGCCTTTTGATCGGCGAGAT
>DBAV01000001.1 GCA_002291875.1 Hyphomonadaceae bacterium UBA1001
GCGGGAAGTTCATCAGCATCGCGAACGAGGCGAACAGCTGCAGGCCCTCGGTGAAGGCGCCGAACATGGCCAGCGTGCGGGCCACGTCCTCGTGGCTGTCGACGCCGAAGGTCTGCATGAAGTCGTGTTTGTCCTTCATGGCCTGGTATTCCATGAACGACGAGAATTCGCTGTCGGGCATGCCGATCGTCTCGAGCAGCAGCGCATAGGCCGCCACGTGCACCGTCTCCATGTTCGAGAAGGACGACAGCATCATCTTGATCTCGGTCGGGCGGAACACCCGGCCATAGCGCTCCATGTAGTTGTCGTTCACCTCGATGTCGGACTGGGTGAAGAAGCGGAAGATCTGGGTCAGCAGATTGCGCTCGCTGTCGGTCAGCTTGGTCGCCCAGTCCTTGCAGTCCTCGCCCAGCGGCACCTCTTCGGGCATCCAGTGGATCTGGTTCTGGCGGCGCCAGAACTCGATCGCCCACGGATAGCGGAACGGCTTGTACGAGCCCGAGGGAATCAGCAGGCCGGGCTTTGCGAAATCGGTGGTGGACGGCATGATCTTGGGCTCCTCGATGGACCGATGGATACCATATCTGGCGTCGCGGTTTCATCGCCGACGCAAGCCATGGTGTCGCAGGGCCCGGTCGGAAATCATGTGACTCGGTGAAGGGCGGGTAAATGGCGCCCCGCCGCGCTATCCACAGACTTGGGCACTTGCCAACGCCGCGCGCGGGGGGCCGAGTGCATCGATGAAGACGCCCTCGCCAGGCCTCGACCCACGCGTGCTCTGGAGCGCGCAGGCCGAGGACACCGCGCCTGACCATGCCAAATCCGCCGACGCCTTCGGGCGGATCGCAGACGTCGTGGTCATCGGGGCAGGGTTCACGGGGCTGGCCTGTGCGCTCGATCTGGCACGGTCTGGGCGTGATGTGGTCGTGCTCGAGGCCGCGCGTGTCGGAGCGGGGGCGTCGGGCCGCAATGGCGGGCTGCTGATTCCCGGCCTGCGCCGCGAGCCGGGGCACTATGTGCGCCTGCTTGGTGAAACCCGGACCCGGCACCTGGTGCAGATGGCCGAATCCGCGCGCGCGACGCTGGTGGCGCTGGTCGATGACGGGCTGGAGTGTGACTGGCACCCGGGCGGGCATGTGCAGGCGGCGGTGCACCGCGGCGATGTGGACATGCTGGCCCGCGAGGTGGAGGCGCTGCACCGGCTGAGTCACACCAGCATCCATATCCTGTCGCGCGAGGAGGTTGGCGCGCATGTGCCCGAGCCCGGTTATGCCGGCGGCACGCTGGACACGGCTGGCGGCTGGCTCCAGCCATTCCGGCTTTGCACGGGCTTGGCCCACCGCGTGCGCGCGGCCGGCGGCACCGTGATCGAACACTGTCCTGTGCTGTCGATCGGCGCGGGGGCGGTCGTCACGCAGCGCGGGCCGATGCGCGCGCGCGCCATCGTGGTGGCGAGCGATGCCTATACCGGTGGCATCGGGGGCGGGCCGGCGCCCGACCTGGCGGCGCGGATCATGCCGGTCGGCAACCAGATCGTGGCGACAGAGCCACTGGGTGCCCGCCTCGAAGCCATCCTGCCCACGCGCGCGGCCGTTTCGGACACCCGGTTCGTGCTGGACTATTACCGACCCACGCGCGACGGGCGGCTGGTGTTCGGGGGCGGGGAAAACTACACCCCGCGCCCGCCGCGCGACGTGGCGGCCTTCGTGCGGCCCTTCCTCCAGCGCACCTTTGCCTCGTTGAAGGGCGTTGCGCTGACCCATGCCTGGCACGGGGTGGTGTCGGTCACGCGCTCGCGCGATCCGGTGATCGGGCGGCGAGACGGGGTGTACTGGGCGCTGGGCTATTCGGGGCAGGGGATCGTGCTGGCGCATCTGGGCGGGCGTCTGCTGGCGCAGGCGATCATGGGCGACGAGGGCGGGGTGGACATTGCCGCGCGCCTGGCGCCGGCGCGCTTTCCCGGCGGGCCGCTGGCGCGCGATCCGCTCTATGTGGCGGGCATGGCCTGGTATGCCCTGCGCGACCGGCTGGGCGGCCTGCTGTCGGGCTGAGGGCGGCGCGGACAGCGGCGCAGGAACGGGGCCGGGCGCACCCGGTGACGCGGTCGTGATGGAGTGCCGACCGCGCGTGGCAGGCGGGCGATGAACCCGCGCGCCCGCAGCGCGTTTGGGCGTCGGGACAGGCGTGCGCCAGCCGGCGCGGCGCCGCCCGCCTTGTCATCCAGGAGCCCGTTCATGGCCGTTGCCCCCAATCCCGCGCTCGACACTTCCACCCCGGACTTCCGCGCCCAGACTGGCCTCGAGCCCAAGGCGCGCCGCACCTGCGCCGAGCAGCTGGGGCGTATCCTGGCCGACTGCTACCAGCTCTTCATCAAGACCCAGGGCGTGCACTGGAATGTGGCCGGCCCGGCCTTCTACAGCGTGCACAAGCTGACCGAGGAACAGTACGAGGCCCTCTACAAGGCGATCGACAAGGTGGCCGAACGCATCCGCGCTTTGGGGCAGAAGGCGCCGGCCAGCTATACCACCTATGGTGCGCTCTCGATCATCAAAGACGAGGACAAGCCCCAGACCGCCGCCGAGATGATTGCCATGCTGGTGCGCGACAACGGTCTTCTGTGCGCGTCGCTGCGCGAGGGGATCGAGGCGGCCGAGGCGTGCGAGGATGTGGTGACGGCCGACCTGCTGACCGGGCTTCTGGCCTATCACGAGCAGGCCTCGTGGATGCTGCAGATGCACATCGCCAACTGACAGCGCCCCTAAACATCGCCGACACCCACCCACGGAGCATGACCATGACCACCAAGGACACCGCCGCGCGCATGGCGGACATCGAATACACTACCCGCGAGGAGCTCTGGGACGCCGTCGAGAAGTCGCGCACCGTGATGCTGGTCGACCAGGGGCCCGACGGGCTGCGGGCGCGGCCGATGGGCTTCAAGGTGCTCCGCGACGAGGATGTGGTGCTGTTCATGACCGAGCGCGACAGCGCCAAGGTGGACGAGCTGGCCCGCGAACCCGAGGCGTGCATCACCACCGCGCACGAGTTCTCGAACCTCTATGTCTCGATCACGGGGCGCACCTATGTGATCGACATCCGGGCGTTGGTGCACGAGCATTTCGAGGCTGCGGCCAAGGCGATGTATGACGGGCCCGACGATCCGCGCGTCGTCCTGCTGCGCTTCCGTCCCGAGAAGGCGCAGATCTGGAAGGGCTCACCCGCGCCCTTGGCGGGCGTGCAGATGCTGTTCGGCATGGTCAGTGACAGCCCGCCCGACCTCGGCGAGGTCAAACGCGTGGACCTCTGACGCGCACGCCGGTGCCCGCGCGCTTCTGAGTGCGGCTGTGCGCGCAAGGGCGGGCTTGGACGCGCGGACTCCGATGCCGCCGTTTTTCAAGTTTGGCGGTCATCGAAGCACGCCCCGCCGGAGCCCGCGCTTCCAAGCGCGGTTGGTCGCGCAAGACCGGGACCGGAAGCCCAGGCTCCTGTGCTTGCACATTTTCAGATCGTCCAGAGCCAAAGCCGGCCCCACCGGCGCCAC
>DBAV01000026.1:0-5555 GCA_002291875.1 Hyphomonadaceae bacterium UBA1001
GGTAGAGCATCACCTTGCCAAGGTGAGGGTCGGGCGTTCGAATCGCCTCGCCCGCTCCAATCAGCCCTGGCGGTCCGTGCGCGCCAGTCGCAGCCCGGCAGGCTCCGCGGTGCATCCCCAAAAGGCGGTAACCTGCGCAGCAACGCGCCCGCGAACGCGTCAAGTGCCAGCGGCGTCGTTCCATTGCGCCCATATCAACCCACAAAATCGCGGAACCACCTTTCCGAGCCGGCCCACGATTTCCTGCGGCGATTGCGCTGGTGCACTGTAATCTGCAGTCATTTCCCCGATGATTTCACCCAAGAGCAATGGCGCCAGCTGGTACAGATCACAGAGAAATTCATCGGCTGTCTTGGGTGTCGGCCCACCTGCAAGGCCTTTGAAGTGCTTGATGTTGTTGGTAACGATGACATGGGCCTGGACAAAGTATCCAAGGGCAGCGACATGTCGATCCTTGATCTGGTTCTGCATCTGGTCGGTGAGGTGCTGGTATCCGTCCGTCATCGCCTCGGGGAATGCGGTCAGGAGAAAGTTGCGCAACCGCTCAACCTTGCCACCTGACACGCCTGCGTCGCGCTGCAGTGCGCCCATCACTTCGGCGATGATTTGCTCTGACCAGACGGGCTGGTAGACACCCTTTTCCGCCGCGCGCAGGACCAGATCCCTCAACAGCGCCGGGTAGCGAACATTGGCATCGATCACCGCACGAATGGGCGGCCAAGTCATCAGCCTTTGCCGCCATCGGGAAAGTGATCCGGTCCGCCAATCTCCTCCCCCAGAATTGTCAGTTCACGAAGGGCGCGGCGGCGCACGACAGCACGTTTCTGCTTGAAGGCCAGAACATCCTGCATCCGGATACGCCGATGCGTTCCGGTCCTGGTAAAGGCGATTTCGCCCTCCTCCAGCAGCCGCACCAGGTGCTGGCGCGACATGTTCAGCATGTCTGCGGCCTCTTGCGTCGTCAGGTCCCGATCAAGAGACACGATCCGGACACTTGACCCGCCCTTGAGGATTTCAGCCGCGGTGCGCATGATGTCAAACACCTGTGGCGGAATTGGCATCTGCTCCTCGTTCGGCCCGGTCAGCACGCAGGCCCTCGACTTTTGACCGGTCGCCGGACGCCCCCGCTCGATGGCTTCGATGAAGTGTGAGAAGGCAATGATGCGGTCCTGATCGACCCGATCGGGCTGGATTGTCAGCGCGTTGGCACGGTCATCGACTTCATGTTCGGCCGAAGCTGGCATTGCATGCTCTCCGTCATCTCTGATCGCGCCTGCCCCGAGGCCTGAGGAAGATTTAATCGCTACAAACGCAAGCGCAACCGTCGCAAGCAAACATTTATCGTGAACTGCGGAAGCGGCGCGACCGCTTCCGCCGGCCCGATGCCCTCCGGCGCGGGGCTCGCGACAGAGGACACACGAAAAAAAGCGTGCGGGCCGGGTGACCCGCACGCCTGGGATGTTCGATGGGGCGCGGGCGGTCAGGGCGGCCGCCTGCGCAGCGCCCGATCAGCGCACCGTCACCGGGGCCATTTCCGCCGACACGCCTTCGCGCGCGGCGGCCGAGCGGGCGGCGATCAGGCGCTCGACCGTGTCGTCGCCCGCCAGCGCCCCCAGAACCGCCATTGCGCGCATCGCCTCGGTCGAGACGCCGAACGCCCGGCGGAACTGGGCAAACGTGTCCTCGGCCTCGGGGAAGAAGCGCACCGCCGGCGCCTCGTCGGCCGGCAGGTTGGCCAGCGCCGCCGCCCGCCGCAGCGCAAAGTCCAGCCCGCCCAGATGGTCGACAAGGCCCAATGCCTTGGCCTGGGCGCCCGTCCACACGCGCCCGCGGGCGATGGTGCGCACCTCCTCGACGGTCTTGCCGCGACCGTCGGCGACCCGCTGGAGGAACAGGTCATAGGTTTCGCGGATCGACTGGCGGATCTCGGCCCGCTCGGTGTCGGTAAAGCGCCGCTCGCTGGAGAACGCGCCCGTGAACGCCCCGCCGGCCTGGACCGACTCGGTGTTCAGGCCGACCCGCTCGAGGCCCCCCTCGGTCACCAGCTTGCCGGCGAACACCCCGATCGAGCCCGTGATCGTGCCCGGCTGGGCGACGATCTCGTTGGCGCCTGCCGCGATGAAGTATCCGCCCGAAGCCGCCAGGCCCGACATCGACACCACGACGGGCTTGTTGGCGGCCTGCGCGCGCTCGAGCGCCGCCCAGATCTGGTCCGACGCCAGCGCCGATCCGCCGCCGCTGTCGACCCGCAGGACGATGGCGCGCACGTCCTCGTCCTCGATCGCCGCCAGGATGGCCTCGGCCATGGTGTCCGAGAAGATGCCGTCCGAGTCGCCGAACGGGCCGGCCTCGCCGCGGCCTTCCATGATGCCGCCCTCGCCGCCGACAACCGCGACCACCGGGCCATCGGTGTTGGCAGGCGGGGGCGCATAGTCCCAGAAGGACACCACGACGGAGTCCTCGGTGCCGGTGCGCTCGAAGGCGGCGTCGACCATCTCCTCGGGCATGCCGACACGGTCGATGAAGCCCGCCTCGACGGCCTCCTGGGCGTTGTAGGGCCCGGCCTCCAGCGCGGTGCGGACCTGCTCGGGCGTCTTTTCGCGATCGACCCCGATCGCGGCCGTCATCGACGCATAGAGCGCGTTCACCAGGCCCTGTTCGGCCTCGCGGTGGGCAGGGGTGAAACCGCGCTCGGTCAAGGTGTTCGGAGCGTTCTTGTATTCCTCCAGCGCCTCGAAGTCGGCCGACACCGAAATGTCGTCCAGCAGCTCGCGTGCAAAGAGGTTCTCCATCCGCACGCCGCTGGCGAAGAAGGGCCCGCCGGGCTGGATCCAGATCTCGTCGGCATTGGCGATGGCATAGTAACCGGTCAGGCCGGTGTCGAAATAACCCTGGACATGGGCCGTCACAAATCGGCCCGACGCCTTGAAGCGCTCGACCGCCTGGCGGATTTCCTCGGCGTGCGCGGGCATCATGCCGCCGCCGGCGCGGATCAGCAGGCCCTTCACCCGCTCGTCACGGGATGCAGCGTCCAGCGTGCGCGTCACCTCGATCACCGACGGCTCGCCGCCGAACGCCAGGAAGCCGGCCACGGGCTGGTCGCGCAGGGGCTCGCGCAGGTCCAGTTCCAGCACCGTGCTGGCCGGGACGGGTGCGGCGTCGGCCGCGACGGACGAGGCGGCCGCGCTGATCAGCACGATCGGCACCACCACGAGGAACAGCAGCAGGCCGACGAATACCCCGGCCAGCGTGATCAGGAACTGCTTCACGGCACATCTCCGCCAGGACGGCCGCATGCCGCCTGTCTTATCGATAAATGATAAACATCCCGAGCGAATGTGCAAGCGCGAATTCGCCCCGCGCGTCCGCCTTGAACCTGAACCCCTGGCGCGCCAGATGCCCCTCATGCGCGGTGGGCCCGACCTCAATTCCTGGATGCGGCAGGCCAACGAGGCCATGCGCCGCCCGTTCGGCACCCCGGCCCACACCCATCTGCGCGCCGCCATGCGCCGCCTGCAGGGCATGGTGGATGAACGGATCGAGGGCCTGGCCCGGATCGAGGACGTGGTGATCGGCCCGCGCGGCGTGCCCGCGCGCCTGTATGTGCCGAACGAGGCCGACGCCCGCTCGCCGGCCCTGGTGTACATGCATGGCGGCGGCTTCGTCAGCGGCGGGCTGGACAGCCATGACAGCATCTGCCGGCGCGTGGCGCTCGAAGGGGGTTTTCGGGTGGTCGCGCTGGACTATCGTCTGGCGCCCGAGCACCCCTTTCCGGCCGCGCCCGACGACGTGCTGTCGGCCTGGCGCGCCATCCGCGATGCGCCGCAGGCGCTGGGTGTCGACCCCGACCGCATGGCGGTCGGCGGGGATTCGGCCGGCGGGGGGCTGGCGGCGGTGCTGACCCACGACCTGCGAGCCGCGGGCGAGCCCCAGCCGCGCCTGCAATGGCTGGTTTATCCGCTGTGCCAGCTGCACGCCGATACGCCCTCGCGCCGGGCCTTTCCCGACACCGCGATGATGTCGCGCCCGGTGCTGGACTATGTCCGCCGCGCCTATGTGCCGCCGGGGCTGGAGATGGACCCGCGGGTGTCGCCGCTCTTTGCCACCGACTTTGGCGGCCTGGCGCCGGCGCGGGTGGTGCTGGCGGGCCTCGACCCCCTGCACGACGAAGGCCGCGCCTATGCGGACAAGCTGATGGCGGCCGGCGTTCCGGTGGACCTCTCGGCCTTTCCGGCCGAGGTGCATGGCTTCATCAGCGCACCGCGCCTGTCGCAGGCGGCGCGGCCGGTGATGGTGTCTGCCGCCAGGGCATTGGCGGCTGCCTTTGACCAGGTCCGCCCGTCCCGCTAGGCGGGGTCCATGTTCGAGACGCTTTTGATCGCCAATCGCGGCGAGATCGCCGTGCGCATCGCACGCACCGCCCGGCGCATGGGCCTGCGGACGGTCGCCGTCCACTCCGACGCCGACACCGACGCGCTGCACGTGCGCAGCGCCGATCTTGCGGTGCGCATCGGACCGCCGCCCGCGCGCGAGAGCTATCTGTCGGTCGAGGCCATCCTGGCGGCCGCGCGCGAAACCGGCGCCCAGGCCATCCATCCGGGCTATGGCTTCTTGTCGGAAAATCCAGACTTTGCCGAGGCGGTCGAGGCCGCAGGCCTAGTTTGGGTCGGCCCGCCCCCGGCCGCCATCCGCGCCATGGGCCTGAAGGACGAGGCCAAGCGCATCGCGCGCGCCGCCGGCGTGCCCGTGGTGCCGGGCGTCGAGGGCGACGACGTGGCCCCCGCACGGCTGGCCAAAGCCGCGGCGGGGATCGGCTTTCCGCTGCTGGTGAAGGCGGTCGCGGGGGGCGGCGGGCGCGGCATCCGCCGAGTCGATGGCCCCGCCGAACTGGCCGACGCCGTCGAGTCCGCCCGGCGCGAGGCCGCGGCCGCCTTTGGCGACGACCGCATCCTGCTCGAGAAACTGGTCGCGCGTCCGCGCCATCTCGAGGTCCAGGTGTTCGGCGACGCGCACGGCAATGTCGTCCACCTGTTCGAACGCGACTGCTCGCTCCAGCGCCGCCGCCAGAAGCTGGTGGAAGAGGCGCCCGCCCCCGGCATGAACGCCGAAACGCGCGCGGCGCTGACCCAGGCTGCGATCGGGCTGGCGCGCGCGGTGGGTTATCGCAATGCGGGCACGGTCGAATTCGTGGCCGATGGCTCGGGCCCGCTTCGCCCCGACGGGGTGTATTTCCTCGAGATGAACACCCGCCTCCAGGTCGAGCATCCGGTGACCGAAATGGTGACGGGGCTGGACCTGGTAGAGTGGCAGCTGCGCGTGGCCGCCGGCGAGCCCCTGCCCCTGACGCAGGACGCCATCACCCTGCGCGGGCACGCCATCGAGGCCCGCGTCGTTGCCGAAGACCCGGCCGCCGGCTTTGTGCCGCAGACGGGGATCGTCCGTTGCGTCGGTGACGACGCGCCGGGCGAAGGGGTGCGCTGGGACCGGGGCTTTGAACACGGCGACCGGGTGCCGCCCACCTATGACAGCCTCCTGGCCAAGCTGATCGTGCATGG
>DBAV01000026.1:5881-6187 GCA_002291875.1 Hyphomonadaceae bacterium UBA1001
CAAGCTGATCGTGCATGGCGACGACCGGGCTCTGGCGGTGGCACGGCTGGGAATGGCGCTGGCGGCGGGCGGCATGCGCGCGCCGGTGACCAATGCCGGATTCCTGGGTCGCGTGGCCGCCCATCCGGCCTTTGCCGAGGGCGGTTTCGACACCGGCTTTCTGGACCGTTTCGCCGACACCCTGGTGGCGCCGGCCGAGGCGGATGCCCGCACGGCGGCGCTGGTGGCGGGGGCGGGGCGGGTGGGGGGCGCCCCGGCCGGGGGGGGGGGGGGGGGGGTTGAGGGGGGCCGGGGGGTTTGCCCTGA
>DBAV01000196.1 GCA_002291875.1 Hyphomonadaceae bacterium UBA1001
GTGGTGATCACCAACCCGACCCACTATGCGGTTGCGCTCCGGTATGTTCAGGGCGAGACCCCCGCGCCGGTCTGCGTGGCCAAGGGTGTGGAGGCGGTGGCGCTGCGCATCCGCGAGGTGGCCAGCGAGGCGGGCGTACCGGTGATCGAGGACCCGCCGCTGGCGCGCGCCCTGTTCGCCACCGCGGAGATCGACCAGCCCATTCCGCGCGCCCACTGGGAGGCCGCGGCCAAGATCATCGGTGTTGTCCTGCGCCTGGCCCGCGGGCCATCGGCGGGCCTGAGGGGACGCACCCAATGAGCCAGAGGCCATCACGCCTGCGGCGCCCCGCGGCCAGGTCCGGGCCAGAGGCGGGCAATGCCGATGGCGGCACGATTGACGCCGTTCCGACCCCGGGCGAAACCTCGACCCGGCACACCCCACACGCGAATCGCGTGTGCACGCGCACCCCATGGTGGACATCCAGATGAACCGAACCGACAGCTCTCCGATGCCCGCCGCCCCCCCGGCAAACCCGTCCCCGGGGGTCAAGGCCGCCGCGCCAGCGGGCCCGCGGATCGACTGGTCGCGCGTGCTGTTCTGGTCGGCGTGCGCGGTGCTGGCGATGGCGGTGGGGGTGGCGATCGCCGTGCCGCCGGCGGTCGGACCGATGGGTGCGGTGATCATCCTGGCCGCCAGCTCGGCGATCCTGTTCTTCTTTGTGTGGACCATGTCGGGTGCGGGCAAGAGAATAGGCCTGTTCCCCGATCGCGGCGCGGCCGAACTGGCCCAGGCGCAGGCACGGCGCGCCGAGTACGCCTTGCTGGAGGCCATGCTCGAGCCGGCCATCGTGACCGATGCGCGCGGGGCGGTGATTGCCGCCAACAAGCCCTATCTCGAGCGTGCGCGCGCGGCCGACCTTCTGGGCGAGAGCGAGCGTCCGCCGGCGGTCGACCGGCTGTTCGGCGCCGCGCCGGGCCTGGCCGCCCCGATGTTCCGGCTGGCCAATGCGGCCAAGAACGGCATGAGCCGGGCCGAGGTGCTGCCCCCGCTGCCGCGCGGGACCGGCCCCGTCGAACGCTTCGAGGCTTCGGTGTCACCGATCAGCGGCGGGCGCGTGCTGTGGCGGCTGCATCCCCTGCCCGACATGGATGGCGGCGTGAACCCGCTGGCGGCCTCGACACAGCTGTTCATCGACGAGGCGCCGATCGGTTTTTTCGCGGCGCGCCCGGACGGCGAGATTGCCTATATCAATCGCACCCTGCGCTCTTATGTCGGCCTGCCCGAACTGGTGCAGGGCAAGCTGCGCCTGCGGGATTTCCTGCGCGAGGATCCCGCCCGCGTGCTGCGCCGCGACAAGCGCGGCAGCGGCAGCTCGGCACGCTCGGAGGTGACGCTGAAGGCGCGCGACGGTGTCGAGACCCCGGTGGTGATGCTGACCTCGTGGGGGCGCGAGGACGAGGACACCGAGCCCCTGGCCCGCATTCTGGTCTATCTGCCGGTCGTCGGTGCCACCGATGCCGCGCGCCTCAGCCCCGACCCCCAGCGTCCGGTGCGCCAGCCCGGCGACCCGCTGTTCGAGTCCGCGCCCTTTGGCATGGCGGTGCTGGACGGGCCCGATCCGGCCGTCGCGACCATCATGGACGCCAATGGCAACATGATGAACATGGCCGAAGGCCGCGCCGCGCCGGGCACCTCGTTCGCCGACCTGTTCGACGGCCGTGACGGGCCGGCCTCGGTCACCCACAAGATCCGACAGGCCGTGAACGCACCGCAGGAGCTCAAGCTGGCGCGCACCGATGGCGCCCCGCGCACGGCCCACCTCTATGTCTCGCCCTATTCCGAGGGGCGTTCGGTCGCCTATCTGGTCGACGTCACCGAACAGAAGGGACTCGAGGCGCGCCTGGCGCAGTCCGAAAAGCTGCAGGCGATCGGCCAGCTGGTCGCCGCCGTGGCGCACGACTTCAACAACATCCTGACGGCGGTGAACCTGAATGCCGACCAGCTGCTGGTCCAGCATCCCGCCGGTGATCCGTCCTTCCCCGGCCTGATCGAAATCCAGCAGAACGTGGCGCGGGCATCGGACCTGGTACGCACCCTTCTGGCGTGGTCGCGCCAGCAGACCTTCAAGCCAGAGCCACTGGACATTTCGGCGGTCATCTCGGACTTCTCGAGCCTGCTGCGCAAGGTGGTGGGCGAGAAGGTCCAGCTCGAGATCGTGCACGGTCGCGACGTGCCGTCCCTGCGTTCGGACAAGTCCCAGTTGCAGACCGCGCTGATGAACCTTGCCACCAATGCCCGTGATGCGATGGCGCCCAAGGGTGGCGGAACGCTGACCATCACCACCGGCGTTGCCGATGCCGACGCTGCCCACGCTCTGGGGCACGTCCACGTCCAGGACGGCGACTATGTGGTGATCGATGTGGCGGACAGCGGCACGGGCATTCCGCCCGAACTGCTGGACAAGATCTTCGAGCCCTTCTTCACCACCAAGGAGGCGGGGCTGGGCACCGGCCTGGGGCTGGCGACCGTGTACGGGATCGTCAAGCAGTCGGGCGGCTATATCTACCCGATCTCGCGGCCCAACAAGGGTGCCACCTTCCGCATCTATCTGCCGGTGTGCGAGCCCGAGGCCGGCGAGCTGGAAGCCATGGAGCAGGAGCGTCTGCGCACCCGCGCCGAGGCGGCTCGCCCGATGGACCTGTCCGGCCGCGGCAACATCCTGCTGGTCGAGGACGAGCAGTCGGTCCGCCAGATCGCCAAGGTCCAGCTGGCCGCGCGCGGCTACACCGTCACCGAGGCGGACTCGGGCGAGAGCGGGCTGGACATCCTGCGCGCCAATCCCGGCAAGTTCGACGTGATCGTGTCCGACATCCTGATGCCGGGCATGGAGGGCCCCACAATGCTGCAGGCCGCGCGCGACCATCTGGGCCATGCGCGCGTCATCTTCATTTCGGGGTTCGCCGAGCGCGAAGCAGCCCGCAAGGTGGCCGACGATAGGGGCGCATTGTTCCTGTCAAAGCCCTTCAGCGAGCGGCAGCTGGCGGAAATGGTCAAGCTTCAGATCGAGGCCCTCCAGCGGCCCGACGCCGCCTGACCGCGCCCAGTCACTCAACAATTGCCCGTCATCCCGGCCAGAGCGCAGCGCAGAGCCGGGAACCCTCCACTGCACTCTGCGGATGGCTCCCGGATACCGCTTCGCCTTGCTTATCCCTCCCGGGATGGCGGCGCTGCGGCCGGCAGGACAGCGCGGCATTGGGGCGACACGGAAAAATCCCGGAAAAGCCCTTGACGGCCCAAGCGTTGTGGCCATATGGCGCCAGTACCGGCGGACCTGGAAACAGCGTCCACTAACGCCCCCTCGGCCCAGGCCACACGGAAGAGGCTTCCAACCCCTCCTCCGGCGTAAGCTCCCAAGGGCGGACCTGACATATCAGCATGTCCGACTAACGCCGGCCTGGGTTTGAAGTCTGTCCGAAGGGGGGCCCACGCCATGAAGCGTGTACCTGTTCCCGTCGCGGCGATTCGGGGTGCGGATGCGCCCGAGGGTCCCGTGGCGATTGCGCGTCCAGATCGTGTGGCGGCTGCCACATGCTGGTTTCTCGACAATTTTCGTGCCGACGGTTCGGTGGCGCGTGTGCTTTATGCGGTGAAGGCCAACCCTTCGCCGTGGGTGCTGGAGGCCATGTATGCGGCCGGCCTGCGCTGGTTCGACTGCGCCTCCGAGGTCGAGGTCGAGACCATTGCGACCCGGTTCCCGGATGCCACCATCGCGTTCATGCACCCGGTGAAATCGCGCCGGGCGATCCGCCGCGCCTATTTCGATCATGGCGTGCGTATCTTCGTGCTGGATTCGGCGGACGAGCTGGCCAAAATCCTCGAGGAGACCGGCCAGGCGCGCGATCTCAAGCTGGTCGTGCGCATCGCGGTATCCAACGAAGGCGCGTCGCTGCCGCTGGCGGCCAAGTTCGGCGCCGGGCGTGCCGAGGCCGCGGCCCTGCTGCGCGCCGCGCGTCCGGTGAGCGCCGAGCTGGGCGTGTCCTTCCACGTCGGCTCGCAGTGCATGGACCCCGGCGCCTACCGCCGTGCCATGGCCGAGGCGAACGCGGCCATCGTGGCCGCGGGCGTGGTGGTGGACATTGTCGACGTGGGCGGCGGTTTTCCGTCGGTCTATCCCGGCATGACCCCGCCGCCGCTGCAGGCCTATGTCGATGCCATCACCGATGCGTTCGACGCCATGCTGGTGGCGCAGAATGCCGAGCTGTGGTGCGAGCCCGGCCGCGCGCTGGTGGCCGAGGCCGGCGCGATCCTGACCCGGGTCGAGCTGCGCAAGGGCAATACGCTCTATCTGAACGACGGCGCCTATGGGAACCTGTTCGACGCCACCCACGTCTCGTGGCCGTTCCCGGTCAAGCTGGCCCGGCCCGACGGCGAGAGCGTCGCACGTCACGCGGCGTTCAGCTTTTATGGGCCGACCTGCGACTCGATCGACACCCAGAAGGGCCCGTTCATGCTGCCGATGGACGTGCGCGAGGGCGACTGGATCGAGATCGGCATGCTGGGCGCGTACGGCGTTGCGATGGCGACACGCTTCAACGGCTTTGGTGAGACCGAAACCGTGGTGTCGGAAGACGCGCCATGGGCCAGCCTGTACCCGCAGGACGCCGGCCAGCAGTCACCCACCGGTCGGCGCACCGCCGCGAAATAACGAGCGGTGGCGGACACTGTCCGTCTGGTTCGAAGGTCGCTTGCCCCGATGCAGCCGGCGCATCGAGGCATCACGCTTCGTCATGCGGCCTGCGCGCTGACCAGCGCTTCGGGAGGCAGCATTGCGCGTGCATCGAGCACCTCGATCCGGACGATGTGTCCGCGGGCGTCGAAGTCGAGCACCAGGTCGGGACGGACCTCTTCGCTCTCGACCACACGCGCGGCCGACAACAGAAGGCTCGCGGCATTCGCTTTGCGGTCGTGCACCCAGGTCATCGAGGCACCCCCTTCTTCAAGCGTCGGCGCGCGCCGCGATCGAGAAACGCGGATATGACCACAAGGTCCACGGGGCGCGCGGCGGAACGGCCTGAGCGCAGCAACGCGATCAGGTAGAACCCAGTTGCTCTTCAATCGCCGCGAATGTGGCGTCGAGCTGCGGCAAATCCTCGCGAATGGTCACGATCACGCGCTCATCCAGGATGTCGTCATAGCTGTGCGCCAGGATGTTTCGAAAGCCGGCGATCTTGCCGATTGGAATTGCATGTCTCTGCTTCAAGTCGTGGGGAATATCCCGCATGGCAGCGTCCAGCGCCATGAAGGCGCGCTCGATCGCATAGCGTGTCTTTGGGTCGCCCCGGAGCGAGGCCAAGTCCACACCGGCCGCCCACGCCGAGATCACCCAATGTTATCGCGCGCCTTGTTCAGGGCCGCGATAACCTTGCTCATCGCTTCAGAAGGCACAGACGAGCTGTTCCTGCGCCACAGAGCGCAAGCGCTGACCCGGCTTCATGGCGTCATCACGAACGACCAGGTCCACGCGGCGTCCGAACAGAACGGTCAGCTCATGCTGGATTTCGCCCAGATCGAACGCGCTGAAAAGCGGCTTCCGCCCGCCCTCGCCCTCGTCGAGGTCGATCATGATGTCGATGTCACTTCCAGGCTCGGCCGCGTCACGCGCAATCGAGCCGAAAAGATAGGCGCGCGTGACGCCGAGTTCGGCGAGACGCTGGCGATGGCGTCGAAGGTGTTCGATGGCGTCTGACCTTCGCATTGCCGCAACCTTACCAAACCTGGGGCCTGAAGTCAGGGTGTTTCGGATGGAACGACAGGGTGCCACGCAGGACTTGCCTGCACTGCGGGTTGAGGCCCGGGCGGCGGTCGGGTAAGGCGCCATTCACATCACACGGGGCGTGCGGCGGTGCGTCCGTCCCGGGTGCAAACCGCTTCCGACGCCGCCGACCAGAGCCCCCCAACCAAACCGAGGACTGCGCGCGATGGCCGACGACACCACCCCCTCCCTGAACGCCGTGGGGCCGCCCCCCAAGGGCGACAACCGCAAAGCCGAGCTGCTGGCGCGGACGGTCGAACACATCGACATCAAGGCCTTTGACGCACGCCCCATCATCGATGGCATGCGCAAGATGAGCTTTACCTCGCGCGATACCGCGCGCGCGGCCGATATCCTGAACATGGCCATCGACGACCCGGAATGCTCGGTGTGGCTGACGCTGGCGGGGTCCACCTCGGCGGGCGGGTGCATGCATGTCTGGCGCGACATGGTGCGGGCCGGGATGGTGGACGCCATCGTCGCCACCGGCGCCTCGATCATCGACATGGATTTCCTCGAGGCCCTGGGCTTCCGGCACTACCAGGCCCAGTCCGAGGTGGACGACCGCGACCTGCGGGCGAACTATATCGATCGCATCTATGACACCTATATCGACGAGGAAGAGCTCCAGAAGGTCGACCACACCATCGGCGACATTGCCGACACGCTGGAGGCCCGCCCCTATTCCTCGCGCGAGTTCATCCACGAGCTGGGCCGCTGGCTCTCGCAGGGCAATGCCCGCAAGCCCGACAGCCTGATCCAGGCGTGCTATGAAGAGGGCGTGCCGATCTTCGTGCCGGCCTTCGCCGACTGCTCGGCGGGCTTTGGCCTGGTGCGCCACCAGGTCGATCGCATGAAGGCCGGCAAGCCCTATCTGACCATCGATGCGGTGGCCGATTTCCGCGAGCTGACCGACGTCAAGATCGCCGCCGGCACCACCGGCCTGTTCATGATCGGCGGCGGCGTGCCCAAGAACTTTGCGCAGGACACCGTCGTCTGCGCCGAAATCCTGGGGCATGAGGACGTCGAGATGCACAAATACGCCGTCCAGATCACGGTGGCGGACGTGCGCGACGGCGCCTGTTCGTCCTCGACCCTGAAAGAGGCGTGCAGCTGGGGCAAGGTCGACGTCACCTGGGAGCAGATGGTGTTTGCCGAGGCCTCCTCGGTGGTGCCGCTGATCGTCTCGGACGCCTGGCACCGCGCGGGCTGGAAAAAGCGCCGCAAGCGCCGCTGGGCCGACCTGTTCACCAAGTGAACGACGCAGCCATGAACAACTGAAGATATCGCCCCTCCGGCACCGGCGCGCTCCGCGTGCCGGTCACCGGGGGGGCGCTCGCTCGGGTGCACTAAAATGTGCGCGCCGCGCGCCTCACCCCACCCGGCGCTCGACCGTCTCGCTGACCAGAAGGTCGCTCCACTGGTCGGTGTCCTGACGCGCGATCTGGATGCGAACGGGATAGCCGGCGCGCACATTCATCGGCAGTGGCGGGGTGGCGTGCAACTCGGCGCGGCCGGGCGTGTTGGCCGCCAGCGTGAACTGCAGCGGGGCGGCATTCGCCGTGCCGGTGACGAACCGCATCTGCAGGGCGTGGCTGGCGGGCTGATGGGTGACCACCCGGAAAACCAGCGAGAAGGCAACCGCCGCCGTGTCATCGGTGATGACGAGGCCGGTCGGTATCGCCGCGGTGATGTTCATGCGGCCTTCGGGCGTGATCTCGGCCCGTTCGCACAGCAGCAGCCCCTCCACGTCGATCCCCGGCAGGGTCACCTTCATCATCCAAGCTCCGCTGTCTGCGCCGCCGCGGCGCGGCCGTCGCCTTAGACGCCCCGCCGCCAGGGCGAAAGCCCCTGCCCGCCCGCGCCCATCAACACCGCCACCGTCACCGCGCAACCGCTGTGCACGGCGCGCCGGTATCGGGAACCTGTCGCCCGGGTCCGGCCACGCGTGCAAAAGGCCGAGCCCGGAGGTAGAGAAAGGGTGACATGGCGGGACTGCGAGCCGCCGCGGCAACAGCGGACCGGATACACCGCGACCCGGAATTGCACTAGACCATGCGCCGTCCCGCCAAGGAGCACGCCGCGAATGCCCATCGCCTTTCCCGAAATCCTGTCGCTGCGGTCGGAGGGGACCGAACTGTCCTGGACCGAGCGCGACGTGATGCTCTATGCCCTGGGCCTTGGATATGGGAGCGATCCGCTGGATGCGGGCGAGCTGCCCTTTGTCTATGAAAACGGGCTGAGGGTGATGCCCACCATGGCGGCGGCGCTTGCGCTGACGGCGGGGGGGCTGATCTTTCAGGCGGGGATCAACTACCTTCTGGTCGTGCATGGCGAGCAGAGGCTGACCGTGCACCGCCCGCTTCCGTCCGAGGCCCGCATCCAGGCCGACGCGCGCATTGTGGGTGCCTATGACAAGGGTCCGGGCAAGGGCGCGATCATCCTGACCGAAACCGTGCTGCGTCCGGCCGAGGCGGGCGCCGAGCCCTATTGCACGCTGTTGTCCTCGACCTTTGCGCGCGGCGATGGCGGCTTTGGCGGCCCGGCCGAGGGCGCACCCGCCCCGCACGCCGTCCCCGCCGACCGTGCGCCCGACGCGGTGGTGGATTTGCCCGTGCGGCCCGAGGCGGCCCTGATCTATCGGCTGTCGGGCGACCGCAATCCGCTGCATGCCGACCCAGCCATCGCGGCGGCCGCTGGGTACCCGCGGCCCATCCTGCACGGCCTGTGCACCTATGGCATGTGCGCCCGCGCGGTGCTGAGGGCGTTCGGTGACAATGACCCCACCCGGCTGAAGGCGCATGACGCGCGCTTTTCGGCGCCGGTGTTTCCGGGCGAGACACTGTCGGTGGCGATGTGGCGCGACGGCGGGACGGTGTCGTTCGAGGCACGCGTGGCCGAGCGCGGTGTCGTGGTCGCCCGCAATGGCCGGACGGTCCTGGCGTGAGGGCGACGCGGCGCTCGGTGCTGGCAACCGGGGCCGCGTTTGCGGCATTGGCGGGGTGCACCAGCGAGGCCGCGCGGGTCGGCGAGGGCGTGGACCAGACCTTGGACGCGCTGGCGAGCGAAATGCTGGCCGACAGCCCCGAGCGCGCAACGGTGCTGGCCGTCGAGCCGGCACGCGCGGGCGGGCCCTTTGCAGCGCGCCTCGACGACCGCTCGCCCGCAGCCGACCTCGCCCGGCGGACGGCCGTGCTGCGGCGGTCCGCGCGGCTGCTGGACGTGGACGCCGGCGCCCTGGTGGGCGAGCAGCGCCATTCGTTCGAGGCGGCACGAACCCTGCTGGCCAGCGGCCGCGAAGGGGCGGCCTTCGACTTTGGCACCTTCCGCCCCCTGGACGGCTTTTCGCCCTGGATCATCAACCCGCTGGACGCGGCGCATGTGGCAGTCCCGGCCTTCCTGGCCGACTGGCACGTCATCGCCAGCCGCCAGGATGCCCAGGACTGGCTGGACCGGTTTGCCGCGATGGCCGACGCGTTGGACGCCGAGACGGCGCGCGCGCAGGCGGACTGGTCACGCGCCATTGTGGCCCCTGCCAGCGTCATGGACGCTTCGCTGGCATCAGTGGGCGCGTTGGCGGCCCAGCCGGCGGCCCTGCTGCCCCCGGTGCGGACCCTGGCGCAGCGGCTGGCGGCAGGCGCGGCCATTCCCGAGGCCGAGCGGGCAGGCTTTCTGCAGCGCGCGGTGGTGATCGCCGAAGATCGCGTGCTGCCGGCCCTGGCGCGTCAGGCGGGGGCGCTGCGTGAGGCGCGCGCGCGCGCCCCGGCCGAGGATGGCGTGTGGCGGCTGGAACAGGGCGCGGCCTATTACCAGGCCAGCCTGCGCCAATACACCACGACCGCCGACACGCCCGAAACCCTGCACCAACGCGGGCTGGACCATGTGCGCCAGATCCACGCCCTGATGGACCAGTTGCTGCGCGCACGCGGGGCGATCACGGGCAGCGTGGCCGAGCGGATGACGGGGCTGGCAGGTGCGCCGGGGGCAGCCTTCGCGGCCGATCCGGCCGGCCAGGCCCTGCTGCAGCAGGCGCTCGAGGCACACCTTCAAGCGGTGGCAGGCGTGCTGCCCGAATGGATCGGCATCCTGCCGGAGGAGGCCCTCAAGCCCGGCCTGGGCCTTGCCGTGCGCGAGCCCGGGGCGCCTGCACCCCTGTGGTCGCCGGGGCGGCACCTGGCGGCATCGCTGGACGGGGCGCGCGCGGCCCGGACCCAGTTCGACGCCGGCGACCCGGGCGGATGGGCCAGCTGGTCGGCGGCGACGGCGCTGCATCGCGAGGCGGTGCCCGGACGCCACACCCAGCGTACGCTGGCGCGCGCGGCAGAGGGACTGCCGCTGTTCCGCCGGATGCTGGACTTTGTGGCCTATGGCGAGGGCTGGGCGGTCTATGCCCAGCAGCTGGCCGACGAGATGGGCCTGTTCGACGACGATGGCACCGCCAGGCTGGGCTATCTGGTGTCACTGGCACGCACCGCGGCCCTGATGGTGGTTGACACCGGCCTGCACGCCTTCCGCTGGTCGCGCCAGCAGGCGCTGGATTATCTGGTGGGGGTCACGGGCGCACGCCCGGCCGCCCTGGTGCGTGATGTCGACCGCTGCATCGTCTGGCCGGGGCGGGCAGCTGCGGCCAAGGTCGGCCACGACGCCTTGGTGTCCATGCGCGAGCGGGCCCGCACGCGGCTGGGTCCGCGTTTCGACATCCGGGTTTTCCACAATCTGGTCCTGGGCAGCGGCTCGCTGCCGCTGGAGATTCTCGATCGCAAGATTTCGGAGTGGCGGCGCGATGGATGATCCGACCGCGGGCGAAACCACCGACACGGCCGCTGGCGCCCCCCTCCCGCTGGCCCTGACCCGCCACGACGTGCTGGTCGGCGCGGCCGAACGCTATCGCACCGCCGCCCAGGCCAATTACGACCGGGTGACCACGCTGGCCGAGCGGGTCCGGGCCGGCCTGTGCGGATGGCTGGGGGCGATGGACGGAACGTGCGTCTTCCTCGTGCCGGCGCTGGGGCCCTATGAGACGCGGGCCTATGGCGAGGCGGCGTTCTCGATGCGGGCAAAGGGGTTCAAGTCGCTCGATCCGATCCTGTTCGGGCTGGCGATCCGGATCACGCGCGAGGGTGACTGGTTCCGCCTGCCGGTGACTGCGCGGCGCGACGGTCCCAGGCTGGACTTCGACATCCATGACGGCCCCACCCTCTCGCTGGGCATCGAGCCCACCGACACGGAACTGGAAGCGGTCTTTCAAGCTGTTCACGCGCATGTGCTGGAGTTCTTCCAGCGTGGCCTCTCGCTCTACGAGAACGGGGATTATGCAGGCGGGGAAATCGGTTTCCGGATCGCAAGCCCCTGAGGGGCGCGCCCGTCCGGCCTGTCGTTGCGCGACCACACCCTTGCTTCATTGCACACAGGTCATCTTCATTCCGCCATCTGCGGCGCGTATATCGGCGATCTGGATTCTCCAGATGGGATACCCTGCGTGAGCGACCCGAAAGACCCCGAAGGCACCGGTCCGGCCACGCCGGAGGAGCCGGGCCAAGGCCCGGTCGAGCGCAGCGACGCTTCCGGCCACGCCGACGCGTCGCCCGACGGGCCCGACGAGGCCGCACGCCTGCCCCAGCCCGACACCGACAGCCCGCTGCCGCCCCCCGCGGGCGGACGAGACCCCCAGGACGGGGCGTCGCTGGGCGCGCGCCGCACCGATTCCGGGCCCGAACTGGACCGCGCCCTGTTCGGCGAATCCGAGGCTCCTGCCGGCGGCGGCCCGGTTCGCGCCGACAATGACAGCCCGCCGCGCGCGCCCGAATGGCCCGACCCGGCAAGGACGCCGGACCCCGCGCGCCCGCCGCAGGGCTTTGTGCAGCGGCTGATGCAGCGCAAGGTGTTGGTATGGCTGGGCGGTGCCGCCGGGGCGATGGTGGCGATGCTGGCGGCACTGACCGTCTATGTCACCTGGGACCTGCCCGACACCAAGGATCTGTGGACCGCCGCCCAGAAGGGTTCGGTGACCTTTGTCGACAGCGAGGGCCGGGTCATCACCCGCCAGGACGCCCGCAATGCGCCGCCGGTCGATCTGGCCGCCCTGCCGCCCTACATGACGGCCGCGGTCATCGCGATCGAGGACCGGCGCTTCCGCGACCATCATGGCATCGACATGGAGGGGCTGGCGCGCGCGCTGGTGGCCAACATCCGCGCGGGGCGCACCGTCCAGGGCGGCTCGACCATCACCCAGCAGCTGGCCAAGAACCTGTTTCTGGAACCGGACCGCACGATCCGGCGCAAGATCCAGGAAATGATCCTGGCCGTCTGGCTGGAGCGCCAGTTCTCGAAAGACCAGATCCTGGCGCTCTATCTGTCGCGGGTGTCGTTCGGCGGGGTCATCTATGGCATCGAGCAGGCGACCGAGCGCTATTTCGACAAGCCCGCAAGCCAGCTGACCCTGCGCGAGGCCGCGCTGCTGGCCGGCATGCTGCGCGCGCCGTCGAACTACAATCCGCTGCGCACCGAGGGGCTGCGCCGCGCGCTGGCCCGCTCGGAGGTCGTGCTGGCCACCATGGTCGAAACCGGGGCCATCACCGACGCCCAGCGCGACGAGGCGATGGCCCAGCAAATCGTCATCCAGCGCCAGCGGCCCAACCGCGATTCGGGCTATTTCCTCGAATGGATCGAGACCGAGCTGCAATCGGCCATCGGTGACAGCCGCGAGGACCTCTGGGTGGAAACCACGCTGGATCTCGATGCCCAGCGCCGGGGCGAACAGATCCTGGAAACCGAGGTGTCCAAGGTCGAAAAGGCCCAGAACGTCACCCAGGGCGCGCTGCTCTCGATTGACGCGACCGGCGGGGTCCGCGCCATGATCGGCGGTCGCGGTTTCTCGGACAGCCAGTTCAACCGGGCCACCCAGGCGCGGCGTCAGCCCGGCTCGGCGTTCAAGTATTTCATCTATCTGGCGGCCATGGAGGCCGACATCTCGCCGCGCTCGATCCGCTATGACAGCCCGATGCAGATCGGCGACTGGCGGCCGGCCAACTATGAGGACGAGTATGGCGGCCCGATGGAGTTGACCCGCGCCTTCCAGCGCTCGTCGAACATGGTGGCGATCCAGCTTCAGGAAGAGGTGGGCGGTGATTCGGTGATCGAGGTGGCGCGTCGGCTCGGCGTACGCTCGCCGCTGCAGAACGTGCCCTCGATGGCGCTGGGCACCATGGAGATGACGCTGGCGGAAATCACCGCCGCCTATGCGCCGATGGCCAATGGCGGGATCGAGGTGCAGCCGCACGGCATCACCCGCATCCGCGCCGGTGGCCCGCAGGGACGCATCATCTACGAGCGCCCCGCCGCCACGCGTGTGGTGGTCGAACCCGCCCGCGTGCGGCTGATGCATCTGCTGATGGCCGCGGTGGTCCGTTATGGCTCGGGCCGGGGCGCGCAGATGGAAGGCTGGGATGTGGCCGGCAAGACCGGCACCACCAATGATTACCGCGATGCCTGGTTCGTCGGCTATGTCAACGGCCTGACCACGGGCGTCTGGGTCGGCAATGACAACAATGTCGAGATGCGGCGCGTGTCGGGCAGTTCCCTGCCGACGCGGATCTGGCGCGAGTTCATGCTGGTGGCGACCGAAGGGCGCACGCCGACGCCGCTGGAAATGCCCAAGCCCGAGGACTTCCCGCCGATCAGCCTGCCGCCGCGGCACGACTTTGCCGTCGTCAACGCCGCCACCGATGCGGCGGACAATTTCGACCTGACAGGCATTACCGACGCCCCGGTGGACGGCTCTGCGGCTCCGGCCGAGGCACCCGAGGCGCCTGCCGCGCCCCCCGCGGCGCCGGCCGAAGCCGAGCCGATCTGGGGCGTGCCGGCGGGCTGAACTCAGTCCGGCCGGATCGGGGCGATCACTTCGAACGCCGTGGGGCGCAGGGCGGCCTCGTCGACGAAGGCGGCGATGCCGCCGCCCCGCCAGAGCAGGCGGTCATCCTCGTCCAGCAGGCACAGCGTGCCTTGGCGCTTGACCAGCCGCAGGCGGCGCAGTTCAAGCCTGCGGCGCAGGATCAGGATTTCGGTCGGCTCGGTCCCCGCGCTGGCCCATCCCAGCCAGGGCGCATCGCTGGGTGCGGCGCGGAAAGCCCGGTCCAGCAGGTCGATCTCGTCGGGGCGGAAAGCATCCTCACTCATGAATGGCGCATCCGGCGACGCACGCGCCCCCACCCTGCACACTGGGCCGGCCGAAGGCGCGTCCCGGCAGCCTGATCCGCCCGCACCCCCGCCCCCGGGGCCAGGGCTCTCTGGCAATGCTCGGGGCATGTTGTGGATGCTGGCATCGGCGGTGTCGTTCACCGTCTTTGCCGCGCTGGTCAAGCTGCTGGCGGGCGATCATCACGAAATGGTCCTGAGCTTCTTCCGCGCCCTGATCGGCACGCTGTTCGTACTCCCCTTCCTGCTCCGCCGCGAGACATGGAACGTCCCGCGCAAGGGCGCGATGCTGCTGCGGGCACTCTATTCGACGCTGGGCTTTGTGACCGCCTTCATCGCCTTTGCCCAATTGCCGCTGGCAGAGGCCCAGGCGCTGTCCTTTACCCGCGCCCTGTTCGTGACGCTGCTGGCCATCGTGCTGCTGCGCGAGCGGGTCGGGGCGTGGCGCTGGGCGGCGCTGGGTGCGGGTTTTGCGGGGGTGCTGGTGATGGTGCGCCCGGGCCTGAGCATCGATCCGGCAAGCCTGGCCGCCCTGGCGTCGGCATTCTTCTTTGCGCTGGCCATCGTGACGGTCAAGGACATGACGCGCGACCATCACCCGATGACTCTGGTCGTCTGGTCGAACGTTCTGGTGGCGGTCCTGTGTCTGCCGCTGGCGCTGCCACACTGGTCCTGGCCCTCTTGGCCGGACCTTGGCCTTCTGGCGCTGATGGGCGGCGCGGGGGTGCTGGCGCAGACCTGCTATATCCAGGCGCTTGCGGTCGGCGAGGCCTCGGCCGTCGCGCCCATGGACTATGTGCGCCTGCCGCTGGCCGCACTGGCAGGATGGTGGCTGTTTGCGGAACTTCCCAGCGCCAGCGGACTTCTGGGGGCTGCGATCGTGATCGGTGCGACGCTGGCCATCACGCTGCACGAGGCGCGCCGACGGCGTGACGACGTGCCGCCCGGTTGACGTGCCCTGCCCCGCTCGCCACTTGTGCGCGGTCTCTGGTTCACCGGGAATGCCCCCATGCGCGATGCCGCCGCCCCGCCCGTCCGACTGGCGGACTATGCGCCGCCGCCTTTCCTGATCGACACGGTCGATCTGGATTTCAGCCTCGATCCCGATGCGACCATGGTGCGCGCCGTCTCGCGCGTGCGGCGCAATCCGGCGGCCGCGCCCGGCCAGCCGCTGGTGCTGGACGGGGAGGGACTGGAGACGCTGGCCGTGCTGGTCGACGGGGCGGCACCCGCGCCCGACACCCTGGTCATCGAGGACAACCGGCTGGTCCTGGCGCGTGCGCCCGAGACATTCACGCTGGAGGTGGTCACGCGCCTGGCCCCGCGTGCCAATTCCCGTCTCGAGGGCCTCTACATGTCGTCGGGACGCTATTGCACGCAATGCGAGGCGCAGGGCTTTCGCCGCATCACCTGGTTCCTCGACCGCCCTGACGTGATGGCGCGCTATCGTGTGCGCATCGAGGCCCCGATCGAGGGCTTTCCCTCTTTGCTCTCGAATGGGGACCTGATCGAGCAGGGTCAGGCCGGCCAGGGGCGCCATTTTGCGGTCTGGCACGATCCCTGGCCCAAGCCGGCCTATCTGTTTGCCCTGTGCGCCGGCGCCTATGACATCATCGAGGACACCTTTGTCACGCGCTCGGGGCGCACGGTCGCCCTGGCCATCCATGTCGACCATGGCGAGGGCCCGCGCGCGCTCTATGCCATGGACGCGCTGAAGCGGGCGATGCACTTTGACGAGCGTGTCTTTGGCCGCGAGTACGACCTCGACGTCTTCAACATCGTGGCCGTGCGCGACTTCAATTTCGGGGCGATGGAAAACAAGGGGCTGAACATCTTCAATTCGGCCTATGTCCTGGCCGACGCCGAGACCGCCACCGACGCCGACTTCGCCAACATCGAGTCGGTGGTGGCACACGAGTATTTCCACAACTGGACCGGCAATCGCATCACGCTGCGCGACTGGTTCCAGCTGTGCCTCAAGGAGGGGCTGACGGTCTTTCGCGACCAGGAATTCTCGGCCGACCAGCGCTCGGCGGCGGTGCAGCGCATCAAGGACGTCCGCCAGCTGCGCTTTCGCCAGTTCCCCGAGGATGCAGGCCCGCTGGCACATGCCGTGCGTCCCCAGCAATACGCCGAGATCGACAATTTCTACACCGCCACGATCTACGAAAAG
The DNA here is from genome assembly GCA_002291875.1 of Hyphomonadaceae bacterium UBA1001. Lineage (GTDB taxonomy): Bacteria > Pseudomonadota > Alphaproteobacteria > Caulobacterales > Aquidulcibacteraceae > UBA1001. The sequence goes on from DBAV01000196.1 coordinate 16,161, forward strand.
GGCGCCGAGATCATCCGCATGCTGCGCGCGCTCATCGGCGAGGCGGCGTTCGCAGCCGGCATGGACCTGTTCTTTACCCGCTGTGACGGCATGGCGGCGACGGTCGAGGATTTTCTGGCATGTTTCGCCGAGGCGTCGGGACAGGACCTGACGGCTTTTGCGCGCTGGTACGCCCAGCCCGGCACCCCGCGTGTCACCGCACACGCGCATCACGACGCTGAAACCGGCCGACTGACGATGACGCTGTCGCAGTCCAACCCGCACGCGCCCGCAACCGGCACTTCGCCCCAGCCGGTCCCGATCCCGCTGCGGATCGGCTTCACCGGGCCAAGGGGCGAGACGCTGGCGGCCTGGCGTTCGGGCGAGACGGCCGCGCGCACCGAGCACCTCGTGGTGCTGGACACCTCCGAGGCCCGGATCGAGTTCGAAAAGCTTCCCGGCCAGCCCGTCGCCGCGATCGGTCGCGGATTTTCGGCCCCGGTGCTGATCGATGACGGCCTCAGCGACGCGCAGCGCCTGGTGCTGATGGCGCACGACGAGGACGCATTCACCCGCTGGGACCAGGGCCAGCGCCTCGCTGTGGGGCTGATCGTGGGTGCGGCGCGCGGCGAGGCGGGCGATGCGTCCACCCGCGCGCGCTTCATCGATGCCCTGGGGGTCGAGCTGGAGCGCGCCGGGCGTGACCCCGCCTTTGCCGCCCTGGTGCTGCGCCTGCCGGAAATGGGCGACCTGCTGCAGGCTGCACCGGGGTCCGACCCCGAGGCCCTGTTCACCGCACTTGCCGCGCTGGAACTGGCGATCGCAGAGCGTCACGCCCGCTCGCTGGAACCGCTGGCACGCGATGGCGAGGATGCCCCCTTTGTCCCTGACGCGGCCGGGGCGGGCCGGCGCGCCCTTCGGGCGTCCGCGCTGGCGCTGCTGGCAGCGCGGGGTCCGGCGGCCGGACCGGACCTTCTGGAACGGTTCCACGCCTCGCGCTCGATGACCGACACCATCGCGGCGCTCGAGGCCCTGGGCGCATCGGGCGCAGCCCAGTTCGAGACCGCGCTCGAGGCCTTTCTGGCCCGCTGGTCGGGAACGGCGCTGGTGGTGGACAAGTGGTTTGCCGTGCAGGCGGCGGCCCAACGCCCCGATGCGGTCGAGCGGGTGGAGGGGCTGCTGGGCCATCCCCTGTTCGACCCGGCAAACCCCAATCGCGTGCGTGCCGTGGCGGCCAGCTTCGTCACCCGGAATGTGCGCGGCTTTCACCGCGGCGACGGCGCGGGCTATCGCCTGCTGACGGGCCTGGTCGGGCGACTGGATGGCACCAACCCCATGGTCGCGGCACGGGTGCTTTCGCCCATGGGCAGCTTTCGACAGGTCGACCCCGCACGCCAGGCCCTGGCGCTGGAGGCACTGCGTTCGCTGGCGACGCGCACTGAGCTTTCACTGAATTCCAGAGACATCGTGGAACGTATGGTAACAGGCTAGCAAGGAATATCAGGCACGTTGTGTCCGATAACGTGACGACCGGGCCACCAAAATCGCCCTGCCCGCATGCGAGGTTTCATGTCCCAGATGCCCATGGAACGCCTGCGCGTGCTGATCGTGGATGACAACCATCACATGATCAACATCGTCAAGACGCTGTTGCGGGGCTTTGGCGTGAAAACCTTCCTCGAGGCGCGCGACGCTGCCGAGGCGTTCGACATCTTCAAGTCCGAGGTGGTCGACCTGATCATCGTGGACTTCCTGATGGACCTGCTGGACGGCACCGACTTCATCCGCCTGGTGCGGACCGCCGACGACAGCCCCAACCCTTATGTGCCGATCATCATGCTGACCGCCTATTCCGAGCGCTCGCGCGTGATGGCGGCGCGCGACGCAGGTGTGACCGAGTTCTGCGCCAAGCCGGTCACGTCGGTTGAACTCTATCGCAAGCTGGGCGCGCTGATCAATTCGCCGCGTCCTTTCATCAGGGCCGCAAACTATTTCGGGCCCGACCGCCGGCGCCGAAACGATCCTCGCTATCAGGGGCCCGAGCGTCGTGCCCTGGCACTGGGTGCAGGCCCATCCACAATCAAGAACAGGGAAGAGACCTTTCTTGGTTAAGGATTCGTTTACCATCGTGGCAGCTTACGATTCGTAAGTGGTCCGCAACCGCGGACCCACGGGGGCCGCATGCGCAAGAGCGAAACCAGGTCAGGCGGAAGGAATTCAGCGCCCCGCGCGGCGCGGCCTGGCACGCGCGTGTGGACGCTGATGGCGCTGCTGTTCCTGGCCGGGTTCGCCGCGGCGGTGGTGCTGCGCTTCGAGAACGAGCGTCGCACGGTCGCTCAGCTGCACGAAAGCCAGCAGCAGCTGGCGGCGACCACGCTGGCCCGCTCGCTGGATGCACGCCTTGCCCCGATTGCAGGACGGCTGGAAGCGGCCGCGCGGACCGGGCGACTCGAGCTGGCCGGACGCGAAGGACTGAGCGCGGCCGTCCTGATCGGCCCGGGCGGGGCCTCGCTGGCGCAATGGGGTGATGGGGCGGCGGTCGCCACGGCCATGCTGGCGTCTGCCCGAAGCGGGGCGGCATGGACCGGCATCCAGGGCGATCCGGCTTCGATCGTGATCGCGCGCCGCGATGCGGGCGTGCTGGCCATCGGGGTGGTCGACACCGCGGCCCTGCTGGACCCGCTGCGCGGCGGGCCGGTGGAGCGTTTTGCGCTGGCCGACGAGGCAGGCCGGCTGGTGACATCCGGCGGGATCGGCGGATCCACCCTGGCCGAGGCGCTTTCGGTCCAGCCGCCGTCCGACCCGATGGCAATCCAGAGCGTGCAGGGCAAGCTGGCGGACGCCACTCCGGTTGATCTTGCCGGCGTGCCGACGGCCACGCCTGGCCTGCGGGTGCTGGCGATCTCCGACAGCCCGCACGCCTTCACTGCCCTGCGCGACGTGCTGGGCCTTTATGTCCTGCTGGCGGCAGCGCCGCTGTTTGCCATCTTCGGGGTGATGACGGTCTCGCGCTTTCACGCGCGCCGTGCCGAGGCGGCCGAGATCCGCCTCGAGGAAACCCAGGCCCGCTTTGCACTGGCGGTAGACGGTGCACGCTGCGGGGTCTGGGACTTTGACCATGACAGCGACGTGCTGGACCTGACCGAGCTGGCGGGCAGCATCCTTCAGATGGAGTCCCGGCGCGTGCGCCTGGCCGACGTGCTGAAACAGCTGCCCGCGGCCGAGCAGTCGCGTGTGCGCGACGCATTCTCAAAGGCGCGCCTGACGGGCGGGCTGATCGAGACGCTGCAGATCGGTGCCGAGCCGCGCGCGCGCTGGGTCGAACTGCGTGGTTTCGGCATCCAGGAGGGCACCGGCGCCTCGGCCCACCGCCTCGTCGGCACGGTGGTCGATGTGACCGAACACCGTGAGGCCGAACGCCGGGTGGCCGCCCTCGAGCGGCGGCTGCGCGAGGCCATCGACGGTTTCACCGGCCCGTTCGCCCTGTGGGACCGGCATGGCCGCATCCTGTTGTGGAACCGCAGCTTTGCCCACCTGTTCGGGCTCGAGCGCAAGTCGCTGCACGCCGGCGCGCGCTATACCGATGTGTGGGCCGCCGCCAATGCCGCGATCCGCACCCGCGGTCCCTCCGAGGTCGAGCCCGGCCGCCTGCGCGAAATCGCCCTCAAGAGCGGCCAATGGCTTCAGATCGAAGAGCGGCGCACCGCCGATGGCGGCCTCGTCACGGTCGGCGCCGAGATCACAGCCCTCAAGCAGAGCGAGGCACGCCTTGCCACCAGTCAGGCGGCCCTGCGCGAGAAGGTCACCACCCTGCAGCGCCAGGAAGCCGAAAAGCAGGCCATGAACCGCACGCTCGAACTGGCCAAGCAGCGTGCCGAGGACGCCAACCGCGCCAAGGACCAGTTCCTGGCCAACATGAGCCACGAGCTGCGCACCCCGCTGAACGCCATCCTGGGGTTCTCCGAGATCATGATGGACGAGATCTTCGGCCCCCTCGGCGACGAGCGCTATCTGACCTATGTGCGCGACATCCATTTCTCGGGCCAGGGCCTGCTCGAGCAGATCAACCAGATCCTCGACCTCTCCAAGATCG
>DBAV01000051.1 GCA_002291875.1 Hyphomonadaceae bacterium UBA1001
GTTCGCTTTGCTCACCGGTTCCGGGATGACGGTCCCTTTTTTCCATTCAACAGCCGTCATCCCGGCCGCAGCGCAGGGACCCATCCACAACGCTTGGGGGCGAGGTCCCCGAAACCGGGTCCGGGATGACGGGCCGTTCTTTGCGCTATTCCACGTGCGCGCCCAGGGTCGCCATGTCGGCGGCGAAGGTGGGGTAGCTGGTGGCGATCATGTCGGCTTCGTCCGCGATGACCGCCTGGCGCGCTGCACAGCCCAGCACCAGGAAGGACATGGCGATGCGATGGTCACCATGGGTGGCCACGCGTGCGCCGCCCTCGACCCCGCGGGCGCCCCGGCCCTGCACGCGCAGGCTCTCGGGGCCGTCGGTGGCCTCGACCCCGCAGGCGCGCAGCCCCGCCAGCGTCAGCGCGATCCGGTCGCTTTCCTTGACCCGCATCTCGCCGATCCCCTCCATCATGGTCTCGCCCTCGGCAAAGGCGGCCGCGATGGCCAGGATGGGATATTCGTCGATCATCGAGGGCGCGCGCGCCGGCGGAACCGCAACACCGCGCAGCGCCGAATGCCGCACCCGCAGGTCGGCGACCGGCTCGCCCGCCCGCAGGCCCTGGTCGACCGCGGTGATGTCCGCGCCCATCTCGCGCAGGGTCTGGAGAAGGCCGGTGCGCAGCGGATTCATCAGCACATTGCGCACCACCACGTCCGAGCCCGGCACCACCAGCGCCGCCACCATCAGGAACGCCGCCGACGAGGGGTCACCGGGCGTCTCGATCCGCGCGCCGGTCAGGCGGGCGCCGCCTTCGACCGCGACCTCCAGCCCCTCGGGCCGGGCCCGGCGCGCCACCGTGACGCCAAAGGCCGCCAGCATGTTCTCGGTGTGATCGCGCGAGGGCGCGGCCTCGATCACCGCCGTGCGCCCCTGTGCGCCAAGGCCGGCCAGCAGGATGGCGCTCTTCACCTGGGCCGATCCGGTGGTCGAGACGTGCTCGATGCCCACCAGCCCGCCCCCGCGGACCATGGCGGGCAGGCGGGCCCCCTCGCGCGCCAGCACCCGCGCGCCCATCCGCGCCAGCGGGTCCAGCACCCGCGCCATCGGCCGCCCGCGTAGGCTGGCATCGCCCGTATAGGCGACCGCGACGGGAAAGGCGGCCGCCGCGCCCATGGTCAGGCGCACCCCCGTCCCTGCATTGCCGAAATCCACCACCATGTCCGGCTCGGCCAGGCCGGCGCGCCCGCGTCCGATCACCGTCCAATGCCCGGCGCCATGCCGGGTGACTTCGGCTCCGAAGGCCCGCATGGCCGCCGCCGTCGCCATGATGTCCGCCCCCTCCAGAAGGCCCGTGATCTCGGTGCGCCCCTCGGCAAGCGCCCCCAGGATCAGCGAGCGGTGCGAGAACGACTTGTCGCCCGGGGCGGTGACGGTGCCGGAGAGCGGTCGGCGCGCGGGGTGCGCGGTCAGGGTCTGCATGGCGGGTGGGCATCTCCGGCGCGCGGGCGGCGCGGTGCGCGCGGGTCTTGCCAAGCCGCAGGCACGGTGGCAAGCGCGCCGCCTTCCCTCCTCCGGCGCACAGCGCGAAAGGTCCCCCGTGGCGAAAGCAGAGCTCGGCGACAAACAGAACTGCCCCAGCTGTGGTGCAAAGTTCTATGACCTGCGTCGCCGCCCGGCGCATTGCCCCAAATGCCACCACGAGTTCGACCCCGACGACGACACCGTCAAGCTGCGGCGCGTGCGCACCCGGCCGGTCAACTATGAGCAGGACTACGAGGACGACGACGACGACGCGCCGAAAAAGGTCGCCGCCGCCGCCGAAACCGACGAGGAGGACGCGGTCGAGGAAACCACCGAGGAGGTCACGCCCGAGCTGGGTGACGGCGTCGGTGACGAACCCGATCTGATCCTCGAGGACGAGGACGAGGCCGCCCCGGCCACCCCCGACGCCCTGCCGGCCGGCTTCTCGGAAACCGATGGCGACGAGGACATCGTCGCCGACGACGCCGACGACGTGCCGATGCTGGACGACGACGAGGACTTTGCCGGCGGCGACATCGAGGAACTGTCCGAAGAACCCGACGCCGACGAAGAACCGCGCTGAGGCCCGGAACGACCGCACGGTCCCGGGTCCGCCAGCGGGCCGAGCCGTTACGCGACGTTCGAGCCAACCCGACCACCCACAAGGTCGGGTCGATCGCCGCTGGGGTGCCGCGCCCGGCCGGATGCCCGTTGACGGCCGGATCCCGGAGAACACTCCATGCCGGCCGTCACCCTGGTTCGTCCCGCGTCAGCTCTCGCCGCTGGAGTCGCGGCCTTCGGCGATCTTGCGGCGCAGATACCGCTTCTTTGCAGACTCGCGCGTCATCAGCACGTCCCCCAAGTCTTCGGAGTCGCTGAGACGCAACTTGGCGGCCCTGGCGCTGTAGAAGGCTTCCTTGCTGGCCAGCAGGCTGTCCATGCTTTCCACATGCTCGCCGATCGCCTCCAGCGTGGCGAGCGCCCAGGGATTGCCGCTTGCTTCGTGACGGGCCTGCGCCAGCAGGGCGCGCGCGGCGTCCCAGTCATGGTCGCGCGTCGCCACCGCGATCCGCTCCTTGAAGTCGGCGATCCGGACCTCGATGGCGCGGGCCACGACCTCCGGGTCGGCCGGCAGGGCTTGCGCCGCCTCGGCCAGCACCACCGGCAGCGTCATCACGACCGGCGCGGCCGTCAGCGAGGCGCCTTCGCCGTCCTGGAACACCAGTTCGGCGTGGAAGAGGTCCAGTTGCGAGCCGGCAACCAGACCGCAAGGCGGCTGCACCCGCAGCATGGCCCAGGCGGATGCACCATAGGCGACGTCGGGCAGGCTCCACAGCCCATGTGCATCGGGGGCCGCCAGATTGCTCACCGAAATCGCGACGCCCGGGCGCGGGACGATCCTGAGGCGCAGGCGCCGCGCGCACATATCGCGCAACAGCTCGAACTCCTCCTCGAAACGATCGAGCAAATCCTGCGGGCGTTCGGCGAAATAGCATTTGCCTCGCCCCGCATCCGCCATCGCCTGCAGCAGGGTCTCGACGAAATCGCGCCCGAAGCCGCAGGTGGTCGTGGTTACGCCCGCAGCCGCCATGCGCACCACGTCGGCGCAAATCCCCTGTTGGTCGGTGATCCCGACATTGGCTGCGCCATCGGTGAGCACCACGACGTGTGAGATGATGCCCGGTGCGGCGAAGCGCGCCGCCTGGGTGGCGCCCTCGAGCCATCCGGCATGAAGCGCCGTCTGCCCCGCCGTCCTGATCGACCGAACGCGGGCGGCGGCCGCTTTGGTATCGGTGACCGGTCCGGCCGGAATCACGACCTGCACCTGGCTTTCGAACGTGACGACGGCGAGGTGGTCGCCGGGGGTCAGCCGTTCGATCACCATGGCGGCGGCTTCACGTGCCTGTACGATCTTCTCGCCGGACATCGAGCCCGAATTGTCGATCACGATCGCAAGGTTCAGCGGCGTGCGTTTTCTGGTCCCTTCAGGCGGGGCGGCAGGTGCGGTCGCCTTCAGCAGGATATCGAAGGTTTGGGCGGCGCCGGCCGGCAAAGCGGCGCGTTCGGGCTGGAGACTCAAGACAAGCATGGGGGTTCCCTCGGGCAGGGTGTTCAAGGTCAGGGTGGGGGCGCCCGGCCGGCGGGGCGGACATGGGGGGCACGACACGACGCAAGGTCGCCGCCGTGGGAGCGCCGGCACGCTCCGGGTGTGCCGGGGTCAGGGCGGGCGGAAGGCGAAGGGCATGGGATCACTCGCAACAGAAAACGGTGAGCGCAGGACGTGCGTCGGCATTCGCCCGGAGGGCGGGCTTTCAGCGTGGTCTTTCATCGGGTCGGACGGTGGTGCGTCAGCCGTCGGGGGGATGGGGCGGCGGGCCGCTGCCTCTCGAGCGGGTCGGCGTCGTTTCGAGCTTTGCGTCGAGCAGCGCTCCAGCGACCGCGGTGCCGATCTGGCGGGCCTCGTCGAGCCCGAGCGTTTCCAGACGCGCCTCGCCAATCATCACGACCAGGTCCGGCGTGATCTCGATGCGACGCACACGTTCCTGCGTGGGCGTGGACCCGCCGAGCTCGATCACCAGCCGACGTCCTTCGGTGCGCAGCGCGTCGATCTCGACCACGCGGTCGATCGTGGGAAGATCGAAGCCTTCCAACGGGGCATGAGCGTACGCCATCGGCGAGGGGTCGGCGTCCGGCGGCGACATGGAGACGCGGCGGCGCAGCATGCTTGCCACCTCGCGGGGATCCTCCGGATTGTACGTCGCGGGACCGGGCATCAGCGGCCTGACGCTCAGCCTCAGCGCATCCCGGCCGCTGCCGGCCAGGGGCATTCGGCGACCAACCACCCGCTCGATTTCGCCATTGTAGGTCAGGCGCAGCAGCTCTGCCGCCTTGCGTAGCGGATAACCCTGCGTGGTCAGCTCTCGCGTCATCAGAAGCTGGCCGAGGTGGCCGGCGCCGTAATAGGCCTCCTTGCCACGACGATCGGGCGCGCTGACAAGCCCGCGTGAAACATAGTCGCGCACCAGGCGCGCGGACACGCCGTCGTTCAGCCGGCCGATTCCGCCATCGGGCGCGTCGGCGGTCTGGTGCTCCAGCCAGCGATTGACGTGTTCGGAGAAGGCCTCCAGCTGGAGTTCGGTATCACCGAGCGCGTGCATGGCGGCCAGAACCGGGCGCGGTAGAATGGTGGCCATCATCCTGTCCCCTCCCTGTCCCTGTCGCGGTCCGACACCGTGCGGTGACGACCGCAACACGTCCACTATATAGGATGTTCTTCAAACGATGTCAATGACGTGAAAATATGGCGTTGTTTGGCGACGAGGCCATGGTGGGTCCGCTCGGCGACTTCGATCAGGACACTCTCGCGCGCCGGTTTGACCATCCGGGTGGCTACGATCTCGCGGGGCCACACCGGCCCGCGCCCGGCCAACCTTGCGCGCCTCAGTCGGTGTGGCCGACGGCGGCGTGGGCGGTGGCGGGGATGGCGTCGCGGATCGCTCGGCGCACCGCACCCACGCGCTCGCTGTCGGCCTGGATCGGCCAGGGGGGCAGCACGACCTGCTGGCCCTCCACCGTCACCGTCGCCGCCGTCGCCCCGCCCCCGATCGGCGGCATC
>DBAV01000182.1 GCA_002291875.1 Hyphomonadaceae bacterium UBA1001
GCGCGGGCGCCGGTGGTGCCGGCCTTCCAGCTGGTCCTTGAGCAAACGGTCGTGGACTTGGGCCAGGGTTGCACCAGATGCCTCCTGGAGGAGACGACCCCGACATGATCCGAAATCCGCGCTGGCTGATCGCCCCCTACCTTCTCAACATCGCCATCCTGGTTCCGGTGTGCATCGGGATGGCCACCGCACCCGGCCAGGGCTTCGTGATGCAGGACGCGGTCGCCAATTCGGACGGGCTGCGCCTTCTGGTGTTCAGCCTGTGGCTGGCGATCCTGTTGGCCTTGCTGGCGGGCCTGCGTTGGCCGGCCGCCCTGGCACCGGTCCTGCTGATCCAGATCGTCTACAAGACCGTCTGGCTGGCAGCCTTCATTCTGCCCGTCGCCAGCGCGGGCCAGCCCGTTCCATGGGGCGTGGCGGGGACATTTGCCTTCATTGTCCTGACCTATCCGCTCGCGCTGGGTCTTGCGATGCAGCGCGCCCCGGCTCGCTGATCCCTCCTCCGATGCCGCAGCCCTCTGCCAGCGCGGCGCGGCGTCGCATGCGCTGCACGCGCACACTGCTATTGCGAAGCGTTCGCAGATGTGCATGCTGTCGCCACAGTCGCGATCGGCGACAGGGGGACGAAAATGGGGATGCAACGCACGCTGATCGGCGTGGCCACACTGGCATGGGCGGGCTTCGCCACGGCCAATGCACAGACGCCGGATCAGGACATCGCTGGCGTCGCGACGTCCGAAGAGGAGATCGTGGTGACGGCGGCGCGGACCTCGCTGCCCGCCAGCGCCCTGCCCTCGACGATCGAGGTGATCGGTGCCGAGCGCCTGAACCAGCAGGCCCAGCTGACGGGATCGGCGGTCGACGTGGTGTCGACCCTGATACCATCCTTTTCGCCCACCCGCGAAAAGCTGACCGGACAGGGCGAGAGCCTGCGGGGGCGCCGACCGCTTTTCCTGATCGATGGGGTGCCGCAGTCCAATCCGCTGCGCGACGGCGGACGCGAGGGCTATACCATCGACCCGTTCTTCGTCGATCGGGTCGAGGTCATCTTCGGCTCGAACGCCATCCAGGGCATCGGAGCGACGGGTGGGGTGGTCAATTACGTCACCGCGTCTGCCCCACGATCCCAAGGCGCGTGGACGGGGCGTGTTATGGCCCAGGTCTCGGCCGCCAACGAGTTCCAGGGCGATGGGCACGGCGCGCGCACCGGGGCGCTGGCAGGCCGCGATTTTGGCGTGTTCGACCTGACCGTGGGTGCGGCCGCCCAGTGGCGCGGCGCGTTCTATTCGGGCGACGGACGACGGATCGGCATCGAAGGCACCCAGGGCGAGATCCAGGACAGCACCAGCCTGTCCCTGTTCCTCAAGGCGGGACTGGACGTCGGGCCTGACCGGCGCCTCGAGTTGATGGCCCAGCAATTCGAACTCGACGGTGATGGCGACTATGTCCTGGTGCCCGGCTCGCGCACGCTCGGCATCCCGGCCAGCGCGACACGCGGCCGTTCGCCCGGTGTGGTGCCCACCAACACGGTGCGCACGATTTCGGCCACCTGGCGCGACGAAAGCCTGTTCGGCGGCACGCTGACCGGCCAGGTCTATCGCCAGGATTTCGAGTCCGTGTTCGGCGGCGGCATCTTTCCCGACTTCCAGGATCCACGCATCCGCCCCGGCGGCGGGCTGTTCGACCAATCCTCGAACAATTCCGACAAGACCGGGCTGCGGCTGGGCTATGAGCGCGAGCTGGACGCGATCGAGGGCCTGCGCTTTCTGGCCGGTGTCGACGTGCTGCGCGACGAGACCTTCCAGGAGCTGATCGCCACCGGGCGCAAATGGGTGCCGCTGACCACCTTCACCTCCACCGCACCCTTCCTGCAGGCCTATCAGACCCTGTGGTCCGGCCGGGTGACGCTGGCGGCGGGGGTGCGCCATGAGCGCGCCCAGCTGGAAGTCGGCGACTATGAGACGCTGTTCTTCTATGGCCCGCAGCAGGTGTCAGGCGGGACGCCCGAGTTCGAGGAAACCCTGACCAATGCCGGCCTGACCGTCGACCTGACCGACAGCCTGTCAGCCTACGCGTCCTATGCGCAGGGCTTCACCATGCCTGATGTCGGACGCATCCTGCGCGCGGTGAACCGGCCAGGCCAGGACGTCGACACCTTCCTGGACCTTGACCCGGTAGTGACCGACAACACCGAGATCGGCCTTGAATGGAACGGATACGGGCTCAGCGGGTCGCTGGCCTGGTTCCGCAGCAATTCCGACAAGGGGGCGCTTCTGGTCCTGCGGACAGGCGATATCTTCGAGGTCCAGCGCCAGCGCACCGAGATCGAAGGGATCGAGGTGTCGGCACGCTGGGACCTGCCGGTGGAAGGCCTGGCGCTTTCGGCCGGATACGCCGCAGTCGAAGGTCGTACCGATGGCAATGGTGACGGCCGGGTGGACCAGGACCTGGATGGCGCGAACATCAGTCCGGACCGCCTGAACCTGGCCATTGATCTCGATACGGGTCCATGGTCGCTGCGCCTGCAGAACCAGCGCTATCTCGAGCGCAGCTTTGCCGGCGTACCCACGGCCGGACGGTTCGGCGGCTATGACGTGGTTGACGGTTTCGCGCGCTATGCAGCCGGCTTTGGCGATGTCACGCTCAGCGTCGCGAACCTGTTTGATACCCAATACATCACCTACAACAGCCAGGTGGTGCGCCCGACCGACAGCGCGCGCTTCTTTGCCGGTCGCGGGCGGGTGATTTCGGTCGGCGTCGAGCGGCGATTCTGATGTTGGGCCTGCTGCGACAGGTCCATGCATGGGCGGGGGTCGGGCTGTGCCTCATCCTGGCCATGCTGGGCCTTTCGGGGACATTGCTGGTGTTCAAGGACGACTGGCTGCGCATGGTGTTCGCACCGGCACTGACGGGCGCACACCAACCCGCCCTGTCGCTTGGTGCCCAGCTCGAGGCCATCGAGGCCGCCCATGCCGCCGATGGCCTGCGCCATGTGGTGCTGGCTTCCGAGGGGTTTGCGCTGCATCGACTGGGATTTGCCGACGGGGGCGGCGCCTATGTCGATGCACAGGGTGTGGTGATCGACCGCTGGAGCGCTGGGGGACGGCCCGAGGAATGGCTGTTCGAACTGCACCACCGCCTGCTTGCGGGCGAAACCGGCGAAATGATTGCAGGGATTGCCGGGTTGGCGGCGGCCGTAATGGTGCTGACCGGCGTGATGATCTGGTGGCCGGCCGCGCGCAGTTTTGGTGCGCGGGTCTGGCCACGTTCGGGCCGACGGCGCGACCTCCTGGCCCACCATCGCGACCTCGGCGTGATGATGGCGCTGCCCATCCTGGTGCTTGCCGTCACGGGTGCGTCCATGGTGTTCTCGGACCAGGCACGCGCGGTGCTCGGCTGGGCAACCGCCAGTGGCTCACCCGATCCGGCCGGAACACCGCCCACGCCGATCGGTCCGGGCGACACCTCCTGGCCCGCGGTGATCGCAGCAGCGCAAGACCGCTTTGCGGATGCCACACCGCGCATCGCGATCTGGCCCGCGGCACCGGACAGGCCCGCCGTGCTGCGCCTGCGACAGCCAGCCGAATGGCACCCCAATGGCCGCACCAGCCTCAGCATCGACCCCGCGAGCGGGCGCATCGTCGCGTCCGTCGATGCCCTGGCGCTTGGCGCCGGCGACCGTATGTTCAACGCGCTTTATCCCGTTCACGCCGCAAAGGTGGGTGATCGCATCATCGATGGGCTTTGGGCCGCGGCGGGGCTGGGCATGACGTCTCTTGCGCTGCTGGGCGCATGGGCCTTTGTGCGCAAGCCGCGCCGCCGAGTGGCGCGGGTGCCGATCGCGCAACCCTGATAACCTCGGCCGGGCCCGGTCCCGGTCCACACGGGGCTCGATGTCACGCATCGGTGCCCTTGGAGCGCGGAGCCCGCGGTGCTACCTGCCGCGCCATGATTTCCCGCGACAAGATCCGCAATTTCTCCATCGTGGCGCACATCGACCACGGCAAGTCCACGCTCTCGGATCGGCTGATCCAGCTGACGGGCACGCTGTCGGACCGCGAGATGCGCGACCAGATCCTCGACTCGATGGACATCGAGCGCGAACGCGGCATCACCATCAAGGCCAACACGGTGCGCCTTGATTATCGCGCACCCGATGGCGAGTGCTATGTGCTCAACCTGATCGACACCCCCGGCCATGTCGACTTCGCCTATGAGGTGTCGCGCAGCCTTGCGGCGTGCGAGGGCGCGCTGCTGGTGGTCGATGCCAGCCAGGGCGTCGAGGCCCAGACGCTGGCCAATGTCTATCAGGCAATCGATGCCGACCTCGAGATCGTGCCCGTCCTGAACAAGGTGGACCTGCCCGCCGCCGAACCCGAACGGGTCAAGGCCCAGATCGAGGACGTGATCGGGCTGGATGCGTCCGAGGCGGTGGAAATCTCGGCCAAGACCGGGTTGGGCGTCGACAAGGTGCTCGAGGCCATCGTCTCGCGCCTGCCCCCGCCCAAGACCGGCGATCCGGCCGCCCCGCTCAAGGTGATGCTGGTGGACGCCTGGTACGACGCCTACATGGGCGTGATTGTGCTGGTGCGTGTCATCGACGGGGTCCTGAAAAAGGGCATGCGCGTCAAGATGATGGGCACGGGCGGCAGCTATGGGCTCGACAAGGTCGGGGTGTTCCGCCCCAAGCCCACAGATGTCGAGACACTGGGGCCCGGCGAGATCGGCTTTTTCACCGCCTCGATCAAGGAGGTCGCCGATTGCCGCGTGGGCGACACCATCACCGAGGAAAAGCGCCCGACGACCGAACCCCTGCCCGGCTTCAAGCCGGTGCAGCCGGTGGTGTTCTGCGGTCTGTTTCCGGTCGATGCCGCCCAGTTCGAAGACCTGCGCGCGGCGATGGGCCGCCTGCGCCTGAACGATGCCAGCTTTTCTTATGAAATGGAGACATCAGCCGCGCTGGGCTTTGGCTTCCGCTGCGGTTTCCTGGGACTCCTGCACCTCGAAATCATCCAGGAGCGCCTGACCCGGGAATTCAATCTCGAGCTGATCGCGACCGCGCCATCGGTGGTGTATCACCTGAACCTGCACGACGGGTCGGCGATGGAGCTGCACAACCCGGCCGACATGCCGGACGTGATGAAGATCCGCGACATCGAGGAGCCGTGGATCCGCGCCACCATCCTGACGCCCGACGAATATCTCGGCTCGATCATCAAGCTGTGTCAGGACCGCCGCGGCAACCAGCGCGAGCTGTCCTATGTCGGCGCGCGCGCGATGCTGGTGTACGAATTGCCGCTCAACGAGGTGGTGTTCGACTTCTATGACCGTCTCAAGTCGGTCTCCAAGGGCTATGCCAGCTTCGACTATCAGATCGAAGGGTACCGGGTTGGCGACCTCGTGAAGATGTCGATCCTGGTCAATGACGAACCGGTGGATGCGCTCTCGATGCTGGTCCACCGCGGCCGCGCCGAGATGCGCGGGCGCGCGATGTGCGAGAAGCTCAAGGACCTGATCCCCCAGCATCTGTTCAAGATCCCGATCCAGGCGGCGATCGGCGGCAAGGTGATCGCGC